>NZ_KV835852.1:82669-176813 GCF_001838135.1 Neisseria sp. HMSC078H04
AGGCCGTCTGAAATATTTCAGACGGCCTTTTGATTGCTTTTTATCAATGCGCTTTATGCGTCGTGCTGTACACGATTTTGTCTGTTAAAGCCATGGCGAGGGCGGAAATCAGGAAACAGATGTGGGTAATACATTGCCACATGATTTGTTTTTCCGACAGATTGGCGGCGTTGAGGAAGGTTTGCAGCAGATGGATGGAGGAAATGCTGATGATGGACATCGACAGCTTAACCTTCAAAACCGAAGCATTGACATGGCTGAGCCATTCGGGCTGGTCGGGATGTTCGTCAACGTGAAGGCGGGAGACGAAGGTCTCGTAGCCGCCGACAATGACCATGGTCAGCAGGTTGGCAATCATCACAACATCAATCAGGTTCAATACGGCGATCATGATGGTGTTTTCATCCATGATGCTGAAATTGGATACCAAGTGCCACAATGATTTGAGGAACTTACAGGCATAAATGACTTGGGCGATAATCAAGCCTATATAAATCGGTAGTTGCAGCCAGCGGCTGGCAAAAATGAAATGCGCGAAGATGCCCATTCGGTCGTGGGCTGTGCGTTTGGTCGGGGTGGAATGTTCCATAGAATGTGTTGTGTGTGGGAAAGATAAGGGGCGGCATTTTAATGGAAAAGTTTTTAAGCTGCAATTTGAGTGGCTGAATTTAAAAAGAAAGGCCGTCTGAAAACAGAATATCGTTCCTTGTTTTTCAGACGGCCTTGTAGGTTGTCAGGACAGGCAAACACGCGCAAAATCGCTTTGCTTTTTAGAGATGGATATTATGCTTGCAGATTCGTTTTTTTATTATCTGGTGTTGGTCGGCTTTGCTGCCGGGCTAATGGATGCGGCGGTTAGCGGCGGCGGGCTGTTGCAGATTCCCGGATTGTTCAACCTATTGCCAAACGCTACGCCTGTGGCTTCGGTGATGGGTGTCAATAAATTTGCTTCCTGCTGCGGCACGTTGACTGCGACGGGGCAATATCTGCGCCGAATCCCTGTGCCATGGAAAATGCTGCTGCCTGCGGCGGCGTTGGCATTTGCCGCTTCATATTTGGGCGCGAAAACGGTGGTGTATTTCCCCGTGCAATACATGAAACCGGCAATGCTGGTCATCATGATTGCCATGTGCCTGTACACTTTTTTGAAAAAAGACTTGGGGCAGACAGTGCGCACTGAAAAGCTGACGCGCCGCGAAACTTTATGGGGCTTATTTTTCGGCGCGTTAATCGGGTTTTACGACGGCGTGTTCGGGCCGGGAACGGGCAGCCTGCTGGCTTTTGTGTTCGTCCGCTTTTACGGCTATGATTTTTTAGCGGCCAACGCTTCGGCAAAGGTCATCAATTGGACGATTAAAAATGGAATGTTATTACGGTAAATGATTTGAGACGTTCTAACAACTGGAAAAAACGATTCATGAGTACATTCATTATTACAACCATGAGCGCATTCAGGGGAAACTAAAAGGACTGAGCTCTGTGAATTACAGAACTCAGTCCTTGAACTAAATCAGTCTAACTTTTTGGGTCAGATCATTTTACGGAGCTTTTTTTGTTGTGTGCTTTAAGCCATTTTTGCATTTGTTCAATTTCCGCTTGTTGTGCGTTAATAATATCCTCAGCAAGCTTACGCATCTCAGGATCCTTTCCGTATTTTAATTCAACTTCCGCCATTTTTACTGCGCCAATATGGTGTGGCAACATACCTGCTGCAAAAGCAACATCAGGATCTTTATATTGCGCAGCTGCCATCATGTCTTGATTCATTTGATTCATACCTTGCATTAATTCTTGTTGCATTGCAGAATCTGTCGACATTGGCATATTCATGTGTGCTTGATGCGGTTGTTCATTAGCTTGGGCATAATTTGAAATTGCAACAGCGCTAAGTGTGATAAAAGTCATAAGTTTTTTCATGTTTTTCGCCTATGTGATAACTGAAGGAGCACAAATTATAAACTTTGACCTAAGGTTAAAGTCAACATTCTATTCCGAAAATGTTTGGTGAGGTGCTAAAAGCTAAAATAAGACAATATTTGAGCTGCGTTACGGATTTATGTTGCTGCTGTGCCTGACCATTGGGAAGTTTGCTTGGGATTTATTGGGTTGATATCGAATGAAAAAAAGGCCGTCTGAATGTTTCAGACGGCCTTTGCGTTTTACAGTTTAACCGAATGCTCGCGTGTTTCGTGGAACACGATATCCGGCCAGCGTTCTTGTGTCAGATTCAGGTTGACGCGGTTAGGTGCGAGATAGGCGAGGTTGCCGCCTGCGTCTATCGACAGATTGCCTGCATTGGCTTTTTCAAACTCCGCCAGCTTTTTCTTGTCTTCGCACGATACCCAGCGCGCCGACCAGATGGATGCGCTGTCAAACACGGCTTCTACGCCGTATTCGTTGGCCAGCCGCGAGGTAACAACTTCAAACTGCAACACGCCGACCGCGCCCAAAATCAAATCTGCGCCGCTCATCGGTTTGAAAACCTGTACCGCGCCTTCTTCGCCAAGCTGTTGCAAACCTTTTTGCAGTTGCTTGATTTTCAGTGGGTTTTTGATGCGGACGCTGCGGAACAGTTCGGGCGCGAAGAATGGGATGCCGGTGAACGCCAGTTGTTCGCCTTCGGAGAAGCTGTCGCCGATTTGGATGTTGCCGTGGTTCGGGATGCCGATGATGTCGCCGGCGTAGGCTTCTTCTACCAGCTCGCGGTCGTGAGACATGAAGGTTACCACGCTGGAGGCGGCGATTTCGCGGTTGATACGCAGGTGTTTCATCTTCATGCCGCGCTCGAATTTACCGGAGCAGACGCGCAAAAAGGCGATACGGTCGCGGTGTTTCGGGTCCATATTGGCTTGGATTTTGAAGATAAATCCGGAGAATTTTGGCTCGTCAGGCTCGACCATGCGCACGGTTGCGTCGCGCGGTTTCGGCGAAGGCGCCCAGTCAATCAATGAATTGAGGATTTCCTGAATACCGAAGTTGTTAATCGCAGAGCCGAAGAACACGGGCGTGAGTTCGCCGGCGAGGAATTCGTCGAGATTAAATTCGTTCGATGCCGCCTGAACCAATTCGATTTCGTCACGCAACTGCTGTATTTCCAGCGGAAAGCGTTGTTCCAATTCAGGATTGTCGATGCCTTTGATGATGTCGAACTCGTGCGGCAGACGTTCGCCGCCGGCGTCGAAGAGATAGATTTCGTCGTTCAGGATGTGGTACACGCCTTTGAAGTTTTTGCCCATGCCGATCGGCCAGGTGACGGGTGCGCAGCGGATTTGCAGGATGTTTTCCACTTCGTCCAGTAATTCCAGAGAATCGCGTACTTCGCGGTCGTATTTGTTCATGAACGTGACAATCGGCGTATTGCGCAGGCGGCAGACGTTCAAGAGTTTGATGGTTTGCGCTTCCACACCTTTTGCCGCGTCGATGACCATTAACGCGCTGTCGACGGCGGTCAATACACGGTAGGTATCTTCGGAGAAATCTTGGTGTCCCGGCGTGTCCAAGAGGTTGACGGTGTGGTCTTTGTAGTCGAACTGCATCACGCTTGATGCCACAGAAATGCCGCGCTGTTTCTCGATGTCCATCCAGTCGGAGGTGGCGAATTTGCCGGTTTTCTTGCCCTTTACCGTGCCCGCGCTCTGAATCGCACCTGAAAACAGCAGCAGTTTTTCGGTCAGCGTGGTTTTACCCGCGTCAGGGTGGGAGATGATGGCAAACGTGCGGCGGCGGCGCACTTGGTCGAGGATTTCTTGGGACATGGTTTTCTTTGCAAAAAGTTTCAGGCCGCTTTTTCAGACGGCCTGAAGGATATGGGTGTTGGAAAACAGGCTAAAATAAGGGCGTGTGCAACACGCCCTGCAATAGATTGAAAGATGCGGAATTGTACAAAAAAATGCTTGATAATTCAATGTTTGTACCAAAACAAAGGCCGTCTGAAAAGTTTCAGACGGCCTTTGGTTATGAATCGATGATTAAATATCCATCGGTTTCCATTCCGCGCCTTTTACCGGCGGCAGCCATGATTGCGTACCGCTGGAGGCAAATCCCCACAAGGTGTTGGGGAGGCCGTAATGGTCGGCGCGCGTCGGGTCGAGTTGCGTTTCGATTTCATCTTCGCGGCCTTCACGGATTTGCGTGGCGATGTGCGGATTAATCATCACAGTTTTGCCCAATGCGATAAATTCTGCCCAGCCGGTTTCATAGGCGGCCAAAATTTGGTCGGCGGTAAACAGGTTACCCACGCCGATAAGCGGCAGTTTGCCGTTGATGCGTTCGTGGATAAACTGCATACGGGTTTGGGCGGTATCGCCGCCGCGACGGATTTTTTTATCAAATTCCCACAGGGAAACGTGCAGATATTGCAGCGGTCTTTGTACCAATGCGTCAATCAGTGCGCCGGTTTCGGTCATGGTTAAGCCGTCGTCGCCCGGTTCTTCAGGGGAGAAGCGGTAGCCGATAATGAAGTCGTTGCGCTGGTGTTTTTCACGGACGGCAACCACGGCATCGATAACGGCCAGAGGGAAGCGCATTCTGTTTTCCAAGCTGCCGCCCCATTGGTCGTTGCGGCGGTTGCTTTGGGCAGAGTAAAACTGTTGGATCAGATAGGTATTGGCACCGTGGATTTCCACGCCGTCAAAACCGGCACGAAGCGCCAAATCGGCGGCTTGTGCATAAGAAGCGATGAGTGCTTCGACTTCTTCTGCGGTCGCTTCGCGTGCGTGTTCGGCTTCGCTGGCGGAAGCGCTGATTTTGTCGAGACCGTCCAAAAGTTCATCAATGGCTTTGGAACCGCCGTGATGGATTTGCAAAATTGATTTTGCGCCTTGCTGTTGCAGGATTTGTGCGGTTTCTTTCAGGCTGTCGAGGCAGTGTTCGCCTGTGGCTTCAGGTTGGCCGTGAAAGGCTTTGCCGTCTTTTTGAACCAAAGTGGCGGCAGTGATAAACAGGCCCATATCGCCTGCGCGGTTGCTGAGGAAAGTACGCTCTTGGTCGCTGATTAAACCGTCGGCTTGTGAGCCGAAATGGGTCATGGGGGCGACGACAAGGCGGTTTTTGATGGTTACGCCGTTATTGAGGGTGTATGTTTGAAAGAGTGGGGCGTATTTTGGATTCATGGAGTTTTACTCTTGATAAGTGAATGGTCGGCATAGAATTGGGCCATTCGGGAATTTATCAAGTACACAGGCCGTCTGAAAAGTTTCAGACGGCCTGTTTATTCTTTAAGCCTTAGGATTAAAGATTAGGATTAACAATGATTTTTACTGCGGATTCGTTGTTGTGGATCAAGCGCTCGAAGCCTTCGGAAATCAATTCGTCCAGTTTGATGCGTTGGGTAATGAAAGGCTCAAGGTTGATTTTGCCTTCTTCAACCAATTTGATGGTTTCTGCGTGGTCGTTGCAGTAGGCGATGGTGCCGCGCACGTCCAGCTCTTTCATCACAACGCTGTGGACGTTGATGGTAGCGGGGTGGCTCCAAATGGATACGATGACGACTTTCGCAGTCGGACGGCACGCTTCGACCATGGTGTCCAGCACTTTGTTGACGCTGGTGCATTCGAATGCGACGTCTACGCCTTCGCCGTTGGTCAGTTTTTTCACTTCTTCAACGACATCGACTTCGGATGGGTCGAGGATGTAGTCGGCCACGCCGGCTTCGCGTGCTTTGTCTTTACGTGCTTTGCTCAATTCGGTGATGATGACTTTGATGCCTTTGGCTTTCAGTACGGCAGCCAACAGCAAACCGATTGGACCTGCGCCGCCGACCAATGCGACATCGCCTTCTTTCGCGCCACTGCGTACATAAGCATGGTGGCCGACAGACAGAGGCTCAATCAAAGCAGCTTGGTCTAATGGGATTTTGTCGGAAATAGGGTGTACCCAACGGCGTTTGACGGCGATTTTTTCAGACAAGCCGCCACCGCAACCGCCCAAGCCGATGAAGTTCATGTCTTTGGAGAGGTGGTAGTTGCTGCCTTCGCCGGTCGGTACGTCATCGCGGATGATGTAGGGTTCGACAACAACGTGTTGGCCGACTTTGATGTCGTCCACGCCTTCGCCGACGGCATAAACCACGCCGGAAAATTCGTGACCCATGGTAACTGGCGCAGACTCGCCGGAGATTGGGTGCGGATGGCCACAAGGCGGAATGAAAATCGGGCCTTCCATGAATTCGTGCAGGTCGGTACCGCAGATACCGCACCACGCAACATTGATGCCGACAGTACCCGGAGCTACGGTTGGCTCGGGAATGTCTTCGATGCGGATGTCGCCTTTGTTGTAAAAACGTGCTGCTTTCATTGTAACGCTCCTTTTTTTAAGTGGAGGCCGTCTGAAAAAGACGGTCAATTGGGGAAAGGGAAGCAGTGTGGCGTGTGAAATGTTTTTATTGATATGTTTTATGTTTGTTATTTTACTACTGATAATATGGAAATGGTTTGTCTTTGCTCAAATTAAAGTTTGTAAATGAAAAAAAAGGCCGTCTGAAATGGATAATCTGTTTTCAGACGGCCTGGGCAATAGTTTGAATGCATTATGGTGTAGGATTATTACTTTTGCCGCGCTTCAGATGCTTTTGGTAGGCGATGACGTAGTCGGCCTTGCTTAATCCCGCCAATACGCGGATGTGGGCGGCGGCGGATTTTGACATGGATTCCAAGGTATAGCCGCCTTCCAGTACGGAAACGACACGTCCTTGACAGCTTGCCGTTGCTTGGACGATTTTGTGTGTCAGCCAGGCAAAATCGGCTTCATGCAGGTTCAGACGGCCTGTTTCGTCTTGTTTATGCCCGTCAAAACCGGCCGAAAGCAACACCAACTCGGGGCGGAAGGCCGTGAGCTTGGGCAGCCATTGTTCGCGGATGGTCGTGCGGAAGATACGGCTGCCTGTGCCCGGTTTGAGGGGCGTATGCAGCATATTCTTATTGCCGGCGTATTGTTCCGCCTGAGGGAAGGGAAAGATGTCGGTTTCAAACAGGTTGAAAAACATCACGCGCGGATCGTCTTGGAGAATCTCCGCCGTACCGTCGCCGAAGTGGACGTCGAAATCGATGACGGCGATGCGTTGCAAGCGGTATTGGGCAATGGCGTGCATCACGCCGGCGGCAACGTTGTTGATCAGGCAAAATCCGCCGGCGCTGTTGCTGTGGGCATGGTGGCCTGGCGGGCGGATGGCGCAAAAAGCATGCCAGGCCTTTTTGTTCATCACCATATCGACTGCCTTGACGACGGCGCCGGCCGCAAAACGGGCGGCTTGGAGGGAGTCGTGGCCGATGACGGTATCGTCGTCGATGCGGTGGATTTTTCCGGGGAGCGGCTGGGCGGCCTCCAATTCGTGCAGATAGTTGCGCGAGTGAACCAATGCCAGCTGCGCATCTTTGATTTCCGGTGCTTCGGTGGTTTGCAGGCGACGCCAAATGCCTTCTTGTTTTAAGGCGGTTTGAATGGCGCTGATGCGTTCGGGCCTGTCGGGATGGTTGGGCCCCGGCTGGTGCTGTAGGAATATCGGATGCGAAATCCATACGGTGCGGGCGTTTTTGCCAACCAAACGGCGTAGGCGGGTGCTGATGCGCCAAAGGATTTTTTTGAACATGGAACAGTATGTGTCGGACAAGTCGTAAAGACTGCTAAATATGGTTAATAAATACGGAAATACTTGGAAATTTTTCAGACGGCCTTTAGAATAGCTCAATTTTGCAGTCCAACCAATGTGTTTGATTGCAGTGTGCAGTTTTTTACTTAATCTAAAACTTGAAAGAACGGATATATTTATGAATCAAGCAGTGGCTCAATTTGCCCCTTTAGTGCTGATCATGGTGGTGTTCTACTTCCTGATTATGCGTCCTCAACAAAAGAAATTCAAAGCGCACCAAGCGATGTTGGCCGCTTTGAAAGTCGGCGATAAAGTCGTTTTGGCGGCAGGTTTCAAAGGCCGCGTAACCAAAGTCGGCGAGCAATTCTACACTGTCGACATCGGTCAAGGTGCGAAAATCGAAGTGGAAGTTGAGCGCAACGCGATTGCCGCGAAAGCCGAATAATCCGTTTTTTTGCAAAAAGCCGCCTCATTTTCCGAGCGCGGCTGTTTGCCTTTATAAATAAAGCAAAGGTTTACCATGAACCGTTATCCTTTATGGAAATACCTGCTGATTGCGTTCACGATTGTGGTTGCGGCTGTTTACTCGCTGCCCAACCTTTTCGGTGAAACGCCTGCCGTACAGGTATCGACCAACCGACAAGCCATCGTGATCAACGATCAAACCCAGTCTAAAGTGGATGCCGCGCTGAAACAGGCAGGTATTCAGACTGATGGTATGTTCATCGTCGACAACTCGCTGAAAGTGCGTTTCAAAGATACCGAAACGCAATTGAAAGCGCGCGACGTCATCGAAAATACTTTGGGCGAGGGCTATATTACCGCGCTAAACCTGTTGGCAGACAGCCCTGAGTGGATGGCGAAAATCAAAGCCAATCCGATGTTCCTGGGTCTGGACTTGCGCGGCGGCGTGCATTTCACCATGCAGGTGGACATGAAAGCCGCGATGCAGAAAACGTTTGAACGTTATTCCGGCGATATCCGCCGCGAATTGCGCCGCGAAAAAATCCGTACCGGCACGGTGCATCAGACTGAAAACGGTCTGACCGTGCCTTTGCAAGATGCTGCCGATGTACAAAAAGCCTTGCCTCAGTTGCAAAAATTGTTCCCTGAAGCCACGCTGCTGCCGGACGGCAACAATATCGTGCTGACTTTGTCTGAAGAAGCAATCAATAAAGTACGTTCTGATGCAGTTAAACAAAACATCAATACGTTGCACAACCGTGTGAACGAATTGGGCGTAGCCGAACCGGTTATCCAACAATCCGGCCTTGACCGTATTGTCGTACAGCTGCCGGGCGTGCAAGATACTGCCAAAGCCAAAGACATTATCGGCCGTACCGCGACTTTGGAAGTGCGTATGGTGGAAGACGATCCGATCAAATTGCAAGAAGCTTTGAGCGGCAATGTGCCGACCGGTTACGAATTGCTGTCAAGCGGTGGCGATCATCCGGAAACTATCTTGGTCAACAAACAAGTTGAACTGACCGGCGACAACATCAACGATGCGCAACCTAGCTTTGACCAAATGGGCGCGCCTGCCGTGAGCCTGAGCCTGGATAGTGCGGGCGGCAGCATTTTTGGCGAATTGACTTCGGCCAATGTGGGTAAACGTATGGCTATGGTGTTGATCGACCAAGGTAAATCCGAAGTCGTTACCGCACCAGTCATCCGTGCCGCCATTACCGGCGGCCGCGTGGAGATTTCCGGCAGCATGACGACAGCCGAAGCCAACGACACTTCATTGTTGCTGCGTGCCGGTTCGCTGGCCGCGCCGATGCAGATTGTCGAAGAACGTACCATCGGCCCGTCTTTGGGTAAAGAAAACATTGAAAAAGGTTTCCACTCTACCTTGTGGGGCTTTGCCGCCGTTGCTGCATTCATGGTGATTTACTATCGCTTGATGGGTTTCTTCTCTACCATTGCTTTGAGTACCAATATCTTGTTTTTGGTGGGTATTTTGTCTGCCATGCAGGCAACGTTGACCTTGCCGGGTATTGCCGCCTTGGCTTTGACCTTAGGTATGGCGATTGACTCCAACGTGTTGATTAATGAACGTATCCGTGAGGAATTGCGTGCCGGTGTCGCACCGCAGCAGGCCATCAACCTCGGTTTCCAACACGCTTGGGCAACCATTGTCGACTCCAACTTGACCTCCCTGATTGCCGGTATCGCTTTGTTGGTATTCGGTTCCGGCCCGGTACGCGGTTTTGCCGTTGTACACTGTATCGGTATTCTGACCTCGATGTATTCATCTGTGGTCGTGTTCCGTGCTTTGGTCAACCTGTGGTACGGCCGTCGCCGCAAATTGCAAAATATTTCCATCGGCTCGGTATGGAAGCCGAAAGCTGAAATGGCAGAAGGCAAGGAGTAAAACATGGAATTATTTAAAATCAAACGCGATATTCCGTTTATGAGCTACGGCAAACTGACGACTTTTATTTCGTTGGTTACGTTTATCGCTGCCGTGTTCTTTTTGGTAACCAAAGGCCTGAATTTCTCCGTCGAATTTACCGGCGGTACGGTGATGGAAGTCCAATATCAGCAGGGCGTGGATGTGAATAAAACGCGCGAACGCCTCGATACGCTGAAAATGGGTGATGTACAGGTTCAGGCATTGGGTACGAACAAACATATCATGATTCGCCTGCCGAACAAAGAAGGCGTAACGTCTGCCCAGTTGTCCAACCAAGTGATGGATTTGCTGAAAAAAGACAATCCTGACGTTACTTTGCGCCAAGTCGAATTCATCGGCCCTCAAGTCGGCGAAGAATTGGTTACCAATGGTTTGATGGCATTAGGCTTCGTAGTGGCAGGTATCATTATTTACTTGTCCATGCGTTTTGAGTGGCGTTTTGCAGTATCGGCGATTATTGCGAATATGCACGATATCGTGATTATTCTCGGCTGTTTCGCCTTCTTCCAATGGGAATTCTCATTGACTGTCTTGGCAGGTATTTTGGCAGTTCTGGGTTATTCTGTGAACGAATCTGTGGTTGTGTTTGACCGTATTCGTGAAAACTTCCGTAAGCCGCATATGCGCGGCCACACTGTGCCAGAAGTTATCGACAACGCGATTACTGCAACTATGAGCCGTACCATCATTACCCACGGTTCGACCGAGGCAATGGTTGTTTCTATGCTGGTGTTTGGCGGTGCAGCCTTGCACGGTTTCTCCATGGCGCTGACCATCGGTATCGTGTTCGGTATTTACTCATCCGTATTGGTTGCCAGCCCGCTCTTGCTGATGTTTGGCTTGAGTCGTGAGAACATTGCCAAAGAAGTGAAGAAAAAAGAAGAAGTTGTAGTTTAATCGCTGCAATAATTCGATAAAGGCCGTCTGAAAATTGATTGAATCAGTTTTCAGACGGCCTTTTGTATTTAAATTTCAGAATGTTTTGTTTTAATGAAATGAGAGGGGATAAACGTGAAAGAAAAAGAAAAAATAGGAACAATATAATTTTGTGATGAATCAAGTTTATTGTCTGATATCCCCTTAATTGCTTGTCAGTCCCAATATTTTAAAACATAATACTTTTGCCCCCGATGCTGGAGTTTTACTACAAGTACATGATTTGCAAAAAATCTGTCGGGAGTGCAGACCCTGCCAATCAACCTCAAAAAAGGAAGGCCAAGAATGAAAGTAACCAGTTTCGGCGAAGTGCTGTGGGACGATTTTCCAAACGGGAAGGTATTGGGTGGTGCACCCCTAAATGTTGCTGTCCGTTTGCAGTCTTTGGGTATCGATGCTGCCATCATCAGTCGTCGCGGCGATGATGCCGATGGCGAAGAATTGCTACGTCAAATTCAAAGTAAAAACGTCAATACTGATTATTTGCAGGTTTGTCACGAATGCGCGACCAGTTTGGTGAAAGTACACTTGGACAAGTCTGGCAGCGCGTCTTATGAGATTGTTTATCCTTGCGCGTGGGATAGGATTGCGGTTGATGATGCGGCAATCAAACGTGTGGCAGAATCCGATGCTTTCGTTTTTGGCAGCTTGGCAACCCGTGATGAAGTTTCGCGTAAAAGCTTGGCAGTTTTGCTGAAAGAAGCCAAATTCAAAATTTTTGACGTTAATCTGCGTAAGCCGCATTATGATATTGCCCGCTTGTTGGAGACCATGAAACAGTCCGATATGGTTAAACTCAATGATGATGAGTTGTATGAATTGGCTGCGGCTTACGGTTCTCCTTATCGCAGTATCGAACAAAATATTAGCTACCTTGTTAAGCTGACAGGTGTCAAAATCTTGTGTGTAACTTTGGGTAGTCATGGCGCGGTTTTGTATAAGGACGGCAAGTTGTACCGTCATTGCGGTTTCCGCGTCAAAGTGGTGGATACTGTCGGTTCCGGCGACAGCTTTCTTGGCGGTTTGACTTACAAGCTGCTCAATAATGCGCCTCCTCAAGAAGCCATTGCTTTTGCTTGTGCGCTGGGTGCATTGGTGGCTTCACGTCATGGCGCGACGGCGGATATTTCTTTGGAAGAAGTTGAAGCGTTTATGAATCCTGCTTGATATTTTGACAAGAGACATAAAAAGGCCGTCTGAAAACCATTAAATTAGGTTTTTCAGACGGCCTTAGTGTTTTCAGGCTTTACCAATAAGTTGTAAAACATTCCAAGTTGGTATTTTTCGGGCCGCTGCCTTCTTCAGTCGGCGAACCAATCATCATCAGGCCGATGATTTTATCTTTGTCGGCACACTCAAATGCTTCGCGCAACAATGGGCTGTTGACCCACATGCCCGTAATCCAAACGTTGTCGAAGCCTTGAGCAGAAGCAGCCAGTTGTAAAGCATAGGCGGCGCAGCCGGCAGTCAGCATTTGTTCCCATTCAGGTTTGGGTTTTGCCACTTCACGGTTCGGCGCGAATGTAACGCCGATAATCATAGGCGCCATGTTGCCGACACGTTCGGCCTTTTTCATGGCATCATCGCCGAAGTTGAGTTCGGTAACGGTCTTGCTCAAAAGCTCGCGGAAACGTTGCAAGCCGGCTTCGCTTTGAATAACGGTAAAGCGGAAAGGGCGCATATTGCCGTGATCAGGAACTTGCGTTGCCGCTTGCAGCATTTGTTCCAGTTGCTCGGCATTGGGTGCCGGAGCAGTCAGTTTTTTGGAAGAGCGACGCGTGGTGAGGAGATTTAAGGCATCCATTTTTAGTCTTTCTTGTGAACTAGAATGAGAATAATTATATAGCGGAAAGATAAATAAATCAGCAAAGGATTAAGGCCGTCTGAATTAAGGTTTCAGACGGCCTTTGAGTTTTACAGGATACCGTTGTTTTGTGTATTTTCAGTAATCAGTGCTTTGTTGATTTCGTCGGCGGTGTAGCTCTTACCGTTTCCGAATACAAAGCTGTCGACATTATTGTTGGCAATGTCATGGATGGTCAGGGTGTCACCTGTATCTTTGATGGTTAAGACCCAATCATCGCCGGTTTTCAACTGTAAATCTTTCAGCGTAATCCCTTCTTTGAAAAGGACTTGGGTATCGCTGCCACCATACGGATTAAAGGTGTCGTTGCCGCTGTTTCTGCCGAACATAATCACCGTACGCTCGGAACCGGGGTCGGTAATGGTATCGTTTCCTCCGGCCGGATCAACGATGTTGATGCCTCGACCCAAAGTAATGGTTTCATCGCTGCGATTGCCCCTGTATTCGACAACAGAAGTGTAACGCGACAAATCTAAATCGCTGTTGTCGCTATCGGCGTGGATGGTGTGGTTAAAGTTGTTGTACACATCACGGTTGAGTTCTTCAACGGGTTGGCCGGTGTATTGGACGATGTTTTTGTTGCCGATCATGTGCGGGATAGACAGTTTGAAGTGGTTGATTAGCTCGCCCGTGCTGTATGAGGTATTGCCGTCAAACTGAAATTCGGAAATCGCACCATAAATGCCGCTTTGGTTTTTGATGGTTAAAACATCGTCTGTGCCTTTAATGCGGATATGCCAAGTATCGCCATCCAGCAGGGGATTGGATACAAATTGGTTGCTGTCGGGTATGTCGGCAATCCCGGTTTTGTCGTAACCTTTTTCAACGGTAATTTCGAGGTCGTCAAGGGTAATGCCGCCGGTAAATTTAACGACGTTGGCGTTGAGTCTGTGTAGGCTTGCTTCGCTATCAAAACCGAAGTTGTAGTCGAAAATGGTGTCGTGACCGTAACCTTTTCCGAAAACATAGGTATCGTTGTGTTCGCCGCCTTCCAGATAATCATTGCCTGCGCCGCCATCGAATAAGTCGGCGCCTACATGGGCATAGAGTTTGTCATTGCCGTTGCCGCCGTAAAGTTTATCGTCGGAAGCAGGTTCGTTACCGTAATAGGTTTCGCTGTGTTCGCGCAAGATGTCATCGCCGTCGTGGCCATAGAGGGTGTCATGGCCGTCGTTGCCGCCGTTGATTTCATTGTTGTCTGCATTGCCATGCAAGGTGTCATCGTCGTTTGTGCCGACAAATTTAATGGTTTCGTCTTTCAGCGCTTGGAAGGCTTGTTGGAACTGCGCGGCAATATAGGTTTGGTCGTTGAACTGGAAACGGTCGATGGAAATACTGCCATCAGCGCCGATTTGGTTTTGAATCAGGGCTGAACCTTGTTCCGAAGTGATTTCCCAACTTTGGCTGCCATCATCGTTCTGAATGGTCTTCAGGTGGAGCTTGGCATTGTTCAGGCCGTCTGAAAACTTGAGGGTATTGATGCCTTGGTTGTCGATAATGGTATCGTTGTCGCCGTAGATATAGGTATCGTTTCCGGCTCCGCCTTTCAGAATGTCTTTACCGTTGCCGCCCACCAAAATGTCGTCGCCTGCATCACCGTTGATGACATCGTTACCGTCGCCGCCATCCAGATAATCGTTACCGTCGCCGCCGTTGAGGTTGTCGTTGCCACCCATGCCGTAAACGGTATCATCACCGCGTCCGCTATTGAGGCGGTTGCGGCCTTCGTTACCGGTCAGAATGTTATTGCTGTTGTTGCCGGCGGCAAAAATATTGGCTGAGCCGGTCAGGGTAACATTTTCGACGTGGGTAGCGGCGGTATGGGAAATGCTACTGAATACGGTGTCTTCGCCGCCGCCAGCCTGTTCAATCACCACGTCTTTTACATCATTAACGTAGTAAGTGTCATTGCCGTCTCCGCCTTCCATAATGTCGGAACCGGCCTTGCCGTCGATAATATCATTGCCGGATGTGCCGATCAGGTGGTCATTGCCGTCGCTGCCATCGATGGTCTTACCGCTTTCGGTATGCTCTGTCAGAGAAATATCGAAATATTTGGCAAAGCTGTTTACATCCAGTTTTTGTGTGCCGATGATGAATTGGGAGACTGCCGGTGTGGTACCGTTTTGAGTGTATTGGTTTTTGATGGTTAAAACGGCGTTGCTGTTTTTCACGGCAATCAGCCAGTCATGACCGCCGGTTTCATTGTTTCGGACTTCAACGGTTAAATCGTTAAGGCTCAGGTCGGTATGAAAGCGGATGCTGTTGTGGCCTTGATTGTCGATGATGGTGTCTTGCTCGCTTTTTGCAGAGAAAAGGTAGGTATCGTCGCCTTCGCCACCTTCAAGCACATCATTGCCTGCTTCGCCGTTGAGGGTGTCATTGCCTGTTTCACCAAAAAGATGGTCGTTGCCTTCTCCGCCGTTGATGAAATCGTTGCCGCTGCCACCGTAAACGATGTCGTCGCCGCGGCCGCTGTTGAGGCGGTTGCGGCCTTCATTGCCGATGAGGATGTTGTTGCTGTTGTTGCCTGCGCCGAAGATGTTGGCTGTACCGGTCAAAACAAGGTTTTCAACGTGGTTTGGAAGGGTATAGCTGACGTTGCTGTAAACCGTATCATAGCCACCATTTGGGTTTTCAATGATTTTATCGTCGCTGCGGGTTACATAATAAACGTCATCTCCCGAAGTGCCTGTTGTTGCTTGTGCAAGGAGAGATGGCTGTAATTGCTCTAAATGTCGTAATTCAAATTGCGCATTGCGGATGCGCATTGCTTTTTCGATTGTCATGATATTTTCTTTAGATATTGATGAGAGTAACAAGGAAGTAAACGTATCCGGCATATTGCCGGTATTGCTTAATTTGTATTGTGTTTAGGCTGTATATACTAGTGCCGAAATTTGATAAAAACAACAGAAACGTTAAGATATGACAATATATATAGAGCCTTATCAGGCTTAGTTTGCCGTCTATTCTTTTGCCAAATGGCTTTGCCTTGTACGGCTGTTTTGTTTCTTATATACCACACATCAATTTCCATAGTTTCAAACTATGAATGGTTGTAAAAAGGCCGTCTGAAAAATCAGAAGCAGGTTTCGCATTGCAAAACCTGCTTCTGATTTTTCAGACGGCCTGTCTGATTACAGAGTACGGGCAACTTCGACGATGTCGAAACATTCGAGTTGGTCGCCTTCCATAATCTCGTTGTAGCCTTTGAGCATCAGACCACATTCGAAGCCCATGCGGACTTCTTTGACGTCGTCTTTGTAGCGTTTCAAAGAAGACAGCTCGCCGGTATGGATAACCACGTTGTTGCGGATGAGGCGGACATGGGAATCGCGTTTGACCACACCGTCGGTAACCATACAGCCTGCAATGTTGCCGACTTTGGAAACGGAGATAACCTGACGGATTTCGACCGTACCGGTTACTTGCTCTTTCTCTTCCGGAGAGAGCATACCGCTCATGGCGGCTTTCACGTCGTCGATGGCATCGTAAATGATGTTGTAGTAACGGATTTCCACGTTTTCATTCTCAGCCAGTTTGCGTGCGGAAGCATCTGCACGCACGTTAAAGCCGATGATGAATGCGCCGGAAGCGATGGCCAAGTTGACATCAGACTCGGTAATGCCGCCAACACCGCTGTGCAACACGTTCACTTTCACTTCGTCGGTGGACAGTTTTTTTAGGCTGCCCGCCAACGCTTCGTAAGAACCTTGTACGTCTGCTTTGATGATGACGGACAAGGATTGGGCTTGGTTTTCGCCCATGTTGTTGAACATGTTTTCCAGTTTCGCGGCCTGTTGTTTGGCCAAGCGAACGTCGCGGTATTTGCCTTGACGGAAGAGGGCGATTTCGCGCGCTTTTTTCTCGTCGGCCAATACCATTGCATCTTCGCCTGCGTTCGGTACGTCGGACAAGCCGAGGATTTCGACAGGGATAGACGGGCCGGCTTCATTGATGGCTTTGCCGTTTTCGTCAACCATCGCACGGATTTTACCGAATGCAGTACCGGCCAGCAGCATATCGCCTTTTTTCAGTGTACCGCTTTGAACCAGCAATGTGGCAACCGCGCCGCGGCCTTTGTCCAAACGCGCCTCAACGATGATACCTTTGGCAGGTGCATCGACTGGGGCAGTCAGTTCCAAAACTTCGGCTTCGAGCAAGACTGCTTCGAGCAATGCATCGATGTTCAGACCTTTTTTAGCGGAAACGTCGATAAACTGTACATCGCCGCCCCATTCGTCAGGCACGACTTCGTGTGCGGTCAGCTCTTGGCGGATACGCTCAGGGTTGGCGGCTTCTTTATCGATTTTGTTGACGGCAACCACCATCGGTACACCCGCGGCTTTAGCGTGGGCAATCGCCTCGATGGTTTGCGGCATCACGCCGTCGTCGGCTGCAACCACAAGAATCACGATATCGGTTGCTTTCGCACCGCGCGCGCGCATGGCGGTAAACGCTTCGTGACCCGGAGTATCCAAGAAGGTAATCACGCCGCGTGGGGTTTCAACGTGGTATGCGCCGATGTGTTGGGTAATGCCGCCCGCTTCGCCTTGTACCACTTTGGCGCGGCGGATGTAGTCCAGCAGGGAAGTTTTACCGTGGTCAACGTGACCCATCACGGTAACGACCGGAGGACGCGGCAATGCTTCGGCTTCAACTGCTTCAACGCCTTCATCCAAGAATGCTTCAGGATCGTCGGCTGCAGCAGGTTTGCCGATGTGGCCGAGTTCTTCCACCACAATCAGGGCAGTGTCTTGGTCGATAGATTGGTTGATGGTTACCATCATGCCCATTTTCATCAGGGCTTTAACCACTTCGACGCCTTTAACGGCCATTTTGTGTGCCAAGTCGGCAACGGTAATGGTTTCAGGTACCAAAACTTCGTGTACGACAGGTTCGGTCGGCGCTTGGAAGGCGTGTTGGTTTGGCTCAAGTTTGAGTTTTTTGCCTTTTTTACCGCCGCGTACGCGTTCGTCGTCGCCATTGCGTGTATTGTTGCGGTCGCGACCACCTTTGCCGCCTTTGCCTTTAGCATTGCGGCCTTGAATGTCTTCATCACGCTCACGACGGTCTTCTTTTTTACCGCGCGCGTTGTGTTCGGATTTGCCTTCGCCGGATGCTGCTTTGGCTTTCTCGGCAGGTTTATTGCGTTCGCCTGATTTGGCTTCTTTAGTAGGTTTTGAGTCTTTCTCAGCCTGTTGTTTTATGGCTTCGCGGCGCGCCTGACGCTCTTGTTTTTCTTTCAACAAGGCTTCTTGATGCGCACGCAGGGCGGCAGCACGACGGGCTTCTTCATCGCGTTGAGCCTGTTCTTCCACGCTGACGACAGGTTGCGGTACGGCAGGAGCGGCAGGTTTGGCTGCCTTTTTCGCTTCTTTGCCTTTGCCGCCTTTGTCTTGTTTGGCTTTGGCAGGTTTCTTGGCTTCGGCTGGTTTTTCAGCTTCAACGGATTTTTCAGACGGCTTGTTGTCTGCTTTAGCTTCAACTTTTGCTTCGGCCTTGGCTTCTACGGCTTCAACCGGTTTGGCTTCTTCTTTTTTGGCTTCGGCAGGTTTGCCTTCCGCTTTTGGTGCGGCTCTGGCTGCTTTCAGTCTGGCTGCTTCAGCCTCTGCTTTGGCACGGGCTTCGGCTTTGGCGGCAGCTTCTGCTTCAGCTTTGGCTTTTTCTTCGGCTGCTTGAGCGGCTGCTTTTTCTGCTTCGGCTTTTTGGTTTTCCGCTGCTACTTTGGCTTTGGCTTCCGCTGCCAATTCTTCGGAAGAGGGAATGGTAACGGCACGGCTGCGGCGGCGTGTTTCCACTTTTACGCCGTCAACGGTGCTGACTTCGGTTTTTTTGCGGCGGATGCTGATGGTGCCACTGTTGCTGCCGTTTTTCTTTTGCAGGTAAGCAGTCAACAGTTGTTTGTCGTCAGTGGTTATGCTGTCATTGCCGCTGTTTTTGTTGACCCCGGCTTCTTTCAATTGTTTAAGCAAATCATCGACGGGGCGGTTTAGTTCGGCGGCAAATTGCGCTACGGTTGTATTACTCATTCAGTACCCCCTTAGTTGTTTTCTTCAGTAAACCAGTGTTCGCGTGCAGCCAAAATCACTTTTTTGGCTTCTTCTTCGTCAACACCGGTAATTTCGACCAATTCGTCAACAGACAATTCGGCCAGATCATCGCGTTGGGTAACGCCGGCTTCGGCCAGTTTGCGCAACATATCGGAATCTACACCGTCCAAATTGCGCATGTCTTCAGACACTTCGCCCAGTTTTTCTTCTGCGGCGATGGTAATGGTCAGGATCGCGTCGCGTGCGCGGTTGCGCAGGGTTTCAACGATTTCTTCGTCAAAGCCGTCAATCGAGAGCAATTCTGCCGCTGGAACGTAAGCAACTTCTTCCAATGTGGCAAAGCCTTCTTCCACCAAGATATCGGCGGTTTCGTCGTCGATGTTCAAGTGGGTGGTGAAGAGGTTGCGGATAACCGCATCTTCGGCGGCATTGCGCTCGTCGGCTTCTTCAACGGTCATGATGTTCAGCTGCCAGCCGGTCAGGATGGAAGCCAAACGGACGTTTTGACCGCCGCGGCCGATGGCCAGCGCCAGTTGGTTTTCATCAACGATCACGTCAACGGCGTGTTTGTCTTCGTCAATCACGATGCGGCTTACTTCGGCAGGAGACAGCGCATTCATCACGAATTGGGCTGGCTCAGGAGACCACAATACGATGTCGATGCGTTCGCCGGACAATTCGTTGCTCACGGCGTTAACACGGGAACCGCGCACGCCGATACAAGTACCTTGCGGGTCGATGCGTTGGTCGTTGGCTTTAACGGCAACTTTGGCGCGTTGGCCGGGATCGCGTGCTACTTCGCGGATTTCCAACAGGCCGTCTGCAATTTCAGGCACTTCGTTGGCATAGAGTTTGGCCAAGAAGTCGCCGCTGGTACGGCTCAAAATGACTTGTTTGCGGCCGGTATTGCCGATTTCATCCACACGCAGGAAGAGGGCGCGGATGCGGTCGCCGCTGCGGAAGTTTTCGCGCGGAATCATTTCTTCGCGCGGAATCAGAGCGTCAAGTTTGCCTGCGACAACTTCAACGATGATGCCGTGGCGCTCGACACGTTTTACCGTACCGGAAACGATGTCTTCTTTAGAAGCGAGGAACTCGTTCAGGTTTTGCTCGCGCTCCGCATCGCGGATGCGTTGCAGGATGATTTGTTTGGCAGTTTGCGCGGCTTGGCGGCCGAAGCCTTCGTTTGGCAGCTGCTCTTCGTAGTATTCGCCGATTTGGATGGTGGTGCCGGGAATTTCTTCTTGGATTTCCTCGATGGTTTTTTCTACGTCGGGGTAGGTGTAGTCTTCATCGGCAACAATCAGCCAGCGGCGGAAGGTTTGGTATTCGCCGGTATCGCGGTCGATTTCGACGCGCACGTCCATGTGCTCGCGGTCGGCTTTTTTCTTGGCAGCAGTAGAGAGGGCGAATTCAAGGGCTTTGAATACGACTTCCGTTTCAACGTTTTTTTCACTTGCCAGCGCTTCGGCCAGCTGTAACATTTCGCGACTCATTTTCTAGAATCTCCAAGTAATCGGTTTTTAAAATTTAAATTCGGGGCGCAAACGGGCTTTGTCGATATTGCTCAATTCGATTTGGGCAGTTTTGCCGTCGAAAGAGACGGTAACGATGTCGTTTTCGCAAGATTCGATGCGGCCGATGAAGTTTTTCTGACCATCAATCGGCAGGCGTGTTTTGATTTTGGCGTTCTGGCCGGCAAAGCGCACGAAGTCGGCGGCTTTTTTCAGCGGACGGTCAAGGCCCGGGCTGGAGATTTCCAAACGTTTGTAGTCGATGTCTTCAACCATAAACACGCGGCTCAGATGGTTGCTGACAGTGGCGCAGTCTTCAACGGTGATGCCGCCTTCTTTATCGATGAAAACGCGCAAATCGCCTTGTGCGGTCAGTTCGAAATCGACCAGCTCGTAGCCCAAGCCGGGCAGGGTTTTATCAAGAATGCTTTGAATATCCATGCTTCTCCAGAAGTACATAAACAAAAAAATGGCCGCGCGGCCATTTTTCGTGTGATTTGAAAAATTGGCCTATTATAACTGTTTTCAAGATAAAAGAAAAGTGTTGATTTGGCGTGGATTTTTTGAAGTGATTGCTTAAATGTAAAGGATAGGGTTGAGGCCGTCTGAAAAGGAAATTGTTGACAAGTTTTGATGTAGTGTTTTTGAAATTTTTTTGAAAAACAAATAATTGGTATTTCTTTATTTTCAGGCGGCCTTGTATTTCCGGATTTTTCGTGCTTGCACAATGTGCAAGGCGGTTCTACAATTTCTTCATACCCACCGAATAAGAAAGAAGGCTGCAATGTCTGCACACCCGATTTACAATTTTTCCGCCGGTCCTGCCGTATTGCCGGAAGCGGTATTGCGTACCGCGCAACAGGAAATGCTCGACTACAACGGTACGGGCTTTCCCGTGATGGCGATGAGCCACCGTTCGGATATGTTTTTGAGTATTCTGCATCATGCCGAACAAGATTTGCGCCAGCTTTTGAATATTCCGTCCAATTATAAAATCCTGTTTTTACAGGGCGGCGCGACCACGCAATTTAATATGGTGGCCATGAATTTGGCGCACGGTTTTGCGACTGCCGACGCGGTGGTAACGGGCAACTGGAGCCGTATTGCCTATGAGCAGATGAGCCGTTTGAGCAATGCCGAAATCCGTTTGGCCGCGCATGGCGGCGAGCAATATGCCTATAAAAACCTGCCTGCGGTTGAGGATTGGGATATCAACCCGAATTCTGCGTTTGTTCATTTTGCGATTAATGAAACCGTAAACGGCTTGCAGTATCAAAACGTCCCCAAACTTTCAGACGGCCTGCCGCCGTTGGTGTGCGATATGTCGAGCGAGATTTTGTCGCGTGAGTTTGATGTGTCCGATTACGGCTTGATTTATGCAGGCGCACAAAAAAATATCGGCCCTGCCGGTGCAACCGTGGTCATTATCCGCGAGGATTTGCTGGAGCGTTGTCCGAACGATATTCCCGATGTGTTCAACTACTGTTCGCACATCAACCGCGACGGTATGTACAACACGCCTTCCACTTATGCGATTTATATGTCGGGCTTGGTATTCCGCTGGCTGCAAACACAGGGCGGTGTGAAAAAAATTGAAGCGGTCAATCGAATAAAGGCGCACACCTTGTATGAGACGATAGATGGCAGCGGCGGTTTTTACATCAACGATATCCATCCTGATGCACGCTCCAAAATGAACGTGGTCTTCAAAACCGCAAGCGAAGACTTGGACCGCCGCTTTGTGTTGGAAGCCGAGTTGCAGGGCTTGTGCCTGCTTAAGGGCTATAAAACCGTCGGCGGTATGCGTGCCAGCATTTACAATGCGATGCCGCTTGAAGGCGTGAACGCGTTGGCCGACTTTATGAAAGATTTTCAACGACGTTACGGTTAAGATGAAGATAAAAAGGCCGTCTGAAACTGGGTTTCAGACGGCCTTTTTATTTGAACAAGCCTTATTCGGTCACTTCTTCAGTAATGCTGTCGCGGTAGATGGTGCTGTCGTAAGTCGGAACAGGAGGCGGCAGCAGGCTGTCGAGTGTCAGCGCGGACGGGTTCAGCGTAGGATAGCCACTGAAGGTTACGGAATAACCGCCGTTGCCGGTACTGCGGACTTTGGCATGCGCGCCCAAAGGGAAAGTGGTTTTGTTGGTAATGTGGCCGAATGGGAAGCCGGTCAACACAGGAATCTTGGCGGTACGAGAAATGTGGTTGACGACGGCGGAGAAATCGTAGCTGGAGTCGTACACGTCGCGGATGGTGCCCATGCGGAAATCGCCGAAGATGATGGCGCGTTGTTTTTGCAAAACACCTGACAGATAAAGCGTGTTGAGCATGCGCTCGATGCGGTAGGGTTGCTCGCTGACGTCTTCGATAAAGAGGATGCCGCCTTGAATATCAGGCATATAAGGCGTACCGGCAAGGGAGGCGAGAACGCTGAGGTTGCCGCCCCACAATGTGCCTTCGACGTTGACATCGGCACGTTGGATGGTCGGAACATCAACGATGTTGACGTTGTTGGTCGTGCCGCGAATGAAAGAATCCATGGTAAAGACGCTGGGGTCTGCTTTGCCGAATTCGCTGTACACCATCGGGCCTGCAAAGCTCATCATATTGCCTTTGGTCAACAGGGCGAGTTGGACGGCGCACACGTCGCTGAAACCGAAGAATAATGTGCCGCGTTCGCGCATTCTGGCGCCGAGTGAGGCAAAGTCAATTTGCGGCAGGATGCGTGCCGCGCCGTAGCCGCCGCGCAGGCCCATCAAGACTTTAGGCGTTTCGACGCGGCCGTTGGCAACGTCTTGGAAGTCGGCGGCGCGTTGGGCATCGCTGCCGGCAAAGCGTTGGTAACGGCGGCTGCCTGCTTGTTGGTTGGTCACGGTAAAGCCTGCGTTGTAGAGGCGGGTCAGGCCGGGGGTCACGCGGTTGGGGTCTTCGGCGAAGCCTGACGGCGCAACAACGCGCAGGAGGTTGTCGCCGGAACGTGGCGGATGGGATTGCTTAGGTTGCACGGTTTTGGCTTTTGCGGTGGTAGAAGTGGTTTTGGTTTGCGGCGTGGTGGTCGTGCCTGTGCCGCAGGCTTGCAACAACCCTGCGCCTGCCGCGGCAGAGCAGGTACGCAGGAAATGGCGGCGCGTGGTGGAGTTCATTGAGGTTTTCCTTTCGTTATATGTTCAGACGGCCTGAACTTGGCGTGTCGGGCCTTACAGGCCGTCTGAAAGTTTAAGCGATTAAGTTTTTAATTTGTTCCGGCCAATTTTCGGGCAAGGCCATACCGTGTTCGCGGACGGGCGCGGCCCAAATCGGCGCGGGGAAGTTGGCGTCGTTTTCAAAGCGGGCGATGACGTGCCAATGCAGGTGGGGCACAACATTGCCGAGGCTGGCCAGATTGATTTTGGCCGGGCGGAAGACTTGGCGCATTGCGGCTTCAACCTGATACACCATTTCCATGATTTCGTTGCGTTCGGCAGGGGAAAGGTCGGTCATCTCGGAAACATGGTCATTCCAAATAACGCGGCAGAATGCCGGTGCGCCGGCTTCGTTGTGGACGGCGATAACGTGCAGATTGGGCGTTTGCAGCAAAATGTCTTCGTTGTCGGCAGTGCAGATGGGGCAGGTCATGGGTTTTTCTTTCTCAGTCTGAATAGGAATCGGATGATTTCAATCAGGATTTTTAGAATGAGGTAAATAGCAGTCAGCGTGATGAATGCGAAAAGCCACGGTTTGGGTATAAACCACCAAAATAAATAGGAAGGCGTGATTAAGTCGTCACATTCTTCGGCACTCTCAATGTGATCGCACAATCCAAAGTTAAAATAATCATTGACATCATGAAAGGGCGAATAGGCGAACATAAGTGCTTTTGGTGTCACACAAATCAATGCAATGATAGCAATCCAAAAGAATGGTTTGAGATATTTGAGTACAGTCATGGGTGAAGTGTTATGCAAATTTTGCCGCCCCTTGATTAGCGAGCTCGTCGGCTTTTTCGTTTTCAGGGTGTCCGGCGTGGCCTTTGACCCACGTCCAGCGGACATCGTGCTGTTGAACCAGACTATCCAGCTCTTTCCATAAATCGTCGTTTTTAACCGGTTTTTTGGCGGCGGTTTTCCAGCCGTTTTTTTTCCAACCGTGTATCCAGCTTTCCATGCCGTTTTTGACGTATTGCGAGTCGGTGTAGATGACGACTTGGCAGCGGCGTTTTAGAGATTTCAGTCCTTCGATGACGGCGGTCAGCTCCATGCGGTTGTTGGTGGTTTCGGCTTCGCCGCCGAACAGTTCTTTTTCGTGCGTGCCGTAGCGCATAAATACACCCCAGCCGCCTGCGCCGGGGTTGCCTTTGCATGCGCCGTCTGTGTAGAGGTAAACGGGTTTATCCATGGGCATGTCTTTGTCGAATAAGGCGGTATCATAACATAAGGCCGTCTGAAATATCGGCAAATACGGTTTGCGCGTGTAAAATACCCTGCACTTATCACTCGTATAGAAAGCAGGCAGATATGGGATTGTTCAGCGGCCTTTTGGGCAATGCTTCGCAAAAAGACGCCGATGCGGTGGAACGCGATTTGGCGAATATCCTGATTGATGGCGAACAGGTAAAAATGGCATTCAGCCTGGTGCGCGATTTGATTGTGTTTACCGAATATCGGCTGGTGTTGGTGGACAAGCAGGGTTTGACCGGCAAGAAAGTGTCTTACCGTTCGATTCCGTATCGTTCCGTATCGCGCTTTTCGGTGGAAACCTCGGGTCATTTCGATTTGGATGCCGAGCTGAAGATTTGGGTTTCTTCCAGCGAAGTGCCGACTGAAACCTTGCAGTTTAAAAGCGACAAGAGCGTGATTGCCATTCAAAAAGCCTTGGCAGAAGCTGTGTTGAAACCGTCAAAATAGAAAGGAAATATGATGAGCGAACAGCAAGAATTGTTTTGTTACAAACAGATGCCGGTGTGGACGGCGGACGAGATTCCCGAAGCTTTGTTGTCCAAACACAATACCGCTGCCGGTACTTGGGGCTGCCTCAATGTCCTCCAAGGCCGTCTGAACTTCAATGAAGTGGACGAAGCAGGCAACATTACGGCCACGCACGAGCTGACGCCTGAAAGCGATGATTGGATTATCCATCCGCAAGCATGGCACTTTATCGCGCCGCAAACGCAAGACACGGAAATCCAACTGTCGTTTTACTGCGAGGCGGCGGACTATTTCAATAAGAAATACGGCATGAGCGCGACACATTCGGCCGTCCGTGCCGCCGAAGGCATCGTGCCCGTCGGCAAGGTTTTGGATATGGGCTGCGGTCAGGGCCGTAATGCGCTGTATCTGGGTTTGAAAGGTTTTGACGTTACCGCTGTCGATAATAATCCGAACGCGGTTCAAAACGTGGAAGAGCTGGCGCGTATCGAAGAGTTGAATGTCCGCGCGTTTGAATACGACCTTAACGCCGCCAATATTCAGGAAAACTTCGATTATATGGTGGCGACCGTGGTGTTTATGTTCCTGATGCCGCGTTACGTTCCTGACGTGATTGCCAATATGAAGGAACACACCAACCCCGGCGGCTACAACCTGATCGTGTCTGCGATGGATACGGAAGATTTCCCTTGCCCGATGCCGTTCCCGTTCAAATTCAGCGAAGGCGAGCTGCGCGAATACTATAAAGACTGGGAATTGGTGGAATACAAGGAAGAGCTGGGTTCGATGCACGCGAAAGACGAATTCGGCAATCCGATTCAGTTTAAATTCGTCACCATGCTGGCGAAGAAACCGGAATAAAGGTTTTACCGTAAAAAGGCCGTCTGAATTCAGTTTTCAGACGGCCTTTGTCGTGATCAATCCACAATCCTTTTGCCCAAAATCACGACGTCTGCCAACATGGTTTCCAAATCGCAGACTTGCGGCAGCCGCCCCCATTCTTCAAAACCGAAACGGTGAAACAGGTTCAGGCTCGGATAGTTGTGGCCGAACACAAGCGCGATGACGTTGTGGATGTCTAAGGACGGTGCGCGTTCGAGCATGTGCCGCAACAGGATTTTGCCCACGCCTGCACCGCGCATATCGTGGCGGACATAAATGCTGACTTCCGCGCTGATGTGGTAGGCGTAGCGCGGATGGTAGTCGCTGAAACTGCCCCAGGCCAATACGGTGCCGTCGGTATCGTAAAGGGCGTAGATCGGGCGTTTGTACGTGTGTGCGGCAAACCACATTTCACGTTCGGCAACCGTGGTCGGCGACAAATCGGCCGTGGATTGGCGCGTGGCCACGGTGCTGTTGTAAATATCGACGATGGCGGGCAGATCTTGGCGCAGGGCAGGGCGGATGGTGTATTGCATTTCAGACGGCCTGTTATTGAATCAGTTTGGAGATAGTCTTAAAGGCCGGATGTTTGGCATCGCCGAGCAGTTGGAACAAAATACTTTCGACATTGGAAATGATAATGTCCTGACGGCTCAGTTGCGCCAAACCATTGTCGCGGTTGGCCGTTGTGCGCGAGGCAGTGCATTCGAAAGGCAGGGATACGGCGTAACCTTGCGCCTTCAAATCCAAGGCCGTCTGAAGCATACAGATATGCGCTTCCGATCCCACTAAAATGACGTTTTTGATGTCGTTTTTGCGTAAGATTTCCTGAATTTCAGGTAAAAACGCCGAGAATCGGGTTTTCTCGACAAACGGCGTCCCATCAGGCAAAAGCAGCGATACGGCGGACACAGTGTTGCCCAAACCTTTCGGATATTGTTCGGTTACGGCAAAGGGTACGTCCAAAGCCGTCAAACCTTGAATCAGCAGGCGGCAGCGTTCCAACATTTCATCCGCACCGGAGAGGGCGGGCAACAGGCGTTCTTGAATATCGACAATCAGACAAAGCGTATTTTGGGGGTTCATGGCTTTTCCTTTCAGACGGCCTTTACAGCAAAATCGTTGAATCAGAATACAATCATATAACAAGCCGCTGGAAAAGTATTGCAGCTTGCCCTGTTTTAAAGCCCGAAATTCTTTTAAAATACCGCCTGATTTGAATTGATAGAGACCGACAACATGAATTTATACCAAACCGTCGAACGTGAAGCCCAAGCAGCCTTTGCCGCTGCAGGCATTGCCGACAGCCCCGTTGTTTTGCAGCCGACCAAGAATGCCGAACACGGCGATTTCCAAATCAACGGCGTAATGGGTGCGGCGAAAAAAGCCAAACAAAATCCGCGCGAGTTGGCGCAAAAAGTGGCCGAAGCATTGGCTGACAATACCGTGATTGAAAGCGCGGAAGTAGCCGGCCCCGGCTTTATCAACCTGCGCCTACGTCCCGAATTTCTCGCCCAAAACATTCAGACGGCCTTGAACAACGCGCGTTTCGGCGTAGCGAAAACCGACAAACCGCAAACCGTCGTTATCGACTATTCTTCGCCTAATTTGGCCAAAGAAATGCACGTCGGCCACCTGCGTTCCAGCATCATCGGCGACAGCATTTCGCGCGTGTTGGAATTTATGGGCAATACCGTCATCCGCCAAAACCACGTCGGCGACTGGGGTACGCAGTTTGGCATGTTGGTCGCTTATTTGGTCGAGCAGCAAAAAGACAATGCCGCGTTTGAACTGGCGGATTTGGAGCAGTTTTACCGCGCCGCCAAAGTACGCTTTGACGAAGATCCTGCCTTCGCCGACACCGCGCGCGAATACGTTGTGAAGCTGCAAGGCGGCGATGAAACCGTATTGGCGTTGTGGAAACAGTTTGTCGATATTTCGCTCTCGCACGCCCAAGCCGTTTACGACACGCTGGGTTTGAAACTGCGCCCCGAAGACGTAGCAGGCGAATCGACGTACAACGACAATTTGCAGCCTGTGGTCGATGATTTGGTCAAAAAAGGTCTGGCAGTCGAAGACGACGGCGCGAAAGTCGTGTTCTTGGACGAGTTCAAAAACAAAGACGGCGAACCTGCCGCATTTATCGTGCAAAAACAAGGCGGCGGCTTCCTTTATGCTTCCACCGACTTGGCGTGTTTGCGCTACCGTGTCGGCACGCTTCATGCCGACCGCCTGCTGTACGTCGTCGACCACCGCCAAGCCCTGCACTTCGAACAACTTTTCACCACTTCCCACAAAGCAGGCTATTTGCCGGAAAATGTAAAAGCCGAGTTTATCGGCTTCGGCACGATGATGGGCAAAGACGGCAAACCGTTCAAAACACGTAGTGGCGACACCGTAAAACTGGTTGACCTGCTGACCGAAGCAGTTGAGCGCGCTACTGCTTTGGTGAAAGAGAAAAATCCTGAATTGGGCACAGACGAAGCAGGAAAAATCGGTAAAACCGTCGGCATCGGCGCGGTCAAATACGCCGATTTGAGCAAAAACCGCACCAGCGATTATGTGTTCGACTGGGACGCCATGCTTTCGTTTGAGGGCAACACCGCCCCCTACCTGCAATACGCCTACACACGCGTACAAAGCGTGTTCCGCAAAGCAGGCGAATGGGACGCAAATGCGCCAACCGTTTTGACCGAACCTTTGGAAAAACAACTGGCCGCCGAGCTTCTGAAATTCGAAGACGTGCTGCAAAGCGTGGCGGACACGGCATATCCGCACTACCTCGCCGCCTACCTCTATCAAATCGCCACCTTGTTCAGCCGCTTCTACGAAGCCTGCCCGATTTTGAAATCAGAAGGCGCAACCCGCAACAGCCGCCTGCAACTGGCGAAGCTGACCGGCGATACGCTGAAACAAGGCTTGGAGTTGTTGGGCATTGATGTGTTGAATGTCATGTAAGTTTTTGAATAAAAACGATGAAAGGCCGTCTGAAACTTTGCAGGTTGCAAGGTTTCAGACGGCCTTTTTGATGCTTTGACAGATGTCGTGATGTCGTTGTTTGAGCCTAAGCGGTTTTGAATTTGCTTAGGTAATGTGTTCAGACGGCCTTGTCTTTATTTCAAATTGCTTGCCAACAACCAAGCCTGTGCTTCGGTAGCGTCGCTGAAATATTTGGGATGTTGGTTGGTCAAGAGGCTGGAAAGGCGTGCGCCGAGTTTAATCCAGATATCGTCGGTAATGACGGCAACGCGGCCAAAGTCAGTTTCGTGTTGGTTGAGGAATTTGATTTGCTCGACCGCCATATCGATGGTGAAGTCTTTCAGCATGGACAAATCCAGCAGGATGTCGGGCAGATGGATTTTTTGTTTTGCGGCCAACAAGGCTTCTTCCAATTGGCGGAAATCGTCCAAAGTGAACTCGTTGTACAGCGCTACGTTTAAGCCGTAAGATTGTTCGCGGATGGAAATCATGGTGTTCTCCTTGTTAAATTATTGCTTCATCAGAAATTTTTTGATTGAGGCCGGAGTAAAGCTGCTGAACACGCCGCCTGCAACAATGATAACCATGCCGGCAGCTTCCTGCCAAGTGATTTTATCGCCGAAAAGCAGTACGCCGGATAGGGCGGAGAAAACGACGGTCAGGTAGGAAAGCGAGGCAACGGTAAATTTCTTGCCGACCTTATAGGCGCGGGTCATGGCCAATTGTGCAATCATGGCGGAGATGCCGATGCCGGCCAGATAGGGCAGGGAAGACACGGTCAGCGGATGCCAGCCTGTGATGGTACTCCAGACTGCGCCCATAATCAGGCCGGTAAGCGAGAGGTAAAACACCACGCGCCAGCCCGGTTCGCCCAAAAGCGAGAGTTCGCGCACCTGCAAATACGCCCAGCCCGACATGGCGCCGCCTGCCAAACTGACCAGTGCGGCAAACTCCTGTCCACCTTGAAAAGATGGGTTGAGCAACAGGATAACGCCGATAAAGCCCATAACCAAAATGGCTTGGGTATAAAGCGTAATTCGTTCTTTTAAAATGAAAAATGAAAAAATGGCAAGCCAGATGGAGGACGTGTAGTTGAGCGTGACGCCTGTTGCCAGCGGCAGGTGCATGACGGAATAAAACGTGCACATCATGGCAAGCGTGCCGATGACGCTGCGGTTGAGATGGGTTTTCCAATGCGGCGTGGAAAACGTGTTGCCTTGTGCTTTGGCCATGATGCCTAAGAACAGGGTGGAGACCAGCATGCGCCAAAAGACCAGCTCGCCGCTGGAAAAGCCGAAATGTGTAGAGGCGGCTTTGACGGAGAGGTTCATGACGGTAAAGCCGAGCGCGGCGATAACCATCCATGCCGAGCCGAGCGGATCTTTTCTGACGGTTTCCATTTGATGGGTGTGTAAAGCGATTTTATTAATAAGAAAATATTATACAGGTCAATCAGGCCGTCTGAAAAATATCGTTGGGTTTCAGACGGCCTTTTTATTGGAAAATGAGAATTATTATTGAACAATGAAGTGGGTTTTTATAGAATGGGGGTTCTGTTTTTAAGAAAGGCTTATCATGAAAGTTTCCAATATTTCTGCCGTATTGCTGTCTGCTTTGTTTTCCATTGCCGTTTCTGCCGCGCCTTTGGGAGAGGTTTCTTCCGAAAACGGTAAGATTTTCAGCGGCGAAAATTACATGGTCGTTAAGAAGGACATGAAGAAAGGGGAGCAGATTAAGCCACACGATCATCCAGGTTTTAAAACGCTGATTTTTGCCGTTGGAAAAGGAAGCTTTGACGTAACCTTGAATCAGAAGGAAAAACATACGGTCGGCGCAGGCTCGGTGTTGCGGTTTGGCGGAGATGCAGTGATTGAGGCTGTTGCAACCGAAGATGCAGATGTGGTAATTACTTTGATTAAGTAAGCCGATAGAGGATAAAAGGCCGTCTGAAAAATGATGTTTCAGACGGCCTTGTTTATTCAGTCAACCGTTGGCATTAAGCGCAAATCAAATAGATGAAGCCGGAGCCGAAGATATCTGCCAAGGCGTGAATCAGGAAAAACGGCAGCAGGTTTTTGACTTTGTATTTGTAGAAGAAGTAGTACATCAAGCCGAAAACAACGCCGATAACGGTCGCCCAAAGCATGCCTTGATAAGTATGGAAGGAGATGCGCACCAAGGTCGAGTAGGCCAATGCCTGCCATTTGTATTTGTCTTCCACGCAGGTTAAAAGGCCGAGGAAGCAGAATTCTTCGTAAAAGCCGTTTAAAAGGCAGTAGAGGATGGCCATCGGCGCAAGGGCGGCGAATTTGTCAAAAATGGATAATGGTTTGATGTATTGGAAGATTTCAGTGGTGAAGTAATTGTAGCCGCCGCTTAACGAAGTTACCGCATCGGCAGTTAGACCCATCAGGATAAAAATCACAGGCGTCCAAAACAATACGCCTAAATTAAAGCGAATCGGCAACTGTTTGAAGTCGAAACGGCGGATAACGAGGTAAATCAGAGCAATAGCAAGCAGCGTCAACTGCAGGCTCATATTTTCAGAATAAGCCACGCCGGTTACCACAGTATCGCGCGCCTCTTCGGTAACAGCGGCTGTTTCCACTTGCGGCATCAGGCTGGCGATATAAAGTTGGGTAGAACGGTAGGCAAATTGACCGAACAGGATAGCGGTCACAATCAGCATGTCAAACCAGCGCAGATTGCGCAAAGGCTCTTTAGGGCGGATAGCGGCGAGTATGCTCATAATTCTCCTCTTTGCTCTAATAAATAGCGGTGCGCAATAGTTACATAAACATACAAAAATCGTCAACAATTATCACAATAAAACATGAATTAAAAATCAGACCGTTTCAGACGGCCTGAAGTGCTTCTAAAAATGCCATATTTTCCGAAGGGTTTATCTTCAAAAATATGGCATAATCACTTTATTGCAAACCAAGGAATCTTATCGTGAGTATTTCTCTGTCCCAATATCTGCTCTACCTGCAATACATGTTGGCAGGTATCGCCATGACCGTTGTTTTTGCTGCCGTATATCTGCGGATTACACCCGTTGAAGAATTGCGCCTGATTAAAAACGGCAACCTTGCCTGCGCCTTGTCATTTGGCGGCGCTTTGGTCGGTTTTTGTCTGACACTGGCTTCAAGTATTGCCCACAGCGTCAGCTTCATCGATTTTATCCTGTGGGCCCTTGCCGCAGCCGTAATTCAGATTTTTGTCTATTTCGCCGCCACCATGATGATTAAAGGTGCTACCGCAGAACTTATTGGCAACAATGTTGCTGTTGGCGCGTTATTTGGCGCAGTGTCCATTTCGATTGGCATTTTGAACGCTGCTTGTTTGACTTGATGTTGATGGTCGGTTGGATAGCAAAAGATGTGCTGATCCTTACTCCTGCCTGGAGAAATTATCGGTAGATTTTTTGACTGATAATGTCTTATGTCTGATGGTATTGGCGTAGTGCCGAGATTTGGAAAGTATCAAAAAATTCAGACGGCCTGTTATATACAAGGCCGTCTGAAACGTTTTAACTACTTAAACTCATCAAATTAGAAAGAGTATTGCAATCTTACGCCTGCTTCGTGGGTGTGGTTTTTAGGTTCTATAGATCCCAATCCATATGAGTCATACTCTTCCGTAACGGTAAGGTTCGATTCTTTAACTTTCCAGCCGCGATAGAATGGAGCGAGGCTGATTTTGGAGCCGTTAGCGAATTTTTTAGATATAGGCACTTCAACCTCAATACCTTGTCCGCCGCCTTGTTTCATTCGGGTTTCTACCTGGTCGGGTTCGTAAGAATATTGGCGGCCTTTCACGGCACGATTGTAGGCAATGCGGGGAGATATCTCAAAGTTTGCAGGAAGGGCGATATTTACTCCGGTATTGATTTGCGCATATGTAGTTCGGTTTTTGCGGTCATAATCATTAGGATCAATGCGGCTGCTTAAGTCTCTCAGAACACGGTGTCCCAAGCCGGCTCCGGCAGTAATGCTAAAGCGATCGTTAATCGGGAGTGTATATTCGTATAAGGCACGGATATCGTATGCGCGACGTGGTGCATTTTTGAGTGTGGCTGAGCCATAACTTGCTGAATCGTCGATATAATCCTCAGTTATATATTGTATGCTTCCTGTGTAATCTGTTTTACCGCGCGAATAACGGCCTTCTAATTTTGCCGCATGGCGATCGTTGAAACGGTATTTTACGCCGGCATTAATAGACCATAAGTTGCCTTTTTGCTGCATTAAGCGACTACCATCTTTTTCGTATTCGCGATAGGTCTCGTTGTAATATTCGCTACCAACGGTAAATTCAACCGGGCGGGCAGCCTGTGTACTTACGGCAGCAGAGAGTGCTAACACAGCAAAACAGAAATGCGCAGAATTTTTCATATAAATTCCTTTTACTTTATGAAAGCCAATGTGATAATTTGACAATACAGCATGATGAATTTCTAGGATTTGGTAAATATTAACAGGTGTAGTGAACGCTTGGTATGGTGTTTAATGATTTTCTACCTATATTTGTCTTTTTTATGATATAGCGCAGGTAAAAGCAGAAAAATAGTGTAAAACAGAGTCTGCATGAATTTTAATGATATGTTAATGTTTCTGGGTCGGCTAGTGGGTTTAACACTAAAAATAGATAGAGCAACCCACTCTATTCCCATGCATAAAGACATTTTGAATGTTAATATCGTATGACATTATATTTATATAAAATAAGCGATATAACCGACTAGGCAAATTGACCTGACTGCCCATAAGTTATCCCTTCTTCTTCAAATAAGGAACTGCGATGTTCAACTTTATCAAGAAACAGTTTATCGATGTCATTCAATGGCCGAATCCCGATGACAGCCTGCTGATGTGGCGTTTTCCGATTGCCGATGAGGAGATCCAAAACGGTGCGAGCCTGACTGTGCGTGAGGCGCAGATGGCGATGTTTGTCGATGAAGGTGTAACCGCCGACGTGTTCGGGCCGGGGCGTTACACGCTCAATACGCAAACGCTGCCAGTGCTGACCAACTTGAAAAACTGGGACAAGCTTTTTGAGTCTCCGTTTAAATCGGATGTTTATTTTTTCAATACCAAACAACAGCTTGCACGAAAATGGGGTACGTCCCAACCTGTTACCGTGCGCGATGCCGAGTTTGGCGCGGTGCAACTGCGTTCGTTCGGTATGTATTCTTACCGCATCAGCGATCCGGCAAAATTCTTCAAAGAAGTTAGCGGCGTGGCGGCGCAATACAGCGGCGTAGACTTGGAAAACCAACTGCGCAATATTGCAGTCACCCAGTTGGCGGCGGCATTTGGCAGCTCCGGTATCCCATTCTTGGATATGGCGGCGAACCAAGTTTTGCTGTCGCAAAAAATCGGCGAATTACTTGGCGCGGAATTTGCCAAGCTGGGTTTGGCGCTGGAAAACTTCACTGTTGAAAGCATTTCCTTGCCCGCGTCTATTCAGGCTGCGTTGGATAAGAAAATTTCGATGGGCGTTATCGGCGATTTGGGACGCTACACCCAATATCAAACCGCCGAATCCATCCCGCTTGCGGCACAAAATGAAGGCGGACTTGCCGGAATCGGTGCAGGCTTAGGCGTAGGTGCCGGCATTGGTCAGGCGATGGCGGGTGCCATGTCTGGCATGATGCAGCCGAATGCGCAACAGGCTCAGCAAAATGTTCAGCCGGCTGCCGAAGATCCGCAGGCGAAATTGGTGAAACTCAAGTCTTTGCTGGATGGCGGTTTGATTTCGCAAGAAGATTTTGATAAAGCCAAGGCTGAAGTGTTGAAGCAGCTGATTGGTTGATCAATTGAAGGCCGTCTGAAAAATATCATTCAAAGAAGCGTTGAGCTGCTTCTGTGAAAAGGTTTCAGACGGCCTTTCGAATCATTTGATTGAGTCCGTTCGGCGATTTGGTTCGTTTCTAATCTGAAATCATTGATAAAACCAGTTGATATAAACGCTAAGGCCGTCTGAAACATCCCAACCCATTCTGAAAAAGCAAACCCATGTCTCAAACTCCTTTCTTCAAAACCGACTGCCCAAGCTGCGGCGCACCGGTCGAAGCGCATTCTGCTTCTGCCGTGACGCTGGTGTGCGGCTATTGCAACAGCATGCTGGTGCGGAAAGATAACGGCGTTGTCGACTCCGGCCGCGATTCCGCATTGCTGGAAGATTTTAGTCCGCTGCAAATCGGCACCAGCGGCACATTTGTCGCTCAACGCTTTACCTTGGTCGGACGGCTTCAGGTGCAATACGACGATGGTGCGTGGAATGAATGGTATGCGTTATTTGACGACGGCAGAGCAGGTTGGCTTTCTGAGGCGGGCGATTTGTATGTGATGACCATGCCGGTCGAAATCGATAATCCGCCGAAATTTGAAGACACGCAAGCCGGATTTAGTGAGCTGACTTTTCAAGATAAGCACTATATTGCCTCCGATGTCCGCAAAATCAGCTTGAAACGCGCCGCCGCGCAGGGCGAATTGCCGTTTGTTTTGAAAGAGGATACAGAAAATCGGGTTTCCGACTGGCGTTGCGAAAACCTTTTCATCACGCTCGATTACAGCAACAAAACACCCAAAGCCTTCTTCGGTCGGATGGTAAACCTAGATGATTTGAAGCTGGAAAACACGCGCCACGAAGATGAAATTAAAGAAAGCGCAGGCCGTCTGAAAGGTAGTATTACTTCAGAAAACTGTCCTAACTGCGGCTCATCCATTCATTGGGTAAGCGGGCTGACTTCCCATCTGAACTGTCAAAGTTGCGGCAGCGAATTGGCAGTCGGCAAAGATAAAGCGGAGCTTATTACCGCCAACAATTTGCGTTTGTCGCAAAATACGATGTTTACTTTGCCTGTCGGCTCGACAGGCCGTCTGAAAAATAAAGAGTTTCATGTTATCGGCGCAATCCGATATTTAGAAACAGATGCGCAGGAAACATTTGATAACTTGTTCAAAGGTGCCAAACATACATTGGCACCAGAAGGGCAGTGGACAGAGTATCTGCTTTACAACCCAACTCAGGGTTTCTTATGGCTGGTTGAAGCCGATGAAGGTTGGAATATTTCCGAAACCTTGAATGATTGGCCGCGCCTCGACCGCAACCGCCAACCGCAAGGCTATGGCAAACTTTATGACTATGGCGGACGGGTCAGGATTGCCAGCGGAGCGTTTTATTGGCGTGTCCGAAACGGTGATTTGAACTATTACAGCGATTACCGAGACGGACAAAGCCGTAAGATTGGTTCCGAATTAAACAGTCACGAAATGGCATGGACTAGAAGTGCCCCAATTGCTTATCGGGAGATTGCGGACGCGTTTAATCTGACCAGCCAAGCTCCGCATTACACTGCAAACATGGCGGCAGACGGTATTGATAAATCATTAAGAATCATAATGACTGCCATCTTGGTTGTCGTCAATCTCCCTGCGCTTCTGACCGGCGACAGCTCTGCTGCACTTACCGTCATCTTTGTAGGATGCTGGTTGTTGTGGACCATGGGCAAAAAAGACGAGGACGAGGATTAACATGTCGAGAATCACTTACATCATTTTCAGCACCATTATCATCGTCATCTCCATGATTATCAGCTACGGCTCTTCCGATTCTGACGGCTCGCGTATGCACTCCGGAGGCTATTACGGCGGCAGTGGTTATTCTGGAGGCCATAAATGACCCACATGCCCGGTAATCATGGCCTATTGGACTTATACGGTTGCGACGAAGCCATCTTAAAAGATGAAGTCCGTCTGAAAACCGCTTTGGTAGCTGCCGCACAGGCTGCAGAAGCCACCATATTGACCGAACATTTCCACACATTCGGCGGAACTGGCGGCGTAACCGGCGTTTTACTGCTCGCCGAGTCCCATATCAGTATCCATACTTGGCCTGAACACCGCTTCGCCGCTATAGACGCATTTATCTGCGGCGGTATGAAATTGGAAAAAGTGAAGGAAATCTTGTGTAGAGAGTTGACGGCTGAAAGGGCTGTTTGGACGGTTGTGCAACGTGGCGAAGGTATACTGGACGATATACAATCATCGGTTGAACAATAAAATCTGTCAGGCCGTCTGAAAGCATATTTAATCCGTTTTCAGACGGCCTTAAACCTTGTGCTGATTAAACTGAAATATTGACGTTATATGGAAAAAACGCCTTTTTTTAAAACCGATTGCCCAAGCTGTGGTGCGCCAGTGGAGGCATATTCCGCTACTGCCGTGACGCTCGTGTGTGGCCATTGTCACAGTATGCTGGTTGCTAGAAGCGGTAAGGGGAGGAGCGGATATTTTGTTGCCAATTCAGGGCGTGATTCTGCGTTGCTGGAGGATTTTAGTCCGTTGCAGATTGGAACGAGAGGCGTTTTTGATGATCGGAAATTTACGCTGATTGGGCGATTGCAGGTGCATTACGATGTCGGCGCATGGAATGAATGGTATGTCTTGTTTGATGACGGGCAGACCGGCTGGCTTTCCGAGGTTGGCGATTTATATGCGATGACATGTTTACTTGCCCAGAAGAGGAGACGGGGGCCGAAAAATTTTAAGTCGGTGAAAGCCGGCTCCAGTTCGTTGATCTTTAATGGACAAACCTTTATTGCGTCAGACGTCCGCACCATACATTACCGTAATACCGATGCGCAAGGCGAATTGCCGTTCAATTTATCTGGGAATCAAGCGACAGGCGAGGTTTGCGACTGGCGACGGGGCAATTTGTTTTTGACCTTGGATTATTCGACTTTTCCAATGGACTCCTACTTCGGACACATAGTCAGTTTGGACAGTTTGAAGCTGGAAAATAAGCGCAGTGATGATGAAATCCGTGAAAGTGCAGGCCGTCTGAAAGGAGAGATTCTTTCTGAAAACTGCCCTCATTGCGGCGCTCCTGTCCATTGGCCAAGTGGTGTTACTTCTTTCCTTTTATGTCAGTCTTGCGGCAGCAGTTTGAATACGACAAAAGATACTGTTGCGTTGATGGAGGCAAATGCCCAAAGGAAAGAACAAGAAAACTTGTTCACGCTTTCCATAGGTACAAAAGGCCGTCTGAACGATACAGAATATCTGATTATCGGGGCTGTAAGATTTGCCGAGATATCGTCCTATAACCAAAATCAGTCCGAATACTGGACGGAATATCTGCTTTATAACACGCAGCAAGGGTTTGCCTGGCTGATTGAGTCTGGAAAACGCTGGCGGCTGTCAGAAACCTTACATACATGGTCGGACTTTGATTCAAGTGGCAATCCTGCCGGTGAAATGTTGATTGATCATTACCGCGGGCAGGTCGAGGCGGCGGCTGGTGCTTTTTATTGGAAAGTCAAACAAGGCGATTTGCTTCATTACAAGGAATATAGCGGCAAGAAAAGTTATGGCCGGAATGTCATTCTGTGTTCTGAGCAGAGCAGGGATGAAATAGTCTGGAGTAAAAGCAGTCCTGTGTCTTACCGTCAAATGAGAAAGGCATTTGGCCTGTCTTTTGATACTAAGGAGATGCTCTCTTACTGGCTGAAGGGCGACAATAGAAATGTTGGGAGTAGAGATAATGTAGCCCGTATCATTGCTATGCTGATTCTTATCATCGTCAACCTTCCGGCCTGGCTGTCGCCGCATCTACGTAGCCCGGTCGGCATAGTGGTCAGTCTGTGTGCATTGGTATGGATATGGGTTTCTGACAGATATAAAAACGATCGTGATTACGAAGAAGAACGGGTAGGGACGATTATTTTCTTTGCTTTCATCATTTTCCTTACCGTCTTGTTCAACTATGTCAAAGCTGAAGACAGCGATTCATCGCATTCCGGCAGCTCTTATCATGGTTATTCGACAGGGCATAAATAACGTGAGATCTGCTTAACTTCGTTGTGCCGTTTTACTTTTATTTTTTCAGACGACCTATTTCAAAAACATGCTAACCCGCCGTCAATTTCTCAGTTATACCGCCGCGCTTGGCGCTGCTTCTGCTTTTTCTTGGCAGACTTATAAGTACCTCAACCGCAAACCGCCGGTTTCTATTAACCGTGTCGGCTTGCCGTTGGGGCATTTGTTGCGCGACGGAGAATTACTCAGTCTGCCGACCCGTCGTTATGAATGCAATACGTTGATACTCGGCAGTGGTGCGGCTGGCTTGGGGGCGTTGTGGTATTTGGCGAAGCATCATCACCGCGATGTATTGTTGGCAGAAGGGTTTGAACGCAATGGCAACAATGCCGCCTATACGTCTTCAGACGGCCTGAAAGCGCCGAGCGGTGCGCATTATTTGGCTTTGCCGTCGAAAGAAAGCGTGTATGTGCGCGAGATGCTGGCGGATTTCGGTATTTTGCAGTCGGACGGCAGCTTTAGGGAAACCGATTTGGTTTATGCGCTCGAATCGCGCCTCTTATATCAGGATAAATGGGTGGAACATTTATTGCCGAAAGAAGATGCGGATTCCAAACGTTTTTTTGATTTGATAGGCCGTCTGAAACAGGCTTACGGCGATGACGGTAAGAAAATTTTTGCCATTCCGATTGCGCTGTCATCGGCAGATGAGAGATGGCGAAAGCTCGATCATCTGACGTTTCAACAATGGCTTGATCAGGAAGGTTATCACTCGCCCGAGCTTTTGTGGTATCTCGATTATTGTTGCCGCGACGATTACGGACAAGGCATCGGGCAAGTTTCTGCCTTTGCCGGTCTGCATTATTTTGCCGCCCGCAACAATGCAGAAACCGTCCTCACTTGGCCCGAAGGTTTGGCGCATCTTTCTGAAGGCCTGCGCCGTCATGCCGGTTTGCAGGAAGGCTGGCAATGGCCGTCTGAAAGTAGTATCCGTTTGGAGAAACCTGCTTCAATTAATGCTTCCGCCGTCAAAATCAAACCGCTTTCAGACGGCCGGATTGAAGTGTGGCTGCGTGATAATGCAAAAGGGGAAACCGTTGCCGTCACCGCGCAACACGTTATCTCCGCCATGCCGCTGATGGTTGCCGCCCGCATTATTGAATCTCCCGAACGATTTGGTCTGGACATTCCCGAATATGCGCCATGGCTGGTTTCCAATTTTGAACTGCACAGTTTCCCGAAAGAAAAAAACAACAGCGAACTTGCGTGGGACAATGTGGTTTGCGGCAGCCAAGGACTGGGCTATGTTGTTGCGACCAACCAGTTTATCCGGGTTGCCCGTCCTGAACGCACGATTTTTACCGCCTATGCCGCGCTCAACCACGATACGCCACAAGCCGTCCGCCGCCAGCTGCTTGAAGCAAGCGACGAAGAGCTGCTCCAGCTTGCCGCCCAAGATCTGCTTACCACTTACGGCGAAGGCTTTTGGCGGCACGTTTCCCGTGTTGACATTACCGTTCGCGGGCATGGCATGAGCGTGCCGAAACCTGGCTATTTAAGCGATGAGGCTTTATTAAAAATCAGAAACCGAAATGCCGGATTGTTGTTTGCACACAGTGACTTAAGCAGCTATTCGGTATTTGAAGAGGCTTTGTATTGGGGTGTGGAAGCGGCGCGGAAAGTGTTGGCTTAATTGATATAAAAAGGCCGTCTGAAATCATATTCAGACGGCCTTTTCTTTTTTAACCTATAACCTGATTAGGCTTTTGGTTTCAAAGCGGCAGCTTCGCGAGCCAGACGGGTGATGGTATCCCAGTCTTTGTTTTTGATGGCTTCTTTCGGAGTCAGCCATGAGCCGCCGACGCACAAGACATTAGGTAGTGCCAAGTACTCGGGAGCGGTTGCCAGGCTGATGCCGCCGGTCGGGCAGAAGCGAACATCGGCGTAAGGGCCGTACAGGGCTTTGAGCATGGCTTTGCCGCCAACGACTTCGGCAGGGAAGAGTTTGAGTGTGTCGATGCCGTGTTCCAAAGCCAGTTGGACTTCGCCCGGAGTGGCAACGCCGGGAATCAGGGGGATGCCGCTGTCGTGGCTGGCTTTGGCGAGGGATTCGTGCAAACCTGGGCTGATGGCGAAAACCGCGCCTGCGTCTTCGACGGCTTTGAGCTGTTCGGGATTGGTTACCGTACCCGCGCCGACGATGGAGTTAGGCACTTCTTTGGCAATCAGGCGGATGGCGTCGAGGCCGACAGGGGTGCGCAGGGTGATTTCGAGGGTGGGAATGCCGCCTTCGACAAGGGCATGGGATAAATCGACGGCAGTACTCAAGTCGTCAATCGCCATTACCGGCACAACTGCGCCGGCAGTCAGAATTTCACGAGGGGTCAGTTTGGACATTTTAGGTCTCCGTTGGGGACTGTATCGTAATAGGGTCGTTAACATGGTTTCAGACGGCCTGATTGTTTTAAAAGGCCGTCTGAAAAGGGTTTAGGCAAATTCGCCGCCGAAGCTCATGGCGCCGGTTTCTGCGCTGCTGGTCATGCTGCGGAAGTTGGCGAAGAGTTCGCGGCCGCAGCCTTGTTGGTTCGCGCTCAAGTCGATGCGTTCGACTTCGCGGGCGTTCCATTCGGCTTCGTTAATCAGGACATTGAGTTCGCCGGTAACGGAGTCGAAGCGGATCAGGTCGCCGGTACGGATTTTGGCGATGTTGCCGCCCATCAGGGCTTCGGGCGTCATGTGGATGGACGCGGGCACTTTGCCGGACGCGCCGGACATGCGGCCGTCAGTCAGCAGCGCCACTTTGAAGCCGCGGTCTTGCAGAATGCCCAAAGGCGGGGTCAGTTTGTGCAACTCGGGCATACCGTTGGCGCGCGGGCCTTGGTAGCGGACGACGCAGACGAAATCACGTTCCAACTCGCCGCGTTCAAATGCGGCCAATACTTCGCGTTGGTCGTTGAACACGATGGCGGGTGCTTCAATGATGCGGCAACCTTCGCGCACGGCGGATACTTTAATTACGCCGCGTCCGATGTTGCCTTTCATCAGGCGCAAACCGCCGTCTGGGGAGAATGGGTTGTCGGCTTTGCGCAGGATGTCTTCATTACCGCTGGTTTCAGGGGCTTCGCGCCATTCAAGCTTGCCGTCGATGAGGAAAGGCTCTTTGGTGTAGTGGCGCATACCGTGTCCGACGACGGTATCGACATCGTCGTGCAACAAGCCTGCGTCCAACAATTCGCGGATAACGAAAGGTAGGCCGCCTGCCGCGGTAAAGTGGTTCACGTCGGCTTTGCCGTTTGGATATACACGGATCAGCAATGGGATGATGGAAGAAATTTCATCGAAGTCGTCCCAGTTCAAAATCACGCCTGCAGCACGCGCCATAGCAACGAGGTGCATGGTGTGGTTGGTCGAGCCGCCGGTTGCCATCAGGCCGATCAGGGCGTTGATAAAGGATTTTTCGGTCAACATTTCGCCCAATGGTTTGATGGTGCCGTTTTTAATGCCGCGTGCGAGGTGTCCGGCTGCGTAGCGGGTCAGTGCTTCGCGCAGGTCGGTATAAGGGTGGACGAAGGCGGCGGCAGGCAGGTGTACGCCCATCATTTCCATCATCATTTGGTTGGAGTTGGCGGTGCCGTAGAAGGTACAAGTACCCGGGCTGTGGTAAGAGCCCATTTCGCTTTCAAGCAAGGCGTCGCGGCCGACTTTACCTTCGGCGAAAAGCTGGCGGGTGCGGGCTTTTTCTTTATTACCGATACCGCTGGACATCGGGCCTGCCGGAACGAAGATGCCCGGAATATGGCCGAAAGACAAAGCGCCGATCATTAAGCCCGGAACGATTTTGTCGCACACACCCATAAACAGACTGCCGTCAAACATCTGATGAGACAGACCGACAGCGGTACTCATGGCAATCACGTCACGGGAGAACAGCGACAATTCCATACCGGCATAGCCTTGGGTAATACCGTCGCACATGGCGGGCGTACCGCCGGCGACTTGGGCGGTCGCGCCGTTTTTCTGTGCTTCGTCTTTGATTTGGTCAGGGAAGTCTTTAAACGGTTGGTGTGCGGAAACCATGTCGTTGTAGGCAGTGATGATACCTAAGTTGGGGACGGTTTCCTGAAGCATTTCGATTTTGATGCTTTTAGGCATGGAGGCATAGCCGTGTGCCAAGTTGCTGCAGCCGAGTTGGTTGCGCTCTAAGCGTCCCATCTGTTTGGCACTACGGATTTTCGCCAGATATTTTTCACGCGTCGGGCGGCTGCGCTCGATGATGCGCTCGGTAATCTCGGCGAGTTTAGGGTGGATAGGAGTGGGATTCATGTGCTGTCTCCTGGCAAAACGATATGATAGGGATTTTGTTTGCGCGTTTCTGATTTTTGTATTGGGTGTTTTTTCAGACGGCCTGGAGCTGTGGGAATAAATAATGAGTGCCGTCTGAAATGTTGAAGATTTCTCTTCGAAGTGTCTACGTATTATAGTACAAATTCTGTAATTTTGTTACAAAATAATTTACTAAGTGGAAGAAATTTGATTTAAATCGAGGTATGGTCAATTCGTAAAATGGCAGGCTGCAAAAGTCATCAAACTTTTATGTTAAATCAAACAATTTGTAAAAATGAGAATAGACAAAATGTGTAGCCATGTGTAGTATTACTACTCATTAGCCCGCTTGTTTGAAATTTTGGTGCAGGCGATTGGTTTTTTACTGCTTATTGCTTAAAGGCTTTTGATTCTAATCGATTTTTATAGATGACGACAGTCCAAAAGTTTTGAAGCAAGCTTCCTCAACGAGAGATGAAACAATGAGTACACAGACAAATTTTGATTTGGTGTTGTTTGGCGCGACCGGCGATTTGGCAATGCGTAAACTTTTGCCTTGCCTGTATCAGGCGCATGTAGCCGGTTTGCTTCATCCCGAGGGTCGTATTTTGGGCGTAAGCCGCAGCGAATTGGATACCGCCGGCTTTTTGGCTAAAGTGGAAACGAATTCTAAAATTCATGTCAAACAAAACTTCTCAGATGAAGCGTGGGCATCGTTTATCCAACGTCTCGAGTATTTAAAAGTCGATGTTACAGAGAAAGGCGATTTCATTGCCTTGGGCGACTTGGTAAAAGCACGCAAAAATACTGAAAATGTCGTGATCTACCTCTCAACTGCGCCGAAATTCTTTGCACAAGCCTGTGAAAATCTTGCCGAAATCGGTTTGAATGCCGATAACGTGCGCGTGGTTTTGGAAAAACCGTTGGGTACGGACTTGGTTTCTTCCCAACAAATCAATACAGATGTAGCCCGTTATTTCAAAGAAGAACAAATCTACCGTATCGACCATTATTTGGGTAAAGAAAGCCTGCAAAACCTGCTGGCCTTGCGTTTTGCCAATGTGATGTTCGAGCCTTTGTGGAACAACAAATATATTGAGAGCGTACAGCTGACCATCGCCGAGCAGCTGGGCGTGGAAGAACGCGGTGAGTTTTACGACATTACCGGCGCGTTGCGCGATATGGTGCAAAACCACTTGATGCAAATGCTTTGTATGACTGCAATGGAAGCACCGGCAAGCTTGGATGCCGATGCCGTACGCGACGAGAAAGTGAAAGTCATTAAATCGCTGAAACCGCTGACCATCGAATCCGTCAACGAAAATGTTATTCGCGGCCAATATGTTGCAGCAAACGGCATGAACGGCTATCTGGAAGAAGTCGATGTACCGAAAGACAGTTTCACTGAAACCTATGTTGCCATCAAAGCCGAAATTGAAAACGAGCGTTGGAAAGGCGTACCTTTCTACCTGCGTACCGGCAAACGCATGGCAGGCAAAGTGGCGGAAATCGTGTTGAACTTCCGTCCGTTGCAAAACCATATTTTTGACAACAGCCAACCTGCGCCGAATCGTTTGGTTATTGAACTACAACCAACCGAATCCGTCCGCCTTTACACACAAGTGAAAACCCCGGGTGCAGGCAACAAAGTCGAAGTGACACCGATTGGCGTGGACTTGGGCACAGCCGTCGAGGGTCGCCGTGCCGAGGCTTATGAGCGCCTGCTGCTGGATGTGATTAACGGCAAACTCGCTTTGTTCAACCGCCGCGACGAACTCGAAGCCGCTTGGGAATATGTGATGCCGATTTTGGAAAACTGGGCGAACAATACAACGCCTCCACATGCTTACGAAGCCCATTCTTGGGGTCCTGAAGCTGCGCGCACGCTGTTGGCCCGTGACGGCAACAAGTGGCACGAAGAGCAATAATATTTCTTTCAGACGGCCTTGTTTTCCAACAAAAGGCCGTCTGAAACCATGAAAGGACGAAACATGTTTGTTTGGCACGAACAAGAAAACGCTGCAACTGCCGCGCAAGCTCTCGCCGATGCCGTTGCCGCTGCATTGCAAGCCGCGTTGAATGAGAAAGGCCATGCAGTTTTGGCCGTTTCCGGCGGTCGTTCGCCGATTGCGTTTTTCGAGGCTTTGTCGCAAAAAGATTTAAATTGGCAAAATGTCGGCATCACATTGGTGGACGAGCGTATTGTCCCGACTACGCATGCCGACAGCAATACAGGCTTGGTACGCGAATATCTGCTCAAAAATAACGCGGCCGTTGCCACATGGATTCCTGTTGTTGAAGACGGAAAGTCTGAAACTGAATTACAACCTGAAGTTGTCGTTGCTTACGCATTGAAACATTACAAGCAACCTGACGTGCTGGTGTTGGGCATGGGTTCAGACGGGCATACGGCGTCGTTATTCCCTCAAGCGCCTCAATTACAGGCCGCAATCAATGAAGCCAATGACCCGACATTGATTCATACTACGCCGGTTACCGCGCCGCATGAGCGTGTGAGCATGACTTTGGGTGCGATTGCCAAAACGCTGAATGTATTTTTGGCCATTCAAGGCGCAGAGAAAAAAGCGGTATTCGACAAAGCTGCTGCAAGGGCCGATACCGAATATCCGACCAGTCTGATTCTCAATCACCAAGGAATTAACTGCCATGTCTACTATGCACACTGAAGCTTATCCTCGTTTGGTTGCCGATATCGGCGGTACGAATGCCCGTTTTGCACTTGAAACTGCACCACAGGTCATTGAAAAGGCTGAAGTCTTACCTTGCCAGGATTACGACACCATTGTCGATGCCGCTAAAACTTATTTGGAACGCGCAGGCAGTCCGAAAGTCTTGCACGCCGCCTTTGCGATTGCCAATCCGATTTTGGGCGACTGGGTGCAGATGACCAACCACCACTGGGCATTCTCCATCGAAACCACCCGCCAGGCTTTGGGTTTTGAAACGTTGATTCTGTTGAACGACTTTACCGCCCAGGCTTTGGCGGTAACAAAAACCGATAAGAAAGACTTGATACAAATCGGCGGTCAAAAACCCATCGAATTTGCGCCTAAAGCCGTTATCGGTCCGGGTACCGGTTTGGGTGTCAGCGGTTTGGTGCACAGCGCTGCCGGCTGGGTGGCGTTGGCAGGCGAGGGCGGCCATACCAGCTTCCCGCCGTTTGACGATATGGAAGTATTGATTTGGCAATACGCTAAAAACAAATACGGCCATGTTTCTGCCGAGCGTTTCTTGAGCGGCGCAGGTTTGAGCCTGATTTACGAAGCATTGGCCAAACGCGACAACATCAAACAATGCCGTCTGAAGCCTTCTGAAATCACCGATAAGACATTGAGCGGAACATCGCCGATTTGCCGTCAGACTTTGGATATTTTCTGCGCCATGCTGGGTACGGTTGCTTCCAATTTGGCTTTGTCATTGGGTGCGCGCGGCGGCGTGTATTTGTGCGGCGGGATTATCCCGCGCGTGTTGGATTACTTTAAAACATCCCCGTTCCGCAGCCGCTTTGAAAATAAAGGCCGCTTTGAGGCTTATCTTGCCGCCATTCCCGTGTATGTCGTATTGAGCGAGTTTCCGGGCATCGTCGGCGCGGCGGTCGCATTAGACAATCATTTAAATAACGTTTAAACACACAAACGGCGGTGCAGGGCAGGGTGCGAAAATGTGCCTTGTCCTGAACGTCAAAGAATCAAAGGGTAGAGTATATGTTAAGCAAAATCAGCGAATCATTGTCCAATCTCTCCGGTGCGGAACGCAAAGTTGCCGAATCTGCGCTGGCCGAGCCGAAATGGTTCGTTCATGCCGCTGTGGCGGAAATCGCCGAGCGTGCATCCGTCAGTCAGCCGACTGTAATCCGTTTCTGCCGCAGCCTGGGTTACAAAGGCTTGCCTGAGTTCAAACTCGCTTTGTCTGCCAGCATCGGACACGAAGGCATGCCTTACGTTCATGAAGAGTTAAACGCCGATGACAACATGGGCAGCGTGGTCGAAAAAGTATTGGGCAATGCCGCAGCCTCCCTTTTGGGCGAGCGCCGCTTCCTGAAAGAATCTGAGCTTGAAAACGCGATTGCCATTCTGATGCACGCGCGACGCGTTGAGTTTTATGGTGTCGGCAATTCCGGCATCGTTGCCCAGGATGCGCAACACAAATTCTTCCGCTTCGGTATGTCCACCGTTGCCTATGTCGATACGCATACCCAGCTGATGGCGGCTTCCGTATTGACCGAGCAGGATGTGTTGGTGGCGATTTCCAATACCGGCTCATCTATCGAATTGTTGGACGCGGCCAGTATCGCCAAAGAAAACGGCGCAGCCGTTATCGCGCTCACCCGTAATGATTCGCCGTTGGCTCAAATGGCCGACTGCGTATTGAGCATTGCCACTCAGGAAAATGCCGAGCTTTATACGCCTATGGTGTCCCGTCTTCTGCAGCTGGCCGTTATCGACATTCTTGCCATCGGTTTGGCCTTGCGTTTGGGCGACACTGCCAGCACGCAACTGCAAAAAAGTAAAAAAAGTATACATAACAAGCACATCGAATACGATAAAGATTGATTCTTCACTGACATTTTCAGACGGCCCCAACCCACATCAAGGCCGTCTGAAACCTCAAAAAACGGAAACCATCCCGTTCCCGTTTCAGACGACCTCACGGCCGTTTTCTCAACAAAACTGTCCACTATCCAGGAGAGCATCCGATGAAACACCTTCACGATTTACCAGCTTGGTCAAAATTATGGATACATTTTGACGAAACCAAAGAACAACACATGCGCGAAATGTTCGAGCAAGATCCCGAACGTGCCGAGCGCTACTGGCTGCAAGTTGGCGGCCTGACTTTGGATTATTCTAAAAACCGTATCAACGACGAAACCATGTCGCTTTTGTTCGAGTTGGCGCGTGAAGCAGGCGTGCCGGAACGGATGCAGCAAATGTTCCACGGCGAAAAAATCAATACGACGGAAAACCGCGCCGTTCTCCACGTCGCCCTGCGCAACCGCACCAACGCCCCCATCGTCGTGGACGGCGAAGATGTGATGCCTAAAGTCAACCATGTCCTGCAACGCATGGGCGAATTTGCGCATGAAGTCCGCAGCGGCAGCTGGTTGGGCTATACCAACCAAGTCATCACCGACGTCGTCAACATCGGTATCGGCGGCTCCGACCTCGGTCCGCTGATGATGTGTACCGCGCTCAAACAATTCGGTCATCCGCGTTTGAACATGCACTTCGTTTCCAATGTGGACGGCTCCCAACTGCGCGACGTATTGTCCAAAGTCCACCCTGAAACTACGCTGTTCATCATTGCGTCCAAAACCTTTACCACCCAAGAAACCCTGACCAACGCCCTGACCGCGCGTAAATGGTTCTTGGATCATGCAGGCGATGAAAGCGCCGTGGCCAAACACTTCGTTGCCGTGTCGACCAACCAAAAAGCCGTTGCCGAATTCGGTATCGATACCGCCAATATGTTTGAATTTTGGGACTGGGTCGGCGGACGATACAGCCTGTGGTCGGCCATCGGCCTGCCGATTATGCTGTATCTCGGCGAAGAGAACTTCATCGAAATGCTCAACGGCGCGCACCTGATGGACCAACACTTCATCAATACGCCGCTAGAGCGCAACATGCCGGTTATCCTTGCCCTTATCGGCGTTTGGTACATCAACTACTACGGCGGCGGCAGCCATGTTATCGCGCCTTACGACCAACATCTCCACCGTCTGCCTAAATTCATCCAGCAGCTCGATATGGAGAGCAACGGCAAACAAGTTACCCTCGACGGTAAACCGGTCGGTTACGAAACTTCCCCGATTATTTGGGGCGAGACCGGTATCAACGGCCAGCACGCATTCTTCCAACTGCTGCACCAAGGTACGCACATCACGCCGATTGATCTGATTGCCTCCCTTGAAAAACGCAGCAACCTGCGCGGCCACCACGAAATCCTGCTGGCGAACGTTTTTGCCCAAGCCGAAGCCTTTATGCGCGGTAAAACGCCTGACGAAGTACGCGCCGAGCTTCAAGCACAAGGCATGGACGAAGCGCGTATCGAAGAGCTGGTTCCGCATAAAACCTTCTCCGGGAACCGTCCGACCAACCTCATCCTCATGGACAAAATCAACCCGCGCAATATGGGCAGCCTAATTGCCATGTACGAACACAAAACCTTCGTTCAAGGCATTATTTGGGGCATCAACAGCTTTGACCAATGGGGCGTAGAACTCGGCAAACAACTGGCCAAAACCATTCTTGCCGAATTGACCGGCGAGACCGAAGTGCAAAAACACGACAGCTCCACTACACGCCTGATTAATCTTTATTTGAACGCCAACAAATAAAGCATTTATTTAAAGCTAAGGCCGTCTGAAATTTTCAGACGGCCTTTTGTTTTATTCCGGATCATCCGTAAACGCATTTTCCCGAAATATCGGTACAAATGTGAAAAGATACAGTACGAACACGGCGATGGTCAGAATCGCAGGAACGGTGATGAAAAATATCGGGTTCACGTTCATCAAGAAAGCGCGCGAGACGGCAGCTATAAAGAGTAGGGGGACGGCAATGCGGCAGAGTTTTGGGTAGTCGAGCTTGGTAAAACCGCTGTGCCACAGTCCGGCGGTCAGCCACACCATTATCACGCCGCCCATCATGCCGCCGAGGGTAATCAAATGCAGGGGGGCAGAAGCGAGCAGGTTTTGCAGTTTCGCCGCGCCTGTCCACAGATAGCCTGCGGCGGCAAAAAGCTGGAGCAGGTAATAGGTGCGGACGTAGTGTTTGCGCAGGAGTTCGTGATGGTGAAGCTCACGCAGCTTGGCAAGCAGGATAAAGCCGACGGCGAGCGCGGTAAAACCGGCGGTCTGCGCGGGCAGCCAAAGTTCGGCGGCAGCGTGCAAGAGCAGGAAAGTAATGGCGATGTTTTTATAAACGATATTTGGAATAAAAACAGGGTCTTTCAGACGGCATTCTTTAAGGGCTTCCGCGCCCAAAAGAATGCTGACGCGGACGGATACAAACATGACCGCCGCCATGTTCAGATGTACTTGCGCGCGCAATAAGTTCAAATTGCCAGTTGCGGCGTAGGCCGTCTGAAAAATAGTAAACGCGGCAAGCAGCATTAAGAGGGCGAAGTTATCAGTGTTGTGGTCGAGCCAAATCAGCCAGGCGCAAAACAGCAGCAATACCAGCCAATAGGCGGCAACGAAAAACGAGGCAGTTTGCGGCGAAAAGGGCAGTATGGCGGATGCGGCGAGCAACAATGCCGCCATCAAAGTAGCGACAGGTTTCAGACGGCCTTGATAGCCCGTCCATTCGAGCATGGCGGCAGTCAGGAAGCCGCCGTATGCCGCAGGCAGCATGAGTTCTAAGAAGATTTGGCGGTGCAAAATGACGGCACCGGGGCTGATGAAAAACACCAACGCGCCGAGTATGGCAAGCACCGCCGCACCGACGAAAAACGGCCGCATGGGGTGGGTGAAAAACTTATTCATGGTTTGGCTTGATTCTGCATGAAGATGCTTTCGGATATAGATTTATTGGGAGGACAGGGCCGTATCTTTTGCCAAAGAGGCAAGCCTGCGGCTTGCTTGCCCTCTCCCTAGCCCTCTCCCACGGGGAGAGGGAATTGGGCTGTCGAGCCTGAACATTTTCAGGTTTACCTGCCATCTAATTCCCAATCCTGCACTCTTTGATTTTCAGCAACTTGATTCCCTCTCCCCGTGGGAGAGGGCAACGAACCGCAAGGTTTGTCAGATACTCAAATGCCCGTATCATTCATATTATTGATATTATTGTTTGAATTGTATTGTTTTCAATAATAATAAATAATCCTAAACCAATATAAATAACAGCCATTATCCAACGACTAAACTTCTCTACAATTTCACCAATACCTGCAATATTAGCCAATCTTTGTGCTGTATATACTAAAACAAAAATCAATATTAAAAATACAAGAAGAGTAACTAATAAGTCGACAAGATCTAAAGTCACAAAGTAAGGAACAAAAAGTCCAATATTATCTGCACCACAGCTAGCAACTGTAACCAAAGCAACAATACCGACTAATTTTGACAACCCTTTTTCATCCAATTCTTTTTTAGCTCTTTTTTCGCCCTCACAATCGTCGTAAATAGCAACTTTAATACCTAAGTAAATCGGTATTAAACCTAATAAACCCAACACCCATTTTTCCGGAACATAATGCAAAACAAAAGCTAGAAATAAACTAACTAATATTAAAATTACAGAACCTAAATATTGTCCGATATAAATATCTCGATATTCTTTTCTAGTATTTGCTCTAGCAAAAAATATTAATAGTATTACCAACAAATCTACTGCTGTAGCAATATATAAAACAGCAGCAGTAATCACAGTCGAAAACATAAAGCACCTCATAATGAATCCCCTGCCCCCTTGGCACCACGGCTTTTTCAAAAACCGAATCGCGTTCGGATAACAGATTCGTATCTTTCGCTAAAGAGGCAAGCCTGCGGCTTGCTTACCCTCTCCCTAGCCATCTCCCACGGGGAGAGGGAATTGGGCTGTCGAGCCTGAACATTTTCAGGTTTACCTGACATCTGATTCCCAATTCTACGGCTCTCTGATTTTGAGAAACCTGATTCCCTTTCCCCGTGGGAGAGGGTTAGGGAGAGGGTAACGAACCGCAAGGTTTGTCAGAAATTTAAATTCCTATCACTCATAATAATGAATCCCCTGAAACTCCCTTGCCACCACGGTTTCTTCAAAAGCCGAATCGCGTTCGGACAACGGCGTGGGCAGGGTCATCACGTTTTGCACATCCATGCCCTTAGTGGAAAGCAGCATGATTTCATGGCTCAGGCGCGCGGCTTCGAAGCGGTCGTGCGTTACCAGCATACACGCCATGCCCTGCCGCTCGATTTTTTCCACCAGCATGGCGACTAAAATATCGCGCAAATCGCGGTCCAAACCGACGAACGGCTCGTCCAGCAAGGCAAGGTCGCAGCCGCACAGCAGCAGGCGCAAAAATGCTACCCGTTTCGCCATGCCGCCGGACAATTCGGTCGGATATTTGTTCAAATCGCCCGCAGTCAGCCCGACTTTCGCCGCCAGCGCGATGATTTCGCCTTCATCGGGTTTGTCCATAAAAATAGCGATATTCTGCATCGCGGTCAAGTTTCCCGGCAGGCGGTTTTCCTGAAACAGAAAACCCGTTTTGCGGAAAGTATTGCGTATTGTGCCCGATTTCGGCGTTTCCAAGCCCGCAATCAGCCGCAAAACCGTCGTCTTACCGCAGCCGCTCGGCCCGAACAAGGCTTTCACTTCGCCGTGTTGCAGGTTCAAACTGAAATCGCGCACGATGGGGTCGCGGAGAATTTCAAAACGCACGTTTTCAAGACAGAGCATCATCTTCTCCACGGCATAAACAAAATTTCCAAAGGCTTGGTAATCAGGTATTCAAACAGCGACACAAACACGATGACCAACACCACATAAGCCATCACCGTCGAAGTCTCCAGCATTGCCCTCGCGTCCGCAATCCGCGCGCCCACGCCTTCGCTCGCGCCCAAGAGTTCCGCCATAATCACCACCTTCACCCCCATCGCCACCGCCACGCCGACACTGGAAATTACATAGCCCGTCAGATGCGGGATATACAGATAACGGATTTTTTTCAGACGGCCTAATTTATAAGCGTCAAACAATTCCTCATGCTGCTTGTTCACGCTCGCCATTCCGACCGCCGCACTCGCAAACGTCAGCGGCGCAACCAACACAATGATGGTAAACAACACGCTCGGATTGCCGAACCCAAACCAAAACAACGCCATCACCACCCAAATAATCGGCGGCATCGCCAACAAAATCGTAATCACAGGCTTAAGCAACGCCATCGCCGTCTTAAAACTGCCCGCCACCAGCCCCGCTGCCAATCCTGCTACCAAAGCAACTGAAATCCCCACCACCGACCGCCACAGTGAAATCCCGATTTCGTTTTCCTGAAAATGTTTCAATAAATCCAAAGACTTTTGAAATACCTCCACCGGCGCAGGCAGCATAAACTCACCGAACACGGCGCTGCCCCACGCCCACAACGCCACCACCACCATCGCCACGCTCAGACCGGAAAAGCCACTCCAAAGGTAGTCGATGATGTAAAACAGCGCAGGCTGCGGTTTGCGGATTTTGTCGGTTTTAATCATGGTTTGAGTGTTGGTTGGTGTGGATGGTTTGGGGATGGTGGGTCGTCTGAAAAAAGTAGGTCGGATACTCGTATCCGACAGCCCTTTTAACCGAAATGTCGGATTCAAGAATCCGACCTACGCTACTACGTTGGCTCGCAATTATTAGCAGGGGTATATACGAATTCATCAGGTTCATCTTCGCGAAGCCCGTTCGCCCTTAAATCTTTATACACTTTTGTTTGTTTATAAGTAGATTGGATAAACTCGTTCTTCTCTAAAATCTTAAATACTGTTTGTTTATATGGATTATCATGTTGTACAAGTGCAAAAATCTTTAAATCTTCCTTGTACTCGTTTTGAAGGAATTGTCTTAGTATTTCTGTAAAGTGTACGTTTGTATCATCTGTCAATGTACCAAATATAATTTCATATCCATCTCCATAATCCCAAACTTCCAATATGATAAAAGCTACTAAAACTTCATTTAAATAGCATTCATATATCTTGCTTTTTTCATCAAAAACGATAGGTTCATTATCATTTATATATCTGAGATTATAAGCTCTCTCATTTTTAAGAATAAATTCTGTAATTTTGTTGCTGGCAATACATCCAATTTTTTTAAATTCAAAAGTCATTTTAAATATTCCTAATAATTATAGTAGATTGATTCATAACTCAACCTTCCAGATTTTGTATACTGTTCTAAATATTGTTTGATAGCCCGTCTGAAACGAGTAGCAAGCGTAGGTTGGGTCTTTCAAATAATTCAACAATTCTGTTGGGTTTGATAACCCAATATACAGATACCTGTCGTCATTCCCGCCTGCGCGGGAATGACGGCTTTTTGTGTACTGTTCTAACTATTATCTGATAGGTCGTCTGAAAAGGGTATATTGGATTCCCCAATACTAACTTCCCCTTTTTCAGACGACCCCCCTCCCGTTAAGCCAAGAAGAACCCGTTATCCGGCAGCTTGCCGCCCAAAAGTTTCGGGTTGAACTGCATCAGGATTTCGTAAAACTTCAAAATCTCGTTCTTCACTTCGCTGCCTTTGGTTACCGTCAACCGCGCACCGTCCAAGCCCATGACTAGGGCGGGTTCGGGGGCTGGGAGGTAGTTTTTGCCAATTTTCGCCGCGCTTTGTCGGTTGGCCAATATCCAGTTGAGCGCGTTTTTCAAATCCTGATGGAAGAGGTCGAACTGCGCCTTGTGTGCGTGGAAATATTCTTCGTTGGCGATGATGCCCGCCATCGGAATCAGCGGTTTGGTGTCAAACGCCTGCCCCCATGCTTTCACTAAATCAAAGCCGCGCACGACGTTTACACCCATGGTTTTGCCTTTAAGCAGGCTGGCGGTTGCCATCGGTTCAGGCAGGATGGCGGCGTGGTAGTCTTTGCTCAAAAACAGTCCGACTGCTTCGGGCGGTGTGGCTGTGTAAGTGATGCCGACTTTGTGCGCGTCGATTTTCAGTTTTTTCAACAAAGCTTGCAGCACGATGTCGGGCATGTCGTTTTTAAACGGCACAAGGATTTTTTTGCCGACCAAATCCTGCGGCGAGGTAATCGCGCTGCCTTTGCACATCAGCTGCGTGATGCCGTTGGTCAAAATATTCACCATGCCGACTTTTTGCCCTTGGTTGCGCAGGTTTACGCCGACATTGCTCGGGCTCATCATGACTTTAAATTGTCCGCTTGCTACGCCTGCACGCAGTTGGTCGGGTGAACGCCAGATTTTCAGCGATACATCTGCCTGTTTCGCCAGCTTGCCTTGCAACGCCGCTACAGCAATGGTAACGCTGGGCATTGCCGGTGCGCCGTACACGGTAAATTGCTCTTTACCGGCAGCAAGTAGAGAAGGCGAAACGCCTGCGGCTGCCAGCGCGGCGGTCATTTTTAAGAAATCACGTCTTTTCATGTCCATTTTTTATCTCCTAATTCTTAATAAGCCAGTGTAGGCATTCTTTCAGACGGCCTGATTTTAAAAAGCCGCATGCAAACTCAACCAATATGTCCTGCCCGGTGCATACACTACACTGGGCGACAGGGCGAGGACGTGGTCGCCGCTGATGTATTCGGCGTATTTTTTGTTGAACACGTTGTTCACGCCCAAGCGTAAGCCGTATTTGTCTTTGATGTTTACGCCTGCGTAAAGGTCGGCAACGGTAAAGCCTTTGGCGGCTTCGCGTTTGTCTATGCCCAGACCGCTTGCGGCATCAAAATCGCCGCGCGTTTGTTTTGCGACAAAGCGTGCAGCCGCGCCGATGTTGTAGCTGCCGTGGGCAAAGTAGTTTTTGTAGTCGGCTTGGACGGCGGCTTCAAACGGACGGATTTGATAGAGCGGCCTGCCGTCGGTTTCGTTGTGTCCGTAGTTGTAGGTGGCTTTGATGCCTGCCGCCCAATACGGATTGAAGTTGTAACGCGCGTAGGCCTGCGCGGTAAACAATCGTGCGTTCACGTTGCGTGTGATGATGCCGCCGCCTTTGGAAGCAGTGCCGCTTTGTCCGTGTGCACGGTCAAAAATAATCAGGTCTTTGACTTTGTCCGCCATAAGTGTGCCGCCCACGTTCCAGCCTGCGCCTGCCAACGAGTTCATGTAGCCGTTGTAGTAGTTGTTGCGGCTGTCGGCGGTGAGCTTGATGCGGTTGTGTTTTTCGGTTTTCAGCAGGGGATTGCCTGCGATGGCAGCGGCTGGGTTTGGGTTCATCAATGCGCCGTTCATGCGGTTTTGTACGATGGCGGCAAGTGAGTTGAAGCGTTCGGTGTTGTCGCCGATGCGTTCTAAGTGAGCAAGGGAGACGCTGTATTTTTGCGTTTCAGACGGCGTGAAATCATATTTGAGTTCGCCCGACAAAGCATGACGGCGCACTTTGCCGTTGAAGTCGTAGCCGTAATGGGTTTTCCAGATTTGCTGCGCCGAGGCGAAGGCGAGATTGCGGTTCATCGGATGGGCGGGCTGCGCCGTATTTTTGCGTACGTCCGCTTCGTTGATTTCGTAGCTTAAGCCCAAGCCCAGTTTGTGTTGGTCGTTGAACTTGTAAGACAGGGTATCGGCAATGCGCCAGCGGTCGAGGTGTACATCGGCGAAACGGTAGCCGTTGAGGAAATTACGCATGGCGGTGTGGGCGTTGCGCTCGCCGTTTTGACTGTCGTTGCGGTAGCTGACGGCTGCCGTGTTGTGTAATTTGCCGAAATCCGCGTCGTGTTTGAGCGAGAAGTCGTACACTTTGCGGTCAAGCTCTACGAATACTTGTTGCGGCGTGTTGTTTTGACGCAGGGAGTAATTGTCGGCGCGGCGTTTGAGTTTGATGATGCCTGCTTCCGCGCTGACCGTATTGCTCAAATCGGCATTGCCCCAACGCGCGTTGAGTTTGGCGATGTGGCGTTCGGTGTCCAATGCGTCGTTGACGAACTGCGGCTGGCGGTCATCGTTGATGTCATCGTGTAGGTAGGTGAGGCGGTATTCCTGGTTTTCAGACGGCACGAAACCGAGTACCAAAGCTTGATTAAAACGGCTGTATTTCCAATCGGTCTGATTGCCGTCGCCGTCTTTATAGCCGTTGGCCTTGGTGTGATTGAGGTTGGCCACGCCGTACACCTTTGCTCCACGCGCTTGTGCGGTAACGGAGTTGTAAAAGCTTTTGCCGTAGAAGCCGCTGTTTGCTTTCAACGGACGGAAGGCTTGGTCTATGTTTTCGGTAACAAAGTAATGATCGCTGCGGTCGGTGCGGTCGAATTGGTTTTCGGGGAAATAGCCTTGAGCGGCGGTCGGGGCAATCGGTTTGGGAGGGGAAAAGGTTTTGACAGGCTGGATTTCATCGGGGTCTGCCAAGGTTTCGGCAAAGCCGTTTGCGGCGGCAAAACTGCTCATTAACAAGCAAATCAAATGGTTTTGTTTCATGATTTATATCCTGATAATCATTTTTATTTATTATGCTCTTAGAGAGAAGCAAAGTAAAGAAACGATAAAGTGTCTGAAGCTGACAAAACTTTATTGTCGGCAAGGAAAGCTTTAGCCTTGAACACAAGCCGATACGGACTAAAAACTTTTAGAAGAGGGGAGTGTTAGCGAGGTTTGTATTTGGGTTTTATTTTGCGTTTGTGTTTTCCGTTTATAGAGCAGCATAGGCCGTCTGAAAAAACTCTCTCTTTTCAGACGGCCTATTGCTGGTTATAATATTTTACGAATCATTATTATTTCTATTTAAATGTAGGAGAAACGCATGAGTACCCGTACCGAACACGACACTATGGGCAATGTCGAAGTCCCATCCGAAGCCTATTGGGGCGCGCAGACCCAGCGCAGCCGCAACAATTTCAAAATCGGCGGCGAAACCCTGCCGCAGCCGTTGATTTACGCTTTGGCATTGGTGAAAAAAGCCGCCGCTGCCACCAATGTTTCCCTTGGCAGGATTAAGCCCGAACAGGCGGATTTGATTACGCAGGCGGCGGATGATGTGTTGAACGGCAAGCTTGACGGGCAGTTCCCATTGGTAGTGTGGCAGACCGGCTCCGGCACGCAATCCAATATGAACATGAACGAAGTGCTGGCAAACCGCGCCAACGAAATCGCCGGTACAGGTTTGGCGGCGTATCAGCCCGTCCATCCCAACGACCATGTGAACCACGCGCAATCAACCAACGACGCGTTCCCGACCGCCATCCACGTCGCCGCCGCGATTGAAATCAACCGCCACCTCATTCCCGCCGTCCGCGCCCTGCGCGACACCTTGGACAAAAAAGCCCAAGCCTTCGCCCCCATCGTCAAAATCGGCCGCACCCACTTGCAGGATGCGACACCGCTGACTTTGGGACAAGAGTTTTCCGGCTACGTTTCCCAGCTTGATCACGGCTTAGGCCGTCTGAACGATGCACTTAAAGACTTGTATGAACTTGCCTTAGGCGGCACGGCGGTCGGCACGGGTTTGAACAGCCATCCCGAATACGCCGAAAAAGCCGCCGCCAAACTCGCCGAACTGTCCGGCCTGCCGTTTGTCAGCGCGCCGAATAAATTTGAAGCCTTGGGCGGACGCGATGCCGCCGTTGCCGCTTCGGGCGCATTGAAAACGCTGGCGGCAAGCCTGAACAAAATCGCCAACGACATCCGCTGGCTGGCAAGCGGCCCGCGCTGCGGTTTGGGCGAAATCAAAATCCCCGAAAATGAGCCGGGTTCGTCCATCATGCCGGGCAAAGTCAACCCGACCCAATGCGAAGCGATGACCATGGTGTGCTGCCAAGTGTTCGGCAACGACGTTACCATCGGCATGGCAGGCGCGTCGGGCAACTTCGAGCTGAACGTCTATATGCCCGTTATCGCCTACAATCTCTTGCAATCCATCCGCCTCTTGGGCGATGCGTGCAACAGCTTTAATGAACACTGCGCCGTCGGCATTGAACCCGTGCCGGAAAAAATCGACTATTTCCTGCACCATTCCCTGATGCTCGTTACCGCACTGAACCGTAAAATCGGCTATGAAAACGCCGCCAAAGTCGCCAAAACCGCCTATAAAAACGACAAATCGTTGCGCGAAACCGCCATCGAATTGGGTTTGCTGACAGGCGAAGAGTTTGACGAATTGGTCGTTCCTGCCGATATGGTCCATCCGCGTTAAGCTTTAATAATGAAACATGCCGTCTGAAAATGTTTTCAGACGGCATGTTTTTATGCTCAGGCTGTTTTTTCCTCGAATAGGGCAAAAATCATTGGTAGCAGATTGATGCTCATTAGAAATATTATTGAGCTCAAAAATGTACGCCAGGCGTAATACCACGCCTCCGTTCTGTCTGCTTGGGGTAGGAGCGATGCAGAATAGCGGTTGTGTAGGGTTTTTGCGGTGTCATTGTTTTCCAAATAGTCCAACGAAAGTACCAATAATTTGCCCGTGTCTTTGTGTTGCAAGAATTTGGCATGTTCAACCCAGATTCCTGGCTTGGCGTGTTCGCATAAAGATTCAATGCCGACGCAAGAGGCTAAGCTGTTTTGGTTGTTTTGCAAAATCGACAGCTCGTTTTTTTCAGCCTGCATGGCTGCGGGGGAGGTTTGATGAAGGTATACGCTCATGCCGTTGCTCTCTATTGCTTGAAAATCATGGAGCTGGCTGAATCCTCCATTTTCCCAGGCAACGAATACGGCATAGCATCCGCAGCATAGGCAGATCATGATCAATTTTAAGACAATGTTTTTCATCCTTGCTCCTTTTGTATGAAGACGGCGGCAAAGTCAGGAAGCGTGTTTTCTCGTTTGAAGATAAGTTTAGGTTTTATCTGTTTTTATTGTGAGGTTGAGTGTAACACGGGTAATTAAAAGGCCGTCTGAAAATTTTCAGACGGCCTTTTAATTATGTGTTTAGATGGGTTTAAGCCAATAATTCACGCCAGCGTTTCACTTGGAAACGGACTTGTTCAGGCGCGGTGCCACCCAAGTGGTTGCGTGCGTTTAAGCTGCCTTCGGGTGTCAACACGCTGTAAACGTCGTCGGCAATCAAATCGCTGAAACCTTGCAGGACTTCAAGCGGCAATTCGCTCAAATCAACGCCAGCTTCATCGGCATGGCGCACGGCTTGGGCAACGACTTCGTGGCTGTCGCGGAAAGGCATACCTTTTTTCACCAAGTAATCCGCCAAGTCGGTAGCCGTTGCAAAACCCTGCATTACGGCAGCGCGCATATTGTCGGGTTTGACGGTCACGCCGCGCATCATGTCGGCGTAAATGCGCAGGGTGTCGATAAGCGTGTCGGCAGTGTCAAACAAAGGCTCTTTGTCTTCCTGATTATCTTTGTTATATGCCAAAGGTTGAGATTTCATCAGGGTAACCAGGCCGATCAGGTGGCCAATCACGCGACCGGACTTGCCGCGTACGAGTTCGGGTACATCGGGGTTTTTCTTTTGCGGCATGATGGACGAGCCGGTGCAGAAACGGTCGGCAATATCGATAAAGCCGAAACGCGGGCTCATCCACAAAATCAATTCTTCGGAAAGACGGCTCAGATGAACCATAACCAGAGAAGCGGCAGCCGTGAACTCAATGGCAAAATCGCGGTCAGATACGGCATCGAGCGAGTTTTGGCAGATTTGCTCAAAGCCCAACAGCTCGGCGGTAATTTCGCGTTGAATCGGGTAGGTGGTACCGGCAAGGGCTGCGGCGCCGAGCGGCATACGGTTGACGCGTTTGCGGCAGTCGGCCATGCGCTCGAAATCGCGGCCGAGCATTTCAACGTAGGCGAGCATGTGATGCCCGAAGCTGACCGGCTGGGCAACTTGCAGATGGGTAAAACCGGGCATAACGGTTTCTGCGTTTTGTTCCGCCAAATCAACCAAGGCCGTCTGAAGATTTTGAATCAGGCTTTGAATAACGGTAATTTGATCGCGCAGCCACAGGCGGATGTCGGTAGCGACTTGGTCGTTGCGGCTGCGGCCGGTGTGCAGGCGTTTGCCGGCGTCGCCGATTTTGTCGGTAAGGCGGCGTTCGATGTTCATGTGGACATCTTCCAAATCCAGCGACCAGGAAATCGTTCCTTCTTTGATTTCTGCTATAATCTCGGCCATGCCCTGACGGATGGCGGAGAGGTCGTCTTCGCTCAAAACGCCCGACTGTGTCAGCATTTGCGCGTGTGCTAGCGAGCCTTGGATGTCCCATTCTGCCAGTCGTTTGTCAAAATCAATCGAGCCGGTATATTTTTTGACCAGCTCGGAAACAGGTTCGTTAAAACGGCCTGACCAGGTTTTGTCCTTGCTCATATCAGCATCCTTAAAATATAAATAAAAAAACAGGGTCTACGTCTTCAATATAGCAGACCCGTCTATACATTATGAAAGAAAACGGTTGAAATCATGTCTATTATACGTCAAATAAACCAGAATTTCGCAGTGCCGGATTTGCGCAATTCCGCAACTCTGGTGCGCCTGCTCATTGTTTTGTTAATCAGTTTGTTTATCTTTCCGTTGATGACGGTATCGGGCGTGCCTTATCCGGAACAGATTTTCCAACATTTTTCATGGGCTTGCCCCGTCATCCTTTTAATTTTACTTAAAGTCTATTTCTTACAGGCATTTGCGCCGTCCCTGCTTCGCTCGCAGTATAGTGTCGTGGTTTCCTACGTCTCCAACCTGCTGATTTTCTTGTTTGTCGATTTAGTGATTTTGAAGACAGAGATTTGGCCGCTGATTCAACACTTCTTCTTGCTGACCTTTTTTTGTTTCAGTTTCATGTACATCGAAGCATCCCGTCGCAACAGCCTTGCTCCTTCCATTTCCGAAGCCAGACTGAGCGCATTGACGGCACGTATCCGTCCGCATTTCTTGTTTAACAGCCTGAATGCCGCCATCAGCTTAATCCGTCTGCGTCCGTATGATGCGGAAACTTTGCTGGAAAATCTGGCCAACCTGTTCCGCGCGCAACTGCGCGATGGTAGTCAAAACAGCACCTTAGGGCAGGAAATCGAGTGGGCACAGGAATATATTGCCATCGAACAAATCCGCATGGGACATATGCGCGTACAGGTCATGTGGCAGCACCATGCGCCTGATGATGCGGAAACACCGCATCTGTTGTTGCAACCGCTTTTGGAAAATGCCGTATTCCATGGTGTCGAATCTATCCACCGTCCAGGGATAATTACGGTATTAACAAAATTGGAAAAATCATCTATTTTCATCAGTATCGAAAATCCGTGCGGAACAGAACCTAACGAAAATACCAAGCCGCATAAAGGCAATTCTATGGCCTTGCGCAATCTTAAAGAGCGCCTGACTTTGATGTATGACACCGACGCGAAAATCAGAAACATCCAATCAGACGGCCTGTTCCGCGTTGAAATCATATTGCCGTACCGTAAAAAATCAGCCGAAGTTTCCCGCCTGTTTGGCTAAAACGCTTAGAAGAGGGCGGCTTTAGATAGGTTAGACTATTAACACATTAAATAAAATAGTTTAAATTTATTACATTCAGTAACATAACTGTTCCCATTTTTTGAAAACTGGTCTATGATGGTCAAAAGGATTGTTCACAATCCTTAATTGCAAATCATTTGCAACTGCCCAGAAGAAAAAACAGAAAAAGGAACAAAGAGATGTTAGAAGCCTATCGTAAAGCCGCCGCCGAGCGCGCCGCCCTTGGTATTCCCCCCCTTCCTCTGACTGCTCAGCAGACTGCTGATTTGGTTGAGCTGCTGAAAAATCCACCTGCCGGTGAAGGTGAGTTCTTGGTTGAGCTGTTGGCTCACCGCGTACCGCCCGGTGTGGATGATGCCGCCAAAGTTAAAGCCTCATTTTTGGCTGCCGTTGCCGAAGGCAGCGCATCCAGTCCGCTGATTTCCCCTGAGTATGCTACCGAGCTGTTGGGTACCATGCTTGGCGGTTACAACATTCATGCACTCATCGAACTCTTGGACAATGACAAACTTGCACCTATCGCTGCAAATGGTCTGAAACATACTCTGTTGATGTTTGACTCTTTCCACGATGTTCAAGAAAAAGCCGAAAAAGGCAATAAATACGCGCAAGAAGTATTGCAATCTTGGGCAGATGCCGAATGGTTCACTTCTCGTGCCAAAGTTCCAGAAAAAATCACTGTTACCGTATTCAAAGTCGACGGTGAAACCAATACAGACGACCTCTCTCCAGCGCCCGACGCATGGAGCCGTCCTGATATCCCTCTTCACGCGCTGGCGATGTTGAAAAACCCGCGCGATGGCATCAATCCTGACAAACCTGGCGAAGTCGGTCCGATTAAATTGTTGGAAGAACTCAAAGCCAAAGGCCATCCGGTTGCTTACGTTGGCGACGTGGTCGGTACCGGTTCTTCACGTAAATCTGCTACCAACTCTGTAATTTGGCATACTGGCGAAGATATCCCATTCGTACCGAACAAACGTTTCGGCGGCGTGTGCCTGGGTGGCAAAATTGCTCCTATTTTCTTCAATACTCAAGAAGACTCCGGCGCATTGCCGATTGAAGTCGATGTATCTGCTCTGAAAATGGGCGATGTCGTCGATATCCTGCCTTATGAAGGCAAAATCGTGAAAAACGGCGAAACCGTTGCCGAGTTCAGCCTGAAATCCCAAGTATTGCTGGACGAGGTACAAGCCGGTGGCCGTATCAACTTGATTATCGGTCGTGGTCTGACTGCCAAAGCGCGTGAAGCATTGAAACTGCCTGCTTCTACCGAATTCCGTCTGCCTCAAGCGCCAGCTGAAAGCAAAGCCGGTTTCACATTGGCTCAAAAAATGGTTGGTCGCGCCTGCGGTTTGCCGGAAGGCAAAGGCGTGCGTCCGGGTACTTACTGCGAACCACGCATGACTACTGTCGGCTCGCAAGATACTACCGGCCCGATGACTCGCGACGAATTGAAAGACCTGGCTTGCTTGGGCTTTTCAGCAGATATGGTGATGCAGTCTTTCTGTCACACCGCGGCTTATCCAAAACCTGTCGATGTGAGAACTCATAAAGAATTGCCTGCTTTCATCTCTACCCGTGGCGGTGTATCCCTGCGTCCGGGTGATGGCGTGATTCACTCATGGCTCAACCGTCTGCTGTTGCCTGACACGGTCGGTACCGGCGGCGATAGCCACACCCGTTTCCCTATCGGTATTTCTTTCCCTGCAGGTTCGGGCTTGGTTGCTTTCGCAGCAGCTACTGGTGTAATGCCGCTCGATATGCCTGAGTCTGTATTAGTACGCTTCAGCGGCAAACTGCAACCGGGCGTAACCCTGCGCGATTTGGTGAACGCCATTCCGCTGTACGCGATTAAACAAGGCCTGCTTACTGTTGCTAAAGCCGGTAAGAAAAACATCTTCTCCGGCCGCATCCTCGAAATTGAAGGCCTGCCTGATTTGAAAGTGGAACAAGCCTTTGAATTAACTGACGCGTCTGCTGAACGCTCCGCTGCAGGCTGTACTGTGAAGCTCAACAAAGAGCCGATTATCGAGTACATGAAATCCAACATTGTGTTGATGAAAAACATGATTGCCAACGGCTATCAAGATTCGCGCACTTTGGAACGCCGTATCAAAGCCATGGAAGCATGGTTGGCAAATCCTGAATTGCTCGAAGCGGATAAAGATGCCGAATACGCCGCCGTGATTGAGATCAACATGGACGACATTAAAGAGCCGATTATTGCTTGCCCGAACGACCCTGACGACGTGTGCTTCATGTCTGAACGCTCCGGCACCAAAATCGACGAAGTGTTCATCGGTTCTTGTATGACCAACATCGGCCACTTCCGTGCCGCTTCCAAACTCTTGGAAGGTAAAACCGACATCCCGGTACGCCTGTGGATGGCTCCCCCAACCAAAATGGATGCGAAAGAGTTGTCTGACGAAGGCCACTACGGCGTACTCGGCCGTGCAGGCGCGCGTATGGAAATGCCGGGTTGCTCATTGTGTATGGGTAACCAAGCACAAGTACACGAAGGCGCAACTGTAATGTCCACTTCTACCCGTAACTTCCCGAACCGCTTGGGTAAAAACACCTTTGTTTACCTCGGCTCGGCTGAGTTGGCGGCAATCTGCTCTAAACTGGGTAAAATTCCGACTGTTGAAGAATACCAAGCCAATATCGGTATCATCAACGAGCAGGGCGACCAAATCTACCGTTACATGAACTTCAACGAAATCGACAGCTACAACGAAGTAGCCGAAACCGTGAATGTTTAATGTAACAAGGTAAACCGATTTTCAGACGGCCTTAAATAATAAAGGCCGTCTGAAACGGAAAAATAAAGGACGTGTTCATCACGTCCTTTATTTTTTAGTTTAATAAAAGGCCGTCTGAAAGATAAGTTTCAGACGGCCTTTGTTAGGATAAATAATCAGAAAACCGATTAATCAGCGTTGTTTACTTTACACCAAAACCAGGTTGGAGCAGGGCGCAAGGCTGACGCTCGTGACGGCTGCGGCGTGTTCTGCCGGCAATTTTGCCGCAGACGATACCCGGATCGTTTTTCTCTTCTGCTTTTTTCGAGTTTTTGTCTGACTTGCTCGCGTATTCGTTGCGTTTGTTTCTATCTTCGCGGCGAGAGCGGCTGTCGTTGTGCTGAACCGGTTGCGCTTCGGCTTCATCTTGATTGTCGGTACCCCACCAATGCGGCTCAAAGCCTTCGATGCGTTCCACATTCAAATTGCTGCCGGTCAGCTCTTTAATGGATTCAAACATTTTCTGTTCGGTTTTATCCATTAAGGAAATGGCAACGCCGTCGGCACCGGCCCGGCCGGTACGTCCGATTCGGTGGACGTAGTCTTCAGGTTGGGTTGGCAGCTCGTAGTTGATGACGAAAGGCAACTCGGCAATATCCAGGCCGCGTGCGGCAACATCGGTGGCAACCAAAACGCGTAATGTGCCTTCTTTAAAGGCATTGAGAGTTTCCAGTCGGCTTTGTTGGGATTTGTCGCCGTGGATGGATTGCGCAGCGATATTGCGGCGGACGAGGTCGCGGGTAACTTGATCGACGCTTTGTTTGGTTTTGCAGAAAACAATAACTTGATTCATATGCAAATCAACAATCAGACGTTCGAGCAGGTTGCGTTTTTTAAGTGCATCAACGGCAATGATGTGTTGCTCGACATTGGCGTTGGTGGTGTTTTGCGCGGCCACCTCGACCATTTCAGGCGTGTGCATAAAATCTTGCGCAAGCTTGCGGATAGGCGGTGAGAAAGTGGCGGAAAAGAGCAGGGTTTGTCGCTGTTTGGGCAACATCTGCATGATTTTGCGGATATCGTCGATGAAACCCATATCAAGCATACGGTCGGCTTCATCGAGTACAACGATTTCAACTTTGTTTAAATTGATGTTTTTTTGTTTGACGTGGTCAAGTAGTCGGCCAACCGTAGCGACAACAATTTCGCAACCGGTGCGCAAGTCGGCAGTTTGTTTGTCCATATTGACGCCGCCGAAGAGGACAGTATGGCGCAAAGGAAGATTTTTAATATAGGCCTGCACGTTTTGATCGATTTGATCGGCCAATTCGCGGGTAGGGGTCAATACCAACATACGGACGGGGTGCATGGCAGGGGAGGTGCTGGATGTGGCGTAGCGTTTCAGGCGTTCGAGGCTGGGCAGCATAAAGGCGGCGGTTTTACCTGTGCCGGTTTGTGCTGCGGCCAAAAGGTCGTGTCCTGCCAAGGCTTTAGGAATCGCTGCGGCTTGGATAGGCGTCGGGTTTTCATAACCCTGATCGGCCAGGGCAGAGACCAATTCGCTGCCTAAACCGAGTGAAGAGAAAGGATTCATGATGGTAGCTTTCTGTTCAGACGGCCTTTTGAATGGTGAGGCCGTCTGAAAAATCTGATTCTGAAATGGATAAACCGCAGTATGATTTTGATTCTGCGGTTTGAAAAAAGGGGTACGGAACTATCCGGTAAGTAGTCCATTATGCCATAAAAAGAGGGACTCCCCAAATGATGGTTGCAGCTAAAATCGTCTAAGTTTTGATATTTTTACAGTTCAAAAACAGAAAAAGTTACTGGCCTGCAAGGTTTTGAGTTTATTGGGAATTAGGCATTTGTCTTAACGTCAATAGAATTAATTTATCAAAAACTTACAGGATGAAATGAAACTAAATTGTACTCACGTACTCAATATTGAGGTGCAGAGCTTGTTTTGTAGCCTGTATCTCCCGTTTAACGGTAAACCATAAAATCAAAATTTAGGAATATACAATTATGAAAACTTTATTGATCGCTCTTGCAACCGGTAGTCTGATGTTGGCAGCTTGTTCTTCTTCCAAACCTGCTGAAGAAGCGGCAGCGCCACGCGTCACTGTTGAAGAAGCAATGACCCAATGCCAACAGGCATCTGGTGAAAATGCTGACCGCGCTGTGTTTGATGCCTGCATGAAAGACAAAGGCTATCAACGTACCGCTGAATCAGCTGCCTCCGAACCTGCTGCATCTGAGCCAGTAGCTGCTCCTGAAACTGCTGCTCCTGAAGCTGCGGCTTCTGAGCCTGCCGCCAAAGCTGCTCCTGCTAAAAAAGCTGTTAAAAAAGTAAAAAAATAAGCTTCATAAAATTCAAGGAAGTCACTCTCATCAATACTCCGGATGAAGGCAGACTTAGAGCAACTTGAAAACAAAGGCCGTCTGAATATGTTTCAGACGGCCTTTGTTTTTTATGTATAAGGACATTATTAGAAAATATGGTTTTGGTTTTATTAAAAAATAAAAAAGACGTGTAACGGGTACACGTCTTTTTCAGAGAATGAGCCTTATTGCTTATATTCGCTGCCGTCTTCACGGAAAAGTTTTGGCTGATCGCCTTTTTCCACCACTTCTTTATTGATGATGACTTTTGCTACGTCTTTCAAATCTGGCAGGGTGTACATGGTGTCCAAGAGGCAACGTTCAACGATAGAGCGCAGGCCGCGCGCACCGGTTTTGCGTTCCATAGCCAGTTTGGCGATGCTGCGCAAGGCGTCTTCTTCAAACTCAAGGCCGACATCTTCCATTTCAAACAAGGTTTGATATTGTTTGACCAAGGCATTTTTCGGCTCGGTCAAAATGTTGACCAAAGCATCTTCATCCAATTCTGCCAATGTGGCAATCACGGGCAGACGGCCGATAAGCTCGGGAATCAAACCGAATTTAATCAAGTCTTCAGGCTCGACTGTTTCAAACAGGGCTGAAATATCAGCGTTTTCATCTTTGCTGTGTACTGCTGCACCAAAGCCGATACCGCCTTTTTCAGTACGTTGGCGGATAACTTTTTCCAAGCCGGCAAATGCACCGCCGCAGATAAAGAGGATGTTGGTGGTGTCAACGTTGATGAATTCTTGGTTCGGATGTTTGCGTCCGCCTTGAGGAGGGACACTGGCCACTGTACCTTCAATCAGTTTCAGCAAGGCTTGTTGCACACCTTCGCCGGATACGTCGCGCGTGATGGACGGATTGTCGCTTTTGCGTGAAATTTTATCGATTTCATCGATATAAACGATGCCGCGCTGGGCTTTTTCAACGTCAAAATCACATTTGCCCAAAAGTTTGGTGATGATTTGTTCGACGTCTTCACCGACATAACCGGCTTCGGTCAAAGTTGTGGCATCCGCCATGACAAAAGGTACATCCAGTTTGCGCGCCAAAGATTGCGCCAACAGGGTTTTACCTGAGCCGGTAGGGCCGATGAGCAGGATATTGGATTTGGACAACTCGACTTTGCCCTCCGCTTTCGGGTGGCGCAGGCGTTTGTAGTGGTTGTAAACCGATACTGCCAACGCTTTTTTTGCGTGTTCCTGACCGATAACGTGGTCGTTGAGGTTGGCAACGATTTCGGCCGGGGTAGGCAGTTTTTTCTCGGCGTTTTCTTCTTTCGCTTTGACAAGCTCGTTTTCAATTTCGCCGGATTCGTTGTCTTGCAGCATTATGCCGCAAGTTTCTACACATTCGTTGCAGATAAAGGCGTGTTCGCCTTCGATCAGATTTTTAACGTCGTTTTCGGACTTCCCGCAGAATGAACAGGTACGTTTTTCTTCAGACATAATAATTTCTTCGTATGGTTGTATGGAGGCTGTGTTGTAAAGGGGGAACAGATATTTCGGGCGTATTGCCGGATTGAGGGAATGCCTCTGACAAAGGAGCCTAAGTATAATGACTATCTTGTGTTTTTTCAAATCAGAGCAGGCATTGTGCCGTATCGTCTAAGAAACAGATGCGGGCGTTAGACTTGAATATCTTGCAAACAAACGCAAAGTTTTCTCAACTCGCTTTACAATTGCCGAAAAATTTAACAGAATGTTGAATTAAATGTATTTTTTTGAATTGGCAGATATGAAATTCTATAAAACTTTAGGAATGGTATGGACAGGTGTGGCATTGGCCTTTGCTTCTGCGCCTGCTGTTGCCGATGATATGGATGTATTGGGACAATTTTTGGAGCAAAATTTCCCTGTGCAAAATGACCCGATGGAAGCTTTTGCGTTGAGTCATGCTGACCAAGTCGAAGCTCAAGCCGCTTTGGCAGGCCCTCTGCTTTCTTCGCAATCTGCTTTGATTTTCAATAATAAAACCGGTGAAGTGCTGTATCAGAAAAACCCTGATCGTGTCATGCCGATTGCCTCTATTTCCAAATTGATGAGCGCGATGGTGGTTTTGGATGCGCGTCTGGATATGAACGAGCCGATTACAATTACCGAGGCTGAAATCGACCGTTTGAAAGGTACGGGCAGCCGTTTGAGCATCGGCACGACGCTGACACGCGGCGAACTGTTGCACCTGAGCCTGATGAGCAGTGAAAACCGTGCAACTCATGCGTTGGGCCGTACCTATCCGGGCGGTATGAGCGCGTTTGTTGCGGCAATGAATGCCAAAGCGCAAAGCCTAGGCATGACCAGCAGCCGTTTCTATGAGCCTACCGGTTTGAATTTCCAAAATGTTTCAACCGCACGCGATTTGAACCGTATGGTCGCAGCAGCCAGCAAATATCCGCTGATCCGTAAAAATTCTACTTCAAATTACGGCTCGGTTTGGACGGCAAACGGTCGTCAAAACTACAAAAACTCCAATGCCTTGGTGCGTGAGGGTAGCTGGAATATTGAATTGCAGAAAACCGGCTATATCCGCGAGGCAGGACGTTCTATGGTGGTTAAGGCCAATGTACAGAATCAGCCGATTACCATTGTATTGCTCAACTCTCCGTCTTCCACAACCCGCGTGAACGATGCGCGTAAGATTGAGTCTTGGATGCTGCAGCGCCGTTCTTAAATATTACGCTTAAAGGCCGTCTGAAACCGTTCAGACGGCCTTTTGTGTAAAGTGTATTAAATTTGGGTACAATGTCGTTACATTAACTTAAAAACACAGAGAGAAAACATGTTGAAAAAATGGAATAAAAAATATTGGGCCGGCATGGGCGTGATTTTGGCATTGACCGGCTGTACTTCTGTAGCGGATATGGTTGGCTACGATACTGCGACTTTAAATGAAGACGCGGCTAAAAGTTATTCACAAGTCATTCAAAACGCGCGTGGTCAAAAAGCTTTGGATGTTTCATCTCCAACTGCTCAACGTGTTCAACGCGTGTTTGCACGTCTGCGTCCTCATGCTGAGCGCGCCAACAAAACCGGCGTGCCTTTCAACTGGCAGATGAACGTTATCCGCAGTGATGAAATGAACGCATGGGCAATGCCGGGCGGTAAAATGGCTGTATATACCGGCATAGTAGAGAAATTGAAGCTGACGGATGCTGAAATTGCCGCCGTTGTCGGCCATGAAATGACCCATGCTTTGTTGGAACACAGCAAAAAAGCTTTGGGCGGACAAGTATTGACTGGCTTGGGCGGTTCAATTTTGGCCAGCTCAACCGGTGTGGATGGCGATTTGGTTGGCTTGGGTGCAGATTTGTTGGCGACCAAACCGTTCTCACGCCATCAGGAAAGCGAAGCGGATGCCGGCGGTGTGCGTTTGATGGCTGAAGCAGGCTACAACCCTGAGGCTGCGGTAAGCGTGTGGGAAAAAATGAATAAAGTACAGGGCGGCAGCTCATTGTCTATTTTGTCGACCCATCCGACCAATCAGGCGCGTATCAATGCAATCCGCAAAATGTTGCCTGAAGTAATGCCGATTTATCAGAAAAACAAACGTTAATTCGATGTATTGATGATTTTGCCGGTTTGAACAGATGATTCAAACCGGCAAAGTTTTATGGTTTCAGCCTGACAGTTTGGCAAATTTATCCCAATTTGCTTGAACGTAGGCTGCTGCGGTTTCCAAGTCTTCGTCGGCAACGTCATAATAATCGCCGTCAAGCTCTTCAAAATCGGGAAAAGCTTTGCGGATTTCGTCGAAATCCCTTTGTTCGTCTGCCATTTTTTCAATGGCTTCGCCGTGTTTTTCGTACAAGGCTTTGGCTTTGTCTAAGATTTTCGGTATCGGTTTGATGCGCCAGCGGCGCAGGCTGTCGGCAACCGGATTGCCAAAGATGTATTCTCCGTATCCTGAAGCGATAAGCTGTACGAAGCCGCCTTCTTGAACCTGGCTGTCGAGGTAGCAGAGAGCGGTCAATGTATGCTGTTCGTCGTTGAGGCCGGACATGTCTTCATCGCCTGTCTGTTCGGTGTGATCCAAATAGGCTGCGCTGAGTGTATAAAGAAATGAAGCGGAATCGGAAGTATCGAAATCTTGAAGGCGGAGCAGGGTAGTCATCATCATCAAAGGCCGTCTGAAAAAAGTGATTATATAATGTTTTCAGTCGAACCTAGCGGCCGTTTTGCTTTACAATATCGGAAGATAAGAAAACATAGTGAGGAACCAAACCATGAGTACACAGTCTGAAAAAAACGTTGTAGTCATCAAGCCGCAGGATTTGCCGCTGCATTGCTCCGGCCCTAATCATGAAACATGGAACGGCCATCCGCGCGTGTTCTTGCCGATTCAGTCCAACAGTGAGATTGAATGTCCGTATTGCGGCACTTATTACCGTCTTGATGGCGAGATTCCGCATCACCATTACTGATCTATGCCTATGTTGAACAAAATCATCTGTACTTTGTGCGTGAGTTTGTGCGCTGCGTGCGGCTCGTATAAGGCCGTGCGCCCTGATGCGCCGTTACCGGTCATTGCACAGGCGCAGACGTATTCTGTCCGTTATCAATCCGTACAAGGTCGGACGATTACTGCAATTTATATCAACAGCCACAGCCCGATGATGGTTGAGCTGCGTGAAGGCAATACGGTTGAGAAACTGGTGCAAGTCCGCTTGCGGAGTCAGGGCGTAGAGTACGCCAATCCAAGCTCGCGTTGGCAGATTGGCGACGGGTTTGCCGTACTGATTCGCGGCGGAAAAGAAGTTGTATTTAAAGAGATTGTGGAATAGGGCGGTTTAGCTTTTAGCCAAATATTTGATCAAAGGTTTGGGCAAGCCATAATCCGCCAAATGTTCCGCTGATACCCAAAGGCCGTCTGAAAGATGTTCAGACGGCCTTTGTTGCGTCTGAAAAGGGGTAATCATCAATAAGCGGTGGGTCAGGCGGTGGGTAAACGTGGTTTGTTCTTCAAGGCCGTCTGAAACAATGCCGAAGCGTTTGGCGTAAGCATACAAATCGTCTAATTTTTCAAAACAGGGTACGCAATACAGACCGCCCCAAATGCCTTTGGCAGGGCGTTTTTCAAGCAATAATGCGCCGTCAGTGTGATAAATAATCAGCCAGTAAAGCGGTAGGGTTTGCACTTTGGGAGCAGTTTTTTTGCGAGGCAGTTCGTCAATGCGGTTTTGTTTTTTTGCTTCGCAGATGTCTGCCATAGGACATTGATGACACAAAGGTTTTGTCCGTTTGCAGACGGTTGCGCCCAAATCCATCAAGCCTTGCGTGTAGGCAGGCATATCAGTGTTTTCAGACGGCAGCAGGCTTTCGGCAAGTGTCCAAAGCGCGTTTTCAAATTTTTTATCTTGCGGATTGCCGTCTTTGGCAAAGACACGGCAGAGAACGCGTTTGACGTTGCCGTCCAAGATGGTTTCTCGTCGGTTGAAAGCAAAGGCAGAAATGGCGGCGGCTGTACTTCTGCCTACGCCGCAGAGTGTTTCCAAGTCTTTGCGCTCGGATGGAAAGATACCGCCGAATTGTCCGACGACTTGTTGCGATGCTTTGTGCAGATTGCGTGCGCGGCTGTAATAGCCCAAGCCTGCCCACAAGGATAAAACCTCGTCTTGTGGTGCGGCAGCAAGCGATTGTACGGTTGGGAATTTAGCTAAGAAACGCGGATAGTAGTCCAATACGGTAGCAACCTGCGTTTGTTGGAGCATGATTTCTGAAAGCCAGACGGAATAGGGGTCTTTGACCTGCCAAGGCAAGTCGTGACGGCCATGCTGCCGCTGCCAATCGATGAGTCGTCGCGCGAAGGATGTGTGTGTGTTCATTAATATTTACTTTTTAATTATTTATTTTTAAAACAGTATGTTACAGTATAACATAAAAAATAATAATCAGGATTGACTTACCTGGTGGAGGGGTATATAAATATAGTTAACGTGGATTTACGCTGTATTGTTAAAGTTTATTAACCGTTCAAGGAGATTCACATGAAAGCAATGGTTTATCATGGCGCAAACGACATCCGTTTCGAAGAAAAACCCCGCCCTCAAATTATCGATCCGACCGATGCAGTCGTCAAAATCGTTAAAACCACGATTTGTGGTACTGACTTGGGTATTTGGAAGGGTAAAAACCCTGAAGTTGCCGACGGTCGTATTCTCGGTCATGAGGGCATCGGTATTGTAGAAGAAGTCGGCGATGCTGTAAAAAACATCAAAGTCGGTGATAAAGTCATTATTTCATGTGTCAGCAAATGCTGTACTTGCGACAACTGTAAAATTCAACTTTATTCACACTGCCGCAACGGCGGTTGGATCTTGGGCTATATGATTGACGGCACTCAGGCCGAATACGTCCGTACGCCTTATGCCGACAACAGCTTGGTTCCGCTGCCTGACAACGTCAACGAAGAAGTTGCCCTGTTGTTGAGCGATGCCTTGCCGACCGCCCACGAAATCGGCGTGCAATATGGCGATGTGAAACCCGGCGATACCGTATTCATCGCCGGTGCTGGCCCTGTCGGTATGTCTGCGTTGCTGACCGCGCAACTATATAGCCCTGCCGCCATCATCGTTTGCGATATGGATGAAAACCGCTTGAAACTGGCGAAAGAATTGGGCGCGACCCATACCATCAACCCTGCTTCCGGCGATGTGAGCAAACAAGTTGCCTCTATCGTCGGCGAAGACGGCGTAGATTGCGTCATCGAAGCGGTCGGTATCCCTGCAACTTGGAATATGTGCCAAGACATTGTGAAACCCGGCGGCCATATTGCTGTGGTTGGTGTACATGGTCAATCCGTTGATTTCAAACTGGAAAAACTGTGGATTAAAAACCTTGCCATCACAACAGGCCTGGTTAACGCGAATACCACCGAAATGCTGATGAAAGCCATTTCCAGCAGCTCAGTGGATTACACCAAAATGCTGACCCACCGTTTCAAATTCAGCGAATTGGAAAAAGCCTACGACGTGTTCAAACACGCTGCTGAAAACCAAGCCATGAAAGTGGTTTTGGAAGCGGATTGATTTGAAAATCGCTTAATATGCTGTTAATTAAAGGCCGTCTGAACATTCAGACGGCCTTTTTGTATGGTTTTATTTTTTCTTCTTCAACCAAACACCGCTTTCGATATGGTGGGTAAATGGGAATTGGTCGAACAGGGCGGCGCGTTCGATGGTATGGGTTTGACAGAGCGTGTCGAGGTTGGCGCGCAGGGTCTCAGGATTGCAGGAAATATAGAGGACGTTGTCGAATCGGGCAACCAATTTGAGCGTCTCATCATCAACACCGGCGCGCGGAGGATCAACAAAAATAGTTGAAAAATCATAGTTTTTCAAGTCGATGCCTTGTTCTTGCAGGCGGCGGAATTCACGGTTTTGCGTGTAGGCCTCGGTAAATTCTTCCGCAGACAGGCGGGCGATTTTGAGATTGGTAATTTGGTTGGCTTCAATATTCCATTGGGCGGCGTTGACGGAAGTTTTGGAAACTTCGGTTGCCAGCACTTGATTGAAATGTTGCGAAAGCGGCAGGGTAAAATTGCCGTTGCCGCAATATAGCTCAAGCAGGTCTTTGCCTAAGTTTTTTGCGGCATCACACGCCCAAGTCAGCATTTTTTGGCACACTTGGGCATTGGGTTGGGTAAAGCTGCCTTCGATTTGACGGTAGCGGAAGGTTTTGCCGTTGACTGTCAATGCTTCGGTTACGAAATCTTGACTCAATACGATTTTTTGTCCGCGGCTGCGGCCGATGATGTGGATGCCCAAATTGTGCGCCAGCTCTTGCGCGGCTTGTTGCCATGCTTCGTTCAGCTTCTTGTGGTAAATCATGGTAACCAGCATTTCGCCGCTTAAAGTGGATAAAAATTCGACGGCGTACCAGCGGTTTTTCAGCTCGGGATGATTGGATGCGGCTTCAATCAGTTTCGGCATCAAGGCATTGATGGATTCGGATGCGGCAGGAAATTGGTCGCAACGGATCAGGCTTGCCCCGCTTGCCTTTTGCCCGCGCTCAAACATGGCGTAAAACATTTCGCCGCCTTCATGCCAGATGCGGAACTCAGCACGCATTCTGTAATGCTGTTCCGGAGATTCAAAGACTTCGATTTCTGGAAAATCCAGTCCTTGGAAAAGTTGCTGAAGATATTGTTTTTTGTCGGCTAGTTGTTGCTGGTAGGCAGTCATCGGGGCAGTCTTTCAGAAAATAATGGCGAATTATAATATAGTTGGCGCAAAGATACGAAAGGCCGTCTGAAACATTGGTTTCAGACGGCCTTTGATTTCAAAGCATCAGCTTGTTAATCAGCCTTGCATTTGTTTGGCTTGAACGGCAGTCAGGGCGATGGTGAAGACGATGTCTTCAATCAATGCGCCGCGGGACAAGTCGTTAACCGGTTTGCGCAAGCCTTGCAGCAACGGGCCTACGCTCAGGACGTTGGCGCTGCGTTGTACGGCTTTGTAAGTACAGTTGCCGGTATTGAGGTCTGGGAAAACCAAAACGGTTGCTTGACCGGCAACAGCGCTACCCGGAGCTTTGGATTTGCCGATAGATGGAACGGTAGCTGCATCGTATTGCAACGGGCCTTCGATGGCCAAATCAGGGCGTTTTTCGTTCGCCAGCTTGGTTGCTTCGATCACTGCATTGACATCAGGGCCGCTGCCTGAGTTGATGGTAGAGTAGGAAATCATGGCCACTTTGGGATCGATACCGAAGGCTTTGGCACTGTCGGCAGATTGAATGGCGATGTCGGCCAGTTGTTCCGGAGTTGGGTTCGGGTTAACCGCGCAGTCGCCGAATGCCAATACTTGGTTAGGCAGCAACATGAAGAATACGCTGGATACAAGGCTTGCACCCGGAGCGGTTTTAATAAGTTGCAGGGCAGGGCGGATGGTGTTGGCAGTGGTGTGGACTGCACCGGAAACCAAACCGTCTACGTCGTTTTGAGCCATCATCATGGTGCCGAGTACGACGGTATCTTGCAGCTGTTTGCGTGCATCTTCAGGAGTCAGGCCTTTGGATTTGCGCAATTCGCACATCGGCTCAACGTATTGTTCAACCAAAGTAGCAGGATCAATGATTTCCAAAGAATCAGGCAGGGAAATGCCGCGTTCTTTAGCAACGGCTTCAACTTCTTCTCGGGTAGCCAACAGTACGCAACGGGCGATGCCTTTTTCGTGACAGATAGCAGCGGCAGCGACGGTGCGTGGTTCGGCGCCTTCAGGCAGAACGATACGCATATCGGCTTTGCGTGCGAAATCGATCAGGTTGTAACGGAATTGGGCTGGAGACAGGCGTTTGGCTTCGCGTTTGGCCAAAGCGGATACGTCTTGCAGTTTGTCGCTGGAGCCGAAGAAAGTCAGGCCGGTTTGCTCGGCAACTTGTGCGCCTAAAGCAGCGGCTGCGCCGTCAATGATAAAGCCTTCCAATAAGCCCGGGGAGTTGGTGTAGAGCTGTTTGGTGAGGTTTAATTGTTGGGTAACGGCGGCTGCGTCGGTGTTGTCGGATTTCAGCGCCAATACAACGCCTGCGTCCAAAGACAGCGCTAATTCGACGTTTTTGCCTGCCAAGAACAATTTGTCCGCATCAGGAGTGATGCCTTCGATAACGAGGTTATCTGCGTTTAATGCGGCAACTTTACCGACAAGTGCGTCAAACCAGTCGTCGCTCTTGCCTTGAGCCAACAGGGCTTCTGTAGTGGAGTCAACGGCTTGGAAAACTTGCGCATTCAATGCCGCTGCAAATGCTTTTGCCGCTGCATCGGCGCTCAGGCCGGTAGATACCGGTGCGATCAGGATTTTTGCCATTTTGTGTCCTCTCTTTCGTTAATTGTAGAAGGGTGTTGCTGGGGCGCAGCTGGTGCTGCATTTTATCACTTTGGGATAACATATACACAGCCATATTGACATATGTCATCAGGCCATCTGAAAAGTATAAACGCAATGGACCAAATCCATCAATCCCCCATTGCTGCCAAAAGCTCGGCTTGATGCTCGGCAATCAGGGCATCATGATTTTCTCTAAAAGTGTCGGTTTATATATTTACTCAAAATAAATATTTTTTAATTTTAAAAAAGATCGCACTATTTTAAATATACTGTTCATAGGGGAAATTCTGGTATTCAGGTAATTTAGAAATGGAGATCAGTGATTGAAGGTTAAGTCATAATTTTTGGAAGTATTAGAGTATCAGTAAAATAGAAATGAGTAAGACAAAGTTTGATTAATTCATTGGGAAAGGCCATCTGAAATTTTTGTTTCAGATGGCCTTACTCTAGAAGGTTAGTTTTCAGGCATACTACCCCATTGATTATCCCCATTGAAGGATGGTTGGCACATCAAAACAATTAGCCAGATTGGGCCAATAATAGGAATAAGTATAATGAGAAACCACCAACCTGATTTTCCTATATCATGGAGACGTCGAATAACGACAGATAAAGATGGAATAATTACAGCTAGAGCAAATAGGTAATATAGGAGGAAGAAAATATCTCCAAGACTTCTGCTAATTTCAGACATTATTATTGCGACAATAAAAATGGAAAAATCTGCAATTATTCTAAAGAGTGTATATCCCCAAAATTCTCGTTTGGATGCTCTCCCTGAAAATTGTGCATAACGTTTAGATAGCGTTTCCAAAAATAAGGCAAACAGTGATAATTGTCCATTTTCATTTCTGGATTGCGCCACAGTATTGAATGCATTTACGACATTATTAGATGAACTGCTATTTAGTGCCTTGTAAATACCAATAGCCTGACCATCTCCATTAATATCAAAATCAACATTCATGCCTCGAGTAGGAATGTTTTGTTCTTTCCATTCTTCGCTTTTAAATGGATAACGCTTACCATCCTCCCCGTTGATCAGACCACCACCGTTTTGAATTGAAAAGTCTAAAATTTGTCCCTTCATTTGTATCACTCCTAATATTTAATTGATTTCTAAGTAGAAACTACTTTTATCTTTATTCTGCCATTTGATTGAGTAAGTGATGTTTTCACTTCCTTTTGTTGTGGTCAATTTGGCAGAACATACTCTTATTTCGGCATCATGATTAACGGCAGTTTCTTCCACATCATCCAATGAAACAAATTGACCTAAAAGAAATGAGCGTTGGTTAATGATTTTTTTAACCAAATCTTCTGCATCACTTGAACCGCATGAAGGTAAGCCCCCCATACAACCAGTTAATAACATCACTGGTAAAATCCCAGCAAAGAGATAGTGTTTAATTTTCATTTGGTCACCTCAAGATTTAAAGTTTCATAAAAATAGAAAAGTACAGTAAAACTGTATGAAGTATTGCATTTAAGTATTTTTATGTCAAGAAGTACAGCAATACAATTTCAATTGAATCTATTTCTCTCTAATATCTTTTGCATGAATATAAGTCGTGCAATTAGATTTTTGAGAAAACAAAAAGGTTGGACACAGCAGCAACTTGCTGATTTTGCAAATACTTCAAAAAGTAATATCTCCAATCTTGAGAATGGTAATCAAGGATACAGTGAGGCTATCTTAAAATATCTTGCTGATGCATTGGGATGCCGTGTTTCGTCTATTTTTCTGCTAGCAGAATACTTGGAAAGACAGCAAAACAATACATTAAAGGATTTAGAAGAAATGCCGGTCGAACTGATTTTTTTACAACTTCCTGAACCTTTACAACAGTCTTTTAAATTATTGATGATCCAGACCTTGGAGCAAATCTCAAAATAAATACTGTTTTATAGGTTTGTTTGTTTTTAAATAAAAGCCGTCTGAAATTTACATTTCAGACGGCTTTTATATTGGTAATGATGATCAGAGTGAGGCAAATATCAATCCCCCATTGCCGCCAAAAGCTCGGCTTGATGCTCGGCAATCAGGGCATTGGTGATTTCTTCCAAGTCGCCGTCCATCACAAAATCCAGTTTGTGTAGGGTAAGGTTGATGCGGTGGTCGGTCACGCGGCCTTGTGGGTAGTTGTAGGTGCGGATGCGCTCGCTGCGGTCGCCGCTGCCGATCAGGGATTTGCGTTCGGCGGCTTCTTTGGCTTGGGCTTCACGTTTTTGCGCGTCGTTCAGGCGGGCGGCGAGGACTTTCATCGCCTGCGCTTTGTTGGCGTGTTGGCTGCGGCCGTCTTGGCATTCGACTACCATGCCTGTCGGTAAGTGGGTAATGCGGACGGCGGAGTCGGTTTTGTTGATGTGCTGACCGCCCGCGCCGGATGCGCGGAAGGTGTCGATGCGCAGGTCGGCGGGGTTCAGTTCAATGTCTTCCAGTTCGTCCGCTTCGGGCATGACGGCAACGGTACAGGCGGAGGTGTGGATGCGGCCTTGGCTTTCGGTAGCAGGGACGCGTTGCACGCGGTGGCCGCCCGATTCAAATTTCAGACGGCTGTACGCGCCTAAGCCGATAATGCGGGCGATGACTTCTTTATAGCCGCCCAATTCGCTTTCGTTGGCGGAAACGATTTCAACCTGCCAGCGATTGCGCTCGGCGTAGCGGCTGTACATACGCAGCAAATCGCCTGCAAACAGAGCAGCTTCGTCGCCGCCGGTACCGGCACGTACCTCGATAAAGATGTTTTTATCGTCGTCGGCATCTTTTGGCAGTAGTAGTTTTTGCAATTCGGTATCGAGTTTGTCGATTTTGGCTTTGGCCGTTTCAATTTCTTCGGCGGCAAAGTCTTTCATTTCAGGGTCGGACAGCATTTCTTCGGCATCCGCCAAGTCGCTTTGCGCCAGTTGATAGTTTTGGAATACTTCGACCACGGGCGTCAATTCGGCGTGTTCGCGCGTGAGTTTGCGGTAGTTGTCCATATCGGACGTGGCTTCAGGCTGTCCGAGCAAATGCGTGACTTCTTCCAGTCGGTCGCTGAGTTGTTGTAGTTTTTCTAAGATAGACGGCTTCATAAATTTTCCAAAATACGGATGCCGTCGAGTGGTCTGCAACGGCGAAATAAGGCGTTATTATAATGGGTTTGAATGGAAATTCAAAAAGATATGATGGATTGGAAAGGCCGTCTGAAACCTGTTTTGAAGTTTCAGACGGCCTTTTTTCATATGTGCTTATTTAGGCGCAGCCAAGATGCCTGTTTGGTTCAGCAGGAACAAAACGGTAAAGCCGGTCAAATAAATCAAACCGATAATGGCGAGGAAGTTCATGCCCATGGTCAGTTTGTGGCGTTTGTCACCTTTGACGAGGCGGTAGTTCAACCATGCGAACACGGGGGCGGCAACGAAAGCAGTAATCATGGCGAATTTGAGCAGCTCGGCCATTGCGCTGTTGAACCAGAAAATCACGGCCAAGCCTGAACCTGCAACCCAGATGTTCCATGCAAACAATTCGGCATTGCCGGTTTTGTCTTTGCCGCGCAGCAGGCGTACCGGTTCGGCAATCGCGCGGGCGTAGCCGTCCACTACGGTAATCGTCGTGCCGTACATGCAGGCAAAGGCGATAAATGCCACCAGCGGACGCGACCAGTCGCCGATGGTCACGGCGTACATATTAATCAGTTGGCCGACATATTTGCCGCCCGCCATTTGCACTTCTTCGCCGTTGCCGTATTGGACATATGCACCCAAGGCGAGGAAGACGACCGCCAAAATCGCGCTGGTGATGTAGCCGACGTTGAAGTCGAAAATACCGTCGCGGTAGCTGGAAGGATTGATGCGTTGTTTTTCGGTTACCCACAAAGAGTTGATGGCGGAAATTTCAATCGGCGCAGGCATCCAGCCCATCAGCGCGATGAGGAAGCCCAAGCCTGCCAGTGTCCACGGGGTAGGCTCGATAAAGTCGGGTTTCATCTGCATGCCGCGAGACATGGCCACGGCGGCTGCGGCGACGGTGGCGATGGTCAGGCTGACGATGATGATTTTGGAAACGTTGTCCAATGCTTTATAGCGGCCGCTTGCCAAAATCAGCAGGCAGGAAACCATAATCATGACGGATACCATGCCGGCATCGAAAGTCAGCGACGGGATCGCCATTTTGACGATGGCGGCGGTAACGATGGCGACTGCACCGGCATTAATCGTTGCCGATGCAATACACAAAATCAAAAATACCCACAAATAAACGCGGCTTTTTTCGGCATAGCCCTCAATCAGACTTTTGCCCGTGTCCAGCGTGTAATGTGCGCTGAAGCGGAAAAACGGGTATTTGAACAGGTTGGTCAGAATAATAATCAGCGCAAGCTGCCAGCCGTAAAGTGCGCCTGCCTGCGTGGAGGCAATCAGGTGCGAGCCGCCGACTGCCGCCGAAGCCATCATGATACCTGGGCCGAGAGCATTGATTTTGCTCTTCCAGGTGGAAGCGTGTGTATGTTGTTCAGTCATAATTAGTTTCCGCCTTTTTCAGACGGCCTTATTATCAAAAAAAAGCATATTTTAACGTAAATAAAAAGTTTGCCCAATAATATGCGTAATACTTTTTATCAATCAAAGGGAAAATACGGTGTTAAAAAGCCGAGATGACGGAGTGAACGATATTTTGTGCCAAAAACATTTTTTCAGACGGCCTTGTATCGCTTTTTATTCATGAACATGGGGTAGGGAGGGCTGAGTGTGTCCGTTTGGAAACGGAACGGCTGAACGAGGCTTTTTGATGCCTTGAGGTCGGCATATTAAGGGGAAGTATGGAGCAGGGAATCCACGTTTTGCTCGATTATTTCAGTCAGTTGTGCCAGCGGTACACCGCGCAATTCGGCGGCAATTTTGGCGATACGGCGGATGTTGGCTGGTGTGTTGGTTTCTTGGCCGAGCATAAAAGGGCTGTCGGTTTCGAGAACGAAATCCGTGTCATCTAAGGCTTGTAAGGCGGCACGGACTTTTTTGGCATTGGGATTGAGTAGCAGCGAGCCTATGCCGATTTTGAAGCCGAGTTTTACCAAAATTCGCGCTTCTTCTACGCTGCCGGAGAAGGCGTGAACGATACCGCCTCGTGTGAAACCGACGGTTTTGACGGCGGCGGCAATGGCGGCGGTGGCTTTCAGATTATGGATGATGACGCGGCGGTTGAGGTTTTGGGCAAGGATGAGTTGGCGGATAAAGACGTCGGTTTGCGTGTCGCGTTGCGCTTGGGTTTGCTCTTTGCCATAAAAATCCAAGCCGATTTCGCCAACCCATGCTTGCGGATGCCGGATTAATTCGGACTCTAATTCTTGGAATGACGCCTCGTTGAGGCCATCTGAAAACCACGGATGAATGCCCAAAGCGATATGGATGTTTTCAGACGGCCTTTCCAACTGCGCAACTGCCTGCCAATCATTGGGAGATGTAGCCGGTACGATAAAACGCGCCACGCCGGTGGCTTGCGCTTCGGCAAGCACGGCAGGCAGCATGTCAGCAAGTTTGGGATCGGCAAGATGGCAGTGGGTGTCGGTGAAAGTCATGTTTAATGGCGGTTACAGCAGATTTAATTGTCGCAATTCTTGTTGCACCTTATCTGCATTCCAGTCATGAGATACGGCGAGGGTCATCAGCGCAGTGGCGGTTTCAAGGTTGCATTTGCCGCCGTTGATGATACCTGCCTGACGCAAAGCATCGCCTTGGGCATAAACGGCGGCGGCGCAACCTTGCGGCACTTGGCTGATGTTGAGCAGCAATTTGCCTTGTTGCGTAAAGGCTTGGACGGCTCGGACAAACGCATCGTTGCTCGGCGCATTGCCGTGGCCGTAGCTTTGCAGAATCAGGGCTTGGGCGGAAAAGTGGGGCAGGCCGTCTGAAAGTTCTTGCGCGGCATAACCGGGAATCAGCGTGCGGACGGAAACTTTGGCTTCGGGATTTGGAAGACGCGGATTGAGGCCGTCTGAATGTTGGGTCGGGGCAATATGGATATTGTGCCAACCTTTGTTTTCATCCCATTCGGTGAGCGCACCAAAATGCAGGTTGTCAAAACCTGCGGCGGTTTCTGTGCTGACCTTGCTGCTGCCGATGGCGGGGAAGAGCTTGCCGTCAAAGGCAATCGCCACTTGTTTGAGTTTGAGCGAGAAAGCGGAAACGGCGGTAGCAAGGTTGCGCGGCGCATCGCTGTTGGCGGCATCGTAAGGCCATTGCGAGCCGGTCAGGATAACGGGTTTGTCCAAACCTTGCAGCGAAAGGGCGAAGAGGTTGGCGGTGTATGCCATGGTATCCGTGCCGTGCAATACCAAGATGCCGTCATAGTCAGGCAGTTTGGCAATAATAAGCTCCAGCCAGTCGCGTTGGTTTTGCAGCGTTACTGCGGAAGAGTCGATGAGCGGCTGGCAAACGTGCCATTCGAAATCAAGGCCGTCTGAAAAGGGGGCAAGGGCTTTATCGACGAGAGCGGTGTCGGGACGCAGACCGGCGCTGCTTTGGGTCATGCCGATGGTGCCGCCGGTGTAGAGGACGAAGATTTTTTGTTTCATGGTGTTTCTGATGAATGATTGAGGCCGTCTGAAAGCGGGGAAGTGTTTCAGACGGCCTAGAAAGGTTTATTGATTAGCTTGTTTTTTGGCTTTTGCAGCGCGTTTTTCGTGCAGTTTTTCACGGAAGAAGGTATGGCGGCGGTGTTTTCTCCACCAAATCCAGCCGACAATGACGGCGCCGATGCCCAGTACCGCAAAGATACCGGATTGCAGGCTGTGCATTTTTTCCATCAGCCAGTCGGTATTGCGTGCGCCGTATTCGCCCAAATAAATCCAAACCGGAACGGAAATCAGCGCGGCCAAGCCGTCCATCAGGATAAAGCGCAGGTAGGAAACCTTGCGGCTGATGCCTGCAGTCACGAAAACAGCGGTACGCAGGCCGGGCAGGAATCGGGCGACGAATAAAACCCAGTTGCCGTATTTGTCGAATTTTTCCTGTACTTGGGCATAGCGTTTGGGTGTCATCACGCGCGCAATCGGTTTGAATTTAAGGATTTTTTGTCCCCAAATCCGGCCGGCCGCAAACATAAAGCCGTCGCCTACCAATACGCCGAGCATGCCGACGGCAAACATAATATGCGAGTTGGTATAACCCAGGCCGGAAATCACACCGCCGGTTACCAGCGTCAAATCTTCAGGAATCGGCACGCCGAAGCCGCAAATAACCAAAACGAAAAACACGGCCGCATAGCCGTATTCAACGAAAAAAGATTCTAAAATTGCAAACATGGCCGCCGTCCCACGATAAATATTGATTGATGACTGGATTAAGTTGGAATTTTACCAAAGATAAGGCCGTCTGAAAGCAATCACAAGCAGATATTGTTTAAATTTGACGGTAGTTTGCAAAAAATCTAGAAATTCGGGCGTGGAAAGTTGGGATTTGAACAGATTTGGCAGGTACAATAGCCGCTGGTTTATCTTTCAAACCCGAAATGGCAGTCTGTTTTCAGACGGACTGTTCAGGAAAATGAAATCATGAAATACAGAGATCTGCGAGAATTTATCGCCGGATTGGAAGCTGATGGCAAACTCAAGCGCATTCAGCATCCGGTGTCGCCGCATTTGGAAATGACCGAAATCGCCGACCGCGTGCTGCGCGCCGAGGGGCCGGCGTTGTTGTTTGAAAATCCGATTAAGCCTGATGGTACGCGTTATGATTATCCTGTGTTGGCGAATCTGTTTGGTACGCCTGAGCGTGTGGCGCTGGGCATGGGTGCGGACAGTGTATCCAAGCTGCGCGAAATCGGGCAGACGCTGGCATATCTGAAAGAACCTGAACCGCCCAAAGGCATTAAAGACGCGTTTTCCAAACTGCCGCTGTTGAAAGACATTTGGAGTATGGCGCCGAACGTGGTAAAAAATGCGCCGTGTCAGGAAATCGTGTGGGAAGGCGAAGACGTTGATTTGTATAAACTTCCGATTCAGCATTGCTGGCCGGAAGACGTTGCGCCACTGTTAACGTGGGGCTTGACCGTCACGCGCGGACCGCACAAAAAACGTCAAAATCTCGGTATTTACCGTCAGCAGTTAATCGGCAAAAACAAGCTGATTATGCGCTGGCTGTCGCATCGCGGCGGCGCGTTGGATTATCAGGAATTCCGAAAACTCAATCCCGATACGCCGTATCCCGTCGCCGTCGTGCTCGGCTGCGACCCCGCCACCATTTTGGGCGCGGTAACGCCCGTTCCCGATACCTTGAGCGAATACCAGTTTGCCGGACTGCTGCGCGGTTCGCGGACGGAGCTGGTGAAATGTATCGGCAATGATTTGCAAGTGCCTGCCCGTGCTGAAATTGTGTTGGAAGGTGTTATCCATCCGAACGAAACCGCGTTGGAAGGCCCATACGGCGACCACACGGGCTATTACAACGAGCAGGACCATTTCCCCGTGTTTACGGTCGAACGCATCACCATGCGCGAAAACCCGATTTACCACTCCACCTACACGGGCAAACCGCCCGATGAACCCGCCGTTTTGGGCGTGGCGTTGAACGAAGTGTTCGTACCGCTCTTGCAAAAACAGTTCCCCGAAATCACCGATTTCTACCTGCCGCCCGAAGGCTGTTCCTACCGCATGGCAGTGGTCAGCATGAAAAAACAGTACGCCGGACACGCCAAGCGTGTGATGATGGGCTGCTGGTCGTTCCTGCGCCAGTTTATGTACACCAAATTCATCATTGTGGTCGATGACGATGTGGACGTGCGCGACTGGAAAGAAGTCATCTGGGCGGTCACCACGCGCATGGACCCTGTACGTGACACTGTTTTGATGGAAAACACACCTATCGACTACCTCGACTTCGCCAGCCCCGTCAGCGGACTTGGCGGCAAAATGGGTTTGGATGCGACCAACAAGTGGCCGGGCGAAACCGACCGCGAATGGGGACGAGTAATCAAAAAAGACCCTGCCGTTACGGCCAAAATCGATGAGATTTGGGAGAGTTTGGGCTTGTAGATGTCATTTCTATTGGAATTTATACTTCAAATCGTGATGGAAATGATTGGGGTGATGTTTGAGGGTACGATAGAAATATTGAGGCTCGATTGGAGAAAAAGAAAACTCTCCAAAAAAGGCTTGATAATGTTGACTATATGGTTTGCCATCATTGTTGCACTGATTATTTATATGGTCATTCCTAAGTAAACATCTTATTTTGACAATGTATCTGATAAAAGGCCGTCTGAAACTTTTTGGGTTTCAGACGGCCTTCGATTTGAAAATCTAGCGCGGTTTGAGCCACTTCCATTGTTCTTGTATGGTTTCTTGCAGGGCTTTTTGTTTTTCTGCCGGTGTGTTCATGCCATTGGTCAAGCGGCTGTAATCAAAGGTAATGGAAGGGTTTTGTACGGTTCCGCCGATTTTGAGGGGAATCGGTTTGTTTTTAGGTTGCAGTACGTTGCTGATAAGCAGGTTTTCGGACAGCTTTTGGGTATTCAAATCGGTATAGCCGCTGCTGACAACGTGCAGGCTGTCGGAAAACAGTTCGGTGTTGATATGATGGCTGATGCCTTTTTCAATTTCGCTATTGAGGATGAAATGATGGAAAGGGGTTTTGAGGTTGCTGTTGTCGATTTTTTCCGAAGAGATGCCGTTTTTCAGAATGCTGTCCATATCGATGCCGTGCCATGCGCCGTTGGTAATATCGAGGAGCAGGCTGCCATTTAGGGCTTGTATCATTTGGGCGCGGTTGTTACCGGAAGTTTGAATGTCGATAACGGCGTCGCCGCTGCCGCTGAAGCTGTGGAAACCGAACAGGTCTTGCAGCAGCGGCTGAATTTGTATGCCTTTTGCGTTTTGCTGAAGGTGGTAGGAAGCAGGTTGTGTCGCCGCAATACTCAGGCCTCCCTCGGTTTTACCGCCATAAAGCCCGGCTTTGAAACGGTGTAGGGCGATATGTTCTTTATCGGCGGTGAGCAGGGATTCGATGTTTTCTAATTGCAGGCCGGCAGTTTGAATGCTGCCGATTTGGAGGTTGGCCTCAATGTCGGGCAACCAGGATTTGGCCAGCAGGGAAGGAAGATTCAGTGATGGCTGGGTTTTCAGGTCTTCCAAGTAAGGGGTCAGATTCAGTTTTTGTAAGGCGATACCGGCGTCAAGGTGTGGACGAGGTTGGGCATCGCGTTGGTATTTAAAGGCCAAGGCAAGGGCTTGTCTGTCAAATGCGCCTTTCAGACGGCCTTCCCATGTATTTAGGCTGAAATTGGCCTGTCCTTCGAGTGTACTGATGAATCGGGGGCGGGGAAGGCGGTTGATGGTGTCTTGCAGGGTGCTGAGGTGCAGTTTGGGCGCATCGATGCCTTTGCCTTTTTGCCAAACCAAAGGGCTGGAAAAGGTAAAGTTGGTTTGGAGACGGTCGTTTTTATGGCTGCCTTTGAGTTCAAAATTGGCGGCGGTCAAAACGGTTGCGTAGAGGTTGGTTTTGTCCAGTTTGAATGAACCGTCCCATTGGTTGTTTTCACTGCCGGCGGTCAATGCGCCGTTGAGTGTGTTGAGGTGCAAATAGCCATTTTTGAATTGCAAGAGGGGAGAACGTGCATTGATATGCAAGTTTTGATAGTCGCTTTCGGCTTGCAGGTTGAAGTCGCGGAAAAGGGCAGTTTGGTTTTGCCAATTAAGGCTGCCTGCGATTTGGGCATCCAGCTTGTTTTTGAGCAATACGGTTTGCAGGTTCAATTTGAGGGCGGGAACGCTCCAGCCGGCATCATCTTGTACAAGATAGCCTGCGCCTTGCCAACTGATGGGGTTGCCGATGTTTTGCAGTGTGCCGCTGATATCGAATGGACGGCCGTCTGAATCGGCTCTACGCAGGGAAAATTGCAGATTGTTTAAGGCAATATTTTGCTCTTTAGTGTGATAACGGATGCTGCCGTTATTGATGATGATGCGGTTGAGCTGAAAACTTTCTTTTGACGATGGGTCTTGTTGCAGGCAGGCGGGCAGATGGTGTTTTGAGTCCAGTGTCAGTGTCGGGTTTAAAAGAATCCATTTTTCAAGAATGGGGGCATCCGACCATAGGCTGCTCCAGCCAAAGCCCATTTTTGACTCGGCGATGTTCAACGTCGGCGTGTCAGGTTCGGAAGAGGAAAGGCTGAGGTCTTTTAAAATTAGCGTGGGGCGTGGCAGCCATTTTCTGCCGATAGTGGCGTTGTATTTGATTTGGCAGCCATGGGCGGAAAAGTTTTTTTGTATGAATGCGTCGATGTTTTCTGTGTTGAATATGCGGAACATTAAGGCACTCAATACCGCCGCGAGGCATAAAAGCGCGGTAATGCTGAAAACCAGGGTTTTCAACCAAAATTTTCCTGAGTGCAACATGGAATGAACAGACAATTCAGATTCTCGCTTTGATGGGAGCTTTAAGGAGTGATTGGGAGTTTAAGCCTTGCTGCTTAAGCGTGTGGAAGTATAACACAGAGTGAGCCTGTGTTTTAGACGGCATGGGCATACGAATAAAAACACCGCCCAAAGGCGGTGTTGATTTAAGCATAAATTATTTACGCAGACCCAGGCGGGTAATCAGTGAACGGTAAGTATCAGGCTGAGTACGGCGCAGGTAAGACAGCAGGCGACGACGTTGGCTAACCATTTTCAACAGGCCGCGACGGCTGTGGTGGTCTTTAGGGTTGGCTTTGAAGTGAGGAGTCAGGTCGTTGATGCGGAAAGTTAACAGAGCGACTTGTACTTCAGAAGAACCGGTATCGCCTTCTTTGCGTTGGAAATCTTTAACAATTTGTGCTTTTTGTTCTACGGTCAATGCCATGATGGATAACTCCGAAAATAAAAGAACCTTTTCAGGTTCGGACAAGTTTGCCAAGCCAAACGACCTAAGCAAACTCCTAAGTGCCTTTTTAGAAAGACGGGCGGATTATGCCACAATTTGTCTTTGTGCGCCATATCTTTTCAGACGGCCAAAAAAAGCGGCGATACCTTTCAGTACCGCCAAAGCTGCTTTGGTGATAAAAAACTAAACTTTATTTGCTCGCACAGCGGAAGCCCAAGTTATTTAAAACATATTTGGACTGTAGGCTGGTGCGGATGCCGTAGCGTAAGAATGCCGCATAGTTGGACGGGTCGCTTGAGCCTACGGATGCGCCGCTACAGAACATTTGTGTGTTGGACGAGCCGGCAGAGAGTTGGCTGCTGTTGAAGTCTTCAGTCCATTCCCAAATCAGGCCGTGCATATCGTATACGCCCCAGTAGTTGGGTTTGTTTTTACCGATGTCGTGCAGGCCGTTTCGGCCGCCGTCTGCATACCAATCCAAGATGGTGCGGTTGTAGCCGGGTTCGGCAGAGCCGTCTTTTTGAGTGGCAGAGGCTAAGCCTGCAAATTCCCACTCGTCAATAGTCGGCAGGCGTTTGCCTTTGGAAACGCAGTAGGCATTGGCGGCAAACCATGAAACATTGGTTACCGGATGTTTGAGTTCGCTGGCTTTAGGCGCATAACTGTTGCTGCCGTTTTTTACCCAATGTTTCAGGTAAGCTTTTTCAGCTTGTTTGGAGCTGATTTTGTCTTTTTGCCATTGTGGATGTGTTTTCAAAAATTCGGCAAATTCGGCATTGGTTACAGGATATTTGTCAAGTTGGAAGGGTTTGACTTTAATAAGGGAAGTCTCTTTTTTGAGATAGAGAGGGCGATAGCTGCCTCCTTCGATTTTTACCATTTCGGCTGCAAATGTATTGCCGCAGATTAAGGCACTGCCTAAGAGGAGGAGTCGTATGAGTTTCATGGTACGCCCTTATTATCGTTTGAAAACAGAAAATTTATTTTTAAGATAGCCTAATCATAACAAGGCCGTCTGAAAAATCAATCTGTCTGATTGAATAGGAAGATTAATTGTGATGGAAGCCACTGCGACTCTAAGAGAAGAGTAGCAGTGGCTTGGCGTATTAAACCGAGGGATTATTTAGCGGCTTCAGAAGCAGCAGGTGCGGCAGACGCAGCGGCTGGGGCAGAAGCGGCAGCACCGGCAGGTTGGTAAACGGTGTCGCTCAGTTTTTTGGTCATGATTTCAGGGTTTTCGTTACCCTCAACTTTCAATTGACCCAAAGCACCTTTGTTGAACGCACGGAAGATAGAGTGGTCAACTATAGTGTAGCTGCCTGGAATATCGACTTTGAATTCGATCATGGCGGCGCCACCGGCAGGAATCACAGTGCTTTGTACGTTTTCGTTAATCAGTTTACCACCTTCAACATATACTTTGTCGAAGATTTCGCCGATAACGTGGAAAGAAGATACCAAGTTAGGACCACCGTTACCAACGTACATACGAACAGTTTCACCAGCTTTGGCTTTCAGGGCGTTGTCACCGGCGATAGAGCCTACGTGACCGTTGAATACAACGTATTCAGGTTGTTCGGCAATGGCTTTATCCATGTCGAAAGGTTGCAGACCTTGAGCGCCTTTTTTACCTTTAGTATAGAAGTCGCCTTGTACGATGTAGAACTCTTTATCTACTTTAGGCAGGCCTTCTTTAGGTTCAACCAAGATCAAACCGTACATACCGTTGGCGATGTGCATACCTACAGGAGCAACGGCACAGTGGTAAATGTACAAACCGGCTTGCAGAGCTTTAAAGCTGAAAGTAGAAGTGTGGCCTGGGGCAGTGAAAGAAGCTTCTGCACCACCGCCTTGACCGGTAGCAGCGTGGAAGTCAACGTTGTGAGGAACGGTAGAAGAAGGATTGTTAGAGAATTCTACTTCTACGGTATCGCCTTCGCGTACACGGATCATTTGGCCCGGAACGTCGCCGTTGAATGTCCAGTAGTGGTATTCAACACCGTCTTCCATAGTCATGGTTTTTTCGACGGTTTCCATTTTAACGCGTACTTTAGCCGGATGATCGCGATCGATTGCAGGTGGAACTTCCGGAGCGTGAGTCATGATGGCATCGACTACAGGCAATTCTGAAGAAGGAGTCTCGGCAGCAGCTTGTGAGTCAGAAGCAGCAGCAGGAGCTTCGGCAGAAGCGGTGGCAGCCGGAGTTTCAGCTGGTTTAGCAGCTTGTTCGCCGCATGCGGCCAGTGCAAATACAGAAGCGATAAGTGCAGCTAAGGTTTGGCGTTTCATGTTTAAAGTTTCCTTATTGTAAGAAAAGTTAAGTATCCTGATAGGATGGTTTGAAATTTTGTATGATTATGTAGGCGCTTGTTTGGGTATATTTTGACATAAATCAAATTGTTCAATGAATATGAATCTTTTAATCCCTAAATACTCCTTTAGTAGTATAAAAAACTAAACCGAAAAGTTTATTTTTGTGTGAAAATGTTAGTGCAGGCTTAACACAAAATATAACAAAGGAGGAGTTATATAGGATAATAGGAATCAATATCATGTAAGTTAATGGTTTTAAAGGAATATTATTGACAAAATATTTCTTTACTTTTAAAACCGTGATACAATCTTTAACATTCATATTTGATGAATTAATACCCAACCACTTTTTACCAAAATCAAGGAGTACTCAAAATGGGACAGTACAAGAAGCTTTGGTACTTGCTGTTTGCCGTACTGGCAGTATGCTTTACCATTCTTGGTTATATGGGTAGCGAGGTCTATAAAAAGGCTCCGCCGTACCCTGAACAAGTCGTTTCTGCATCCGGCAAAGTCCTGATGACCAAAGACGATATTTTGGCAGGTCAATCTGCATGGCAAACTACCGGCGGTATGGAAGTTGGCTCTGTATTGGGTCACGGTGCATACCAAGCTCCAGACTGGACTGCCGACTGGCTGCACCGCGAGCTGGTTGCATGGTTGGATCTGACTGCGCAAGAAACTTACGGTAAAAAATTTGACGAAGTTTCTCCTGAGGAACAAGCTGTTCTGAAAACCCGTTTGGCTGACGAATACCGCAACCAAAGCCGTATTAAGGAAGACGGTTCTGTCGTTATCAGCGATACTCGCGTGAAAGCGATCGAAAGCATTCTGCCTTACTACCACGGTGTGTACAGCGACGATCCTAAGTTCCAAACCACTCGCGAACACTTTGCAATGAAAAACAACACATTGCCAAGCCAAGAAGCGCGTGAAAAACTGTTCAACTTCTTCTTCTGGACTTCTTGGTCTGCTTCGACCAACCGTCCTGACGAAACTTTCACCTACACCAACAACTGGCCGCACGAGCCTTTGATCAACAACGTACCGACTACTGAAAACTACATGTGGTCTTTCACCAGCGTGGTATTGTTGCTGATGGGTATCGGCTTGCTGATGTGGGGTTACTCTTTCTTGACCAAACATGAAGAGGTTGAAGTACCTACTGAAGATCCTATCTCTAAAGTACAACTGACTCCTTCTCAAAAAGCGTTGGGCAAATATGTATTCCTGACTGTTGCGCTGTTTGTCGTACAAGTACTGTTGGGTGGTTTGACCGCTCACTATACTGTCGAAGGTCAAGGCTTCTACGGTATTGATACCGCACTGGGCTTTGAAATGGCCGACTGGTTCCCATATGCGCTGACCCGTACTTGGCACATCCAATCCGCTATTTTCTGGATTGCAACCGGCTTCCTGACAGCAGGTCTGTTCTTGGCTCCGATTGTGAACGGCGGTAAAGATCCTAAATTCCAACGTGCAGGTGTGAACTTCCTGTACATCGCCCTGTTCATCGTAGTTGGCGGTTCTTACGCAGGTAACTTCTTTGCTTTGACTCACATCATTCCGCCTGAGCTGAACTTCTGGTTCGGTCACCAAGGTTACGAATACTTGGATTTGGGTCGCTTCTGGCAACTTCTGCTGATGGTCGGCTTGCTGTTGTGGCTGTTTCTGATGTTGCGTTGTACTATCTCTGCCTTTAAAGAAAAAGGTACAGACAAAAACCTGTTGGCTATCTTCGTAGCTTCTATGGTCGGTGTGGGTGTGTTCTACGCTCCTGGCCTGTTCTACGGTGAGAAATCTCCAATCGCTGTGATGGAATACTGGCGTTGGTGGGTGGTTCACCTGTGGGTAGAAGGCTTCTTCGAGGTGTTCGCTACTGCCGCCTTCGCATTCATCTTCTACAACATGGGCTTTGTTCGCCGTAGTACTGCTACTGCTTCTACTCTGGCAGCTGCCGCCATCTTCATGTTGGGCGGTATCCCAGGTACATTGCACCACTTGTACTTCTCCGGCTCTACCTCTGCCTCTATGGCAATCGGTGCATGTTTCTCCGCTTTGGAAGTTGTGCCTTTGGTTCTGCTGGGTCGTGAAGCTTACGAACACTGGTCTTACCAACACCTGTCCGACTGGGCGAAACGTCTGCGTTGGCCTCTGATGTGCTTCGTAGCAGTTGCCTTCTGGAACATGATCGGTGCCGGTGTATTCGGCTTCCTGATTAACCCGCCGATTTCCCTGTTCTACATCCAAGGTCTGAACACTACTGCAGTTCACGCTCACGCGGCTCTGTTCGGTGTGTATGGTTTCTTAGCTCTGGGCTTCGTATTGCTGGTTGCACGCTACCTGAAACCTAATGTGCAATTTGACGACAAACTGATGACTTGGGGCTTCTGGCTGCTGAACGGCGGTCTGGTGGGTATGATTGCCATCAGCCTGTTGCCGGTTGGCGTGATTCAAGCTTACGCTTCTATCACTCATGGTCTGTGGTATGCACGTAGCGAAGAGTTCCTGCAAATGGAAATCTTGGATACCCTGCGTTGGGTTCGTACCGCTGCTGACTTGATCTTCATCGGTGGTGCTGTCTGCGTTGCTATCCAAGCTACCAAAATCGTATTCAGCCGCGATAAATAATCTTAAGCTGAATTAAATCGAAGGCCGTCTGAAAAGTTTTCAGACGGCCTT
>NZ_KV835852.1:176913-328312 GCF_001838135.1 Neisseria sp. HMSC078H04
AAGGCCGTCTGAAAAGTTTTCAGACGGCCTTTCTGTTATAATTTCAACATTCTTAAATTGACAAGACAAAACATTATGTTCAACCAAGCTGCTCAAGAGCTGACTACTGTTCGCGATTTATTGCGTTTTGCCGTCAGCCGTTTTAATGATGCCGGACTGTTTTTCGGACACGGAAGTGATAATGCCCATGACGAGGCAGCCTATTTGATTTTGCACACTTTGAACCTGCCTTTGGATATGTTGGAGCCTTATTTGGATGCCAAATTGTTGCAAAGTGAGAAGGAGGAAGTGTTGTCCATTATCGAACGCCGCGCAGTTGAGCATATTCCTGCCGCGTATCTGACGCATCAGGCATGGCAGGGTGAGTTTGATTTTTATGTCGATGAGCGCGTTATTGTGCCTCGTTCTTTCATTTATGAATTGCTTGGCGACGGTATCCGTCCTTGGATTGAACACGATGAGTTGGTGCATCGAGCTTTGGATTTGTGTACCGGTAGCGGCTGTTTGGCTATCCAAATGGCGCATTACTATCCCGATGCACAAATTGATGCCGTTGATTTGAGCTTGGATGCGCTGGAAGTGGCCGCCATCAATATTGAAGATTATGGTTTGGAAGACCGCATCAGCTTGGTGCATACTGATTTGTTTGAAGGTTTGGATGAAACCTACGACTTGATTGTTTCCAATCCGCCTTATGTCGATGCGGAATCTGTGGAGGCGTTGCCTGATGAATATCTGCATGAGCCGGAATTGGCTTTGGGCAGTGGCGAAGATGGTTTGGATGCTACACGTCAAATCATTCTGCAAGCGGCAAAATATCTGAATCCGAAAGGTGTATTGTTGGTTGAAATCGGTCACAACCGTGAGGTATTGGAAGCGGCTTATCCCGAATTGCCATTTACTTGGTTGGAAACCAGCGGTGGCGATGGGTTTGTATTCTTGTTGACCCGTGAGCAATTATTGGGTGAAGAGTAGTTTATTTTGATATAAATAAAACAAAGGCCGTCTGAAAAAGCTTCAGACGGCCTTTGTTTTGTATAACCTTTAATATTTTAAGAAAATACAAATGCCTATGGTATGCCGAATATGAAATCCAAGCAGGCTTTGAAACTATGGCTTATAATATTTGCCATAGTTTTTAATGTCAGTGGATTCTTATTACTGACTGTTTGTAGAACATATACTGCCAAACTCCATATTATGAATAATTATTTAAAATCAGGCCTGTTGGCTGCTGTTTTATTCAGTACGCCCGTTGTCGCTTTTGCCCAGCAATATACCGTTTATTTCAATCAAAACGGTAAACTGACGGCAACCATGCCTTCGGTTGCTTATGTCCGCCAATACAAAATTGCGGCAGGTAAGGCGCAGGTTCAGGATTTTTACTATCCATCAATGAAAAAATATTCTGATCCGTACGAGATACCTGCTGGTCAGATTAAGGTTTTTGTGCCGGCATTGGATAATGGCACATTAACCCTGTGGCATTTTAACGGGCAGAAAAAGATGGTTGGCAGCTATCGCAACGGCAAGCCGCACGGCGAGTGGATTAACTGGTATCCAAACGGCAAAAAATCTGCGGTCATGCCTTATCAAAACGGTTTGAGTGAGGGCGTAGGCTCTCGTTATTACCGCAACGGCGTCAAAGAAAGCGAAATCCAATTCAAGCACGATAAGGCAAATGGTTATTGGAAACAATGGTATTCAGACGGCAGCCCGAAAACCGAAATGATGATGAGTAATGATAAACCGACGGAGATTATCAGTTGGGATGAAAATGGTCGCATTGTGTCTGAATTGAGTATTCGCAACGGCAAACGCAGTGGCATTATTTTGGATTGGTATGATGATGGTGCGAAGAAATCCGAGTTGGTTTATAAAGACGATCAGTTGGTGAGAAAAACCTTTTGGGATACAGACGGATACGTTCTCGAGTAATTTTGACAATAAAAAACCGCAGGCTGATCGGCTTGCGGTTTTTTGTGTGTTACATACAGCCTTTGTTTTGGCATAGGGTAAATAACGGCGCGCCGCTTTCGCGGATTTTTTTGCCGCCGTCCAAGTCGGTAAATTCCAAAATGGCAGCCGCTTCGATTACTTCGCCCCCCAGTTTGCGGATCAGCTCGACACCTGCCAGCATTGTGCCGCCGGTTGCTACCAAATCATCTACCAACAAAACGCGTGCGCCCGGCTTGATGGCGTCGGTATGGATTTCTACCGTTGCTTCGCCATATTCCAAAGCGTAACTTTGAGAAACCGTATCAAACGGCAGTTTGCCTTTTTTGCGGATGGGGACAAAGCCGACGTTCAGCTGATAGGCCAAAGCTGCGCCAATGATGAAGCCGCGCGCATCCAAGCCTGCTACGACATCAACTTTTTGCCCCATATAGCGGTAAACCAGTAAATCGACCAGCAGGCGGAAATATTCTGCGCTTTGCAAAACGGGAGTAATGTCATGAAACAAAATCCCTTTTTGCGGCCAGTTTTCAATTTTACGGATTTTGTCCGCCAAAGCTTCTACGCCCATTACTTCAGGATGAATCAACATCTCGACATTCCGAAATCAAAAAGTTTTTAACACGATATTGTAGCGGCCATATGCGGACTTGCCAAATTAATCGATACAATAGCCAAATTTTGCAACATGCCGTCTGAAATTCCGAGAAACATTGTGTTGTGTTATAATTTACAGATACATACCATCGGCTGAACCACCATGCAAAATCATAAAAAAGGCAATATTTACATCATTTCTGCCGCTTCCGGCACAGGTAAAACGACCTTGGTGTCGCGCCTGTTGAAAAATCATGACGACATTCGTGTTTCCATTTCTCATACTACGCGCCAGCCGCGTGAGGGTGAGGCACATGGTGTGCATTACCACTTTGTTCCCAAAGAAGAATTTGAATCGCTGATTGATCAAAGAGCCTTTTTGGAACACGCCAATGTATTCGGCAATTATTACGGCACCAGCATCGCCGGCGTGAATTCGTTGAGCGAAGAGGGCTATGACGTGATTTTGGAAATTGATGTGCAAGGTGCAGCGCAAGTGCGTAAATCGTTGCCTGAAGCCAGTAGTATTTTTATTCTGCCGCCTTCCTTTGAAGTTTTGGCGCAACGTTTGATCGGCCGTGGAACAGATAGCGAAGAAGTTATTCAAACACGCCTGTCCAAAGCCCGTCATGAGATTGAGCAATCCGTTTTGTTCGATTACGTCGTCGTGAATGACGATTTGGATCGTGCCGAAGCCGATTTGTTCCACATTATTAAAGCAGGCCGTCTGAAAAAATCCTCTCAACAGGGATTTATTTCAAACCTGTTGGAAAATTCGTAAAAAACAGCGAAAATAACCGTTTATTTGAAACATAGAAAGAAAGCAAGCAAACATGGCTCGTATTACTACTGAAGACTGCACAGGTAAAATCCCTAACCACTTCGACCTTACCCTCGTTGCCGCCCGTCGCGCACGCCAATTAGAAAACGGCAACACGCCATTGGTTGACGACATTCGCAACAACAAACCAACCGTAACCGCCCTGCGCGAAATCGCTGCCGGACAAATCGGAACCGAGCTGCTGACCCGCAATAAATAAACCAACCGGCAAACCGATAAAACCGCCGCGCGGACTGTATCGGTGCGATATCACAACCGATACAGTCTGACGGCTTAAAAAAATAGCCATAAAAGGCCGTCTGAAAATGCCAGCCCCACTGCCTACCGCCCCCTATGATCCGTTGACAGCAGAAGCGCGCGAGCTTCTGTTTCGCACCGCATCCTATCTCAATACCAATGAGCAGGCCGAGCTTGAAAGAGCCGTTGCCTACGCTTTCCACGCCCATGACGGACAAACCCGTAAAAGCGGAGAACCTTACATCACCCATCCCCTTGCCGTTGCCACGCAGCTTGCGATTTGGCACATGGATGTTCAAGGCCTCTGCGCAGGCGTTATGCACGATGTATTGGAAGATACGGGTGTAACCAAAGTCGAAATGGCGGCGGAATTCGGCGATACCATTGCCGAAATGGTAGACGGCCTCTCCAAGCTGGAAAAACTCAAATTTGAAGATCATGCCGAGCATCAGGCGGAAAGTTTCCGCAAACTTATCCTCGCCATGACTAAAGACGTGCGCGTCATCGTCGTCAAACTTGCCGACCGATTACACAATATGCGCACCGTTGGCTCTATGCGTCCGGAAAAACGCCGCCGCATCGCCAAAGAAACCCTCGAAATCTATGCTCAAATCGCCAACCGCATTGGTCTGAACAATGCGTATCAAGAGCTTCAAGACTTATCGTTCCAAAACCTCCACCCAAGACGCTACGAAACCCTGAAAAAAGCCATGGACAACAGCCGCAAAAATCGCCGCGATGTTGTCGGCAAAGTGTTGCGTGCATTCGGTCAGCGTTTGGTCGGTGTCAATATTGAAGCCAAAATCAAAGGCCGCGAGAAAAACTTATACAGCATCCATCAAAAAATGCTGGCTAAAAAGCTGCGTTTTGCCGAAGTAATGGATATTTACGGCTTTCGGGTCATCGTAAACAACATTCCTGCCTGTTATGCCGCGTTGGGCGCATTACATAATTTATACCACCCCAAGCCCGGCCGTTTTAAAGACTATATCGCCATTCCGAAAAGCAACGGTTATCAAAGCCTGCACACGACCTTGGTCGGCCCTTACGGTTTGCCGATCGAAGTGCAAATCCGTACGTGTGAAATGGATGCCGTGGCAGAGGGCGGTATTGCTGGCCATTGGATTTACAAATCCGGTGAAAACACTCCGGACCAAGCCGTCCTCCATATGAACCGATGGATGAAAAATATTCTTGACCTGCAGGCCAGCAGCTCAAATGCCATCGAGTTTCTGGAGCATGTCAAAGTCGATTTGTTCCCCAACGAAGTCTATATCGTTACCCCGAAAGGCGATATCCTTACCTTGCCTAAAGGTGCGACGCCGATTGACTTTGCCTATGCCGTTCACACCAATATCGGTCATAAAACCGTTGCCGCACGTATCAATAACGTCATGATGCCGTTGCGTACTAAGCTGAAAACAGGCGATACGGTAGAAATCATTACTTCCGAGCATGCCAAGCCTAATGTGGCATGGCTGAACTTTACCGTTTCCAGCCGTGCGCGCAGCGCCATCCGCCAATACATTAAAAATCTGAATCGTCACGATGCCGTTGTTTTGGGTGAGAATCTGCTGCAAAAAGCTTTATCCAGCCTGTTGCCTAAAGACATCCTGCTTTCAGACGACCTCAAAGAAAAATACCTTGCCGATTTGAATACCAAACAAACCTCGTTTGAAGAGGTTCTCTACAATGTCGGTATGGGGCATACTTTGCCGGTACACGTTGCCATGCACATTGCCGAGTTGGCAGGCCAACATTTTGGCAGCACGGTCAAACTCAGCCCGATCAAAGTCAACGATCAGGAAACCGGCCGGATTCATTTTGCCGAATGTTGCCATCCGATTCCCGGCGATGCGATCCGCGCATTATTGGTCAAAGACAAGGGTATGATTATCCACCGAGATACCTGTCAAACTTTGGTCAAAGCCGATCCGGAAGAGCAACTGGATGCGGGTTGGGACAGTTTGCGCAATCAAACGTACCGCACCATCCTCAACGTTAAATCCGAAGATGCGCATGGTTTGTTGGCCTCAATGGCGCAAGCGATTTCAAATTCCGGTGCGGATATCGAATCTGTCGATACGCCAACCAAAGCGCAAGCAGGAACGGAAGGTTTTGTAGAATTTAAATTCACAATTAAAGTCAAAGACTTGGATCAGGTTAATCAGATTATTCATGCAATGCATGCCAATCCGAATATCCGCAAAGTGATTCGAGGATAATCTCGTTATAAGCAAAGGCCGTCTGAAAGTGTTTTCAGACGGCCTTTTTGATGTTTGCAAATAAAAGCTGTTGGCTTCTTTTTAAGAGGGTTTATGGCTTTTTTGTAATTGGATTGGGTTTAACTCAACCAAAAACGGAAAACCAAGAAGAAAACTAAGGCCAAAACGCCGGCCCAAACCAGCAACATGAATCCGGCTACTGCCTGCCCCAAGCGGTAAACAGGGTTTTTGCGTTCGTCTTCGAGTAGGGGATTAGGTGTATCGTGCGGTTTGTCGGACATGATGAAGCTCTGATTGAATTATTGAATAAAAGCGTAAGGGTACGCCGATAGAAGCAAAGTTTCAAGTGGGAATGATTATTGATAGAAGTCTTCGTCTTCATTCCACGCGGTTTTTAAGGCCGTCTGAATGGTGTCGGCACCAAAGCCGCGATAGGCAAGGAAACGCGCTTGTTTTTGTTTTTCTTTCAAATCTTGGGCTTCTTGCTTGAATTTTTTACGCAAGACGGAAATAGCGGTTTGCAGCTCGTCCTCCCTATCGGGTAGGAACTCCCGACAGTCGTCTGCATCGATACCTTGTTGTGCCAAGGCTTGCTTGAGGCGGAGCGTGCCGTAACGGTTGCTTTTGCTGTGAATATAGGCTTCTGCGTAACGTTGGTCGGATTGCCAATTTCGTTCGACGAATTCGTCCAAAACCTTTTCCAATTCTTCTTCGCTTTCGGCGTGGGGAGCCAGTTTGCGTTTCAAGCCGACACGGCTGACTTCTTGACGGGAAAGAATATCCAAGGCGCGGGCGCGTAAGGTTTTGGGAGGTTTCATGGGGATATGGAAGAGGAGGGAGTTTAACTACATTGAATTACATTTCAGACGGCCTGATTGGGTGAAAGCACCGAAAAGGTCGTCTGAAAATAAAGCCGAATTATTCTTCGTCTTTGTTTTTTTGCGGTTGCAGATTTTCGTAGATTTCAGGCAACGCGCGAATCAACAAATCAGGTTTGGTCGCTTTGTCTTGCGAGAGCAAGGTCATGTCGCTGTAGCCGAATGTTACGCCGACACTGAAACAACCGGCCGCTTTGGCGGCAATAATGTCATTTTTAGAGTCGCCCACCATCAGCATATTGGCAACGTCGATGCCCAAAACTTCGGCCGCATGTTGAAGCGGCAATGGGCTGGGTTTTTTCTCAGTCAGGCTATCGCCGCCGAGAACCAGGCTGAAGTAGCCGTCGAGATTGAGCTGCTTCAGCAGCTCTGCAGCCAGTACTTCGTTTTTATTGGTAATGACAACCAATGGAATACCCAAGGACTTGAGCAGGCCGAGACCGGCTTCGGTTTCAGGGTAGGGGCAGGTAAAGTCGCTCAAGTGATCGCGATAATATTTCATAAAGAACACAAAACCTTTTTCCCAGATTTCAGGATCGGCTTCTTTTTCACGATCATTGGTAATGACGCGATGAACCAACTTGCTGATGCCGTCGCCGACATAACTTTCAACCGTTTGGGTGGGCAAAACAGGTAAACCCAAGTGCGCACACATGGCTTGGGCTGCTGCGGCCAAATCGGGAACGGAATCACATAAGGTACCGTCCAAATCAAAGGCAACGGCTTGAACGTGTTCTAAAGCAGCAGTGGTCATTGAGTAGCTTTCTGTCATATTATTTAAGCGCTTATTTTAACATTGTTTGCCTGATTTGCCGATGTTTTGCTGATTCTTTAAAGGGATATTTGTTTAAATTGTTAACAATTTTTGCTGGTGTAAGGCTATCAGCCTATTGGGAATGTGGAAGGGATTTTGTCAACAAAAAGGGCAGTTTGGTAGGCATTAAAAAACAAAGGGTTTGTGTGTTTTTTTGAATGGTTTGATGAGCATTTATACTAGGCCGTCTGAAAATTTTTTGGTCGGCATGCCGATATTTTCAGACGGCCTCAAACTAAATTTATATATAAATGAATGGATTTGCTTTTTATCGACTACATGCTATTACATTTTTTCCTGTTTTTGTATATAGTAACAAGTATGGCTCTCGTCTAATCATGTGTATGAAAAGGAAAAATACATGTCCGCATCTGCTGTTAAAGAAACACTGAATCCGTTTGAAATTGCACAAAAACAAGTAAAAATTGCCTGCGATCGCCTGAATGCCGACCCGGCAGTATTTGAAATCTTGAAAAAGCCACAACGTGTTTTGGAAGTCAACTTCCCTGTCAAACTCGACAACGGTACAGTAGAAAATTTCACCGGTTACCGTTCCCAACACAATAACGCCGTCGGCCCTTACAAAGGCGGCGTGCGCTTCCATCCCAATGTAAATCTGGACGAAGTCAAAGCACTGTCTATTTGGATGACCATCAAATGCTGCGTGGCCGGTATTCCTTACGGCGGCGGTAAAGGCGGCATCACTTTGGATCCGCGCAATTATTCCGAAGCAGAATTAGAACGCATCGCCCGCGCTTATTCTGAAGCTATTTCTCCGCTGATTGGCGAGAAAATCGACATTCCCGCCCCCGATGTGAACACCAACGGCAAAATCATGTCTTGGATGGTTGATGCCTATGAAAACGTGGTGAAACATTCCGCACCGGGCGTATTTACCGGCAAACCGGTTGAGTTTGGCGGCTCCTTGGCGCGTACCGAAGCCACCGGTTACGGCGTAAACTTCGCCGCCGTCCAAGCTTTGGAAAAACTGGGCAAAGACGTGAAGGGTGCCACTTACGCCATTCAAGGTTTCGGTAATGTGGGCTACCACACCGGTTACTATGCACACAAAGCCGGTGCGAAAATCGTTGCTGTATCTACTGTTGACGTTGCCATCTACAATGAAAACGGCTTGGATATGGAAGCAATCATTAAAGAATTCCAAACCAAAGGTTTCATCACCAACGAAGCCGGCTACGGCAAAGAAATCAGCAATGCCGAACTTTTGGCTTTGGATGTGGACGTACTCGCCCCTTGCGCGCTGGAAAACCAACTGACTTCTGAAAACGCCGGTAAAGTCCGCGCGAAAATCGTGGTTGAAGGCGCAAACGGCCCGACTACTCCAGAGGCCGACGTTATTCTGCGTCAAAACGGCGTATTGGTTGTTCCTGATATATTGGCAAACTGCGGCGGCGTGGTTGTATCCTATTTTGAATGGGTACAAAACCTGCAAGGCTACTACTGGGAGTTTGACGAAGTTCAAGAGAAAGAAACCGTTGTCCTGCGCCGTGCGTTCCGCGATATCTGGAACTTGGCTCAAGAATACGATGTCGACCTGCGTACCGCTTCTTATATGATGAGTATCCGTCGTGTTGAAAAAGCAATGAAGCTGCGCGGCTGGTATTAATCGTTTGAGCGATAGCTAAGAGTAGGCCGTCTGAAACCTGTTTTCAGACGGCCTTAATGTTTTTGATAAGAGCCTTTACAAATTTTAATCCACCTTGATTCCATTTCAATCAAACTCAGCTATAATCCCCTTTTTTGACCTTTCCGGAAAAGACATAATCATGAACAAAACTTTCAAATTCAGCGCATTGGCTTTGTCTGCTTTGTTGGCACTGACTGCTTGCAACCAAAAAGACACTGCCGCTAAAGATGCCCCTGCTGCTTCCGCAGCTTCAAATGCGACTGCAGATGCTTCTGCCATCGGTTCTACTGCCCAACAAGCCAGCTACGCAATGGGTGTGGATATCGGCCGTTCATTGAAACAAATGAAAGACCAAGGTACGGAAATCGATTTGAAAGTCTTCACCGAAGCCATGGAAGCCATGTTTGAAGGTAAAGAAGTCAAAATGACTGAAGCCCAAGCTCAGGAAGTGATGATGAAATTTCTGCAAGAGCAACAAGAAAAAGCTACTGCCAAACGTGCTGAAGATGCCAAAGTAAACTTGGAAAAAGGCGAGGCGTTCTTGAAAGAAAACGCAACTAAAGAAGGCGTGAAAACCAGCGCTTCCGGTCTGCAATACAAAATCACCAAAGAAGGCGAAGGTAAAAAACCAACTAAAGATGATATGGTTACCGTTGAATACGAAGGCCGTCTGATTGATGGTACCGTATTTGACAGCAGCAAAGCCAACGGCGGCCCAGTAAGCTTCCCTGTAAGCCAAGTGATTCCAGGTTGGACTGAAGGTATCCAGCTCTTGAAAGAAGGCGGCGAAGCAACATTCTATATCCCTGCCAAATTGGCTTACCGCGAAGTGGGTGCCGGCGATAAAATCGGCCCGAACGCTACTTTGGTATTTGACGTGAAACTGGTTAAAGTCGGCGCGCCTGATGCTGCTGCGCAACAACCTGTACAAGTTGACGTACAAAAAGTTCAATAATCCGAATCAAGGCTTACGCCCTTAAACAACGGATAAAAGGCCGTCTGAAAAATTCCGTTTCAGACGGCCTTTGTTCCAAACCAACAAGGAATTATGATGAAAAATATCGTCATCCTTATTTCCGGACGCGGCAGCAATATGCAGGCGATTGTGAATGCCGATATTCCCGATGCCAACATTGCAGCCGTATTGAGTAACAACGAGACCGCGGCCGGATTGGCATGGGCGGCAGAGCGCGGTATAGCCACCGACAGTTTGAACCATAAAAACTTCGACTCGCGTCAGGCATTTGATCAGGCCATGATGGAAAAGATCGATGCCTATCAGCCGGATTTGGTCGTATTGGCGGGCTTTATGCGCATTTTGACTCCGGAGTTCTGCGCACATTATGAAAACCGCCTGATCAACATCCATCCGTCCATCCTGCCTTCTTTCACCGGTTTGCACACCCACGAACGCGCATTGGAAGCAGGTTGCCGAGTGGCAGGCTGCACCATCCATTTCGTAACGCCCGAGTTGGATTGCGGCCCGATTATTTCACAAGGCATTGTTCCTATTTTGGACGGTGATACCGCTGACGATGTTGCCGCACGCGTGCTGACGGTTGAACACCAGCTTTTCCCACAAGCCGTTGCCGACTTTGTTGCAGGCCGTCTGAAAATCGAAGGCAACCGCGTTTTGAATGCACAACGCAATGCTGCCGGTCAAAGCCTGTTGGCTTAATTAAAACACCATACACACAAGGAAAACATCATGAATCCGATTAAAACAACCCTGCTGACACTTTCCCTGCTCACTGCCTCCATCGGCGCACAAGCCGCTGAATTGCCGCAATCTGCCGTTTTGCAATACTCAGGTAGCTACGGTATTCCTGCAACCATGACCTTTACACGCAGCGGTAGCCAATACAAAATCGTTTCTACCATCAAAGTACCGCTTTACAATATTCGCTTTGAATCAGGTGGCAGCATCAACGGTACGACACTGCATCCGTCTTACTACAAAGATGTACGCGGCGGTAAATTGTATGCCGAGGCCAAATTCTCCGGCGGCAACATCACTTACGGCAAAGCAGGTGATTTGAAAACTGAAAAATCCGGCCCGGCCATGGACTTGTTCACTTTGGCATGGCAACTGGCCGCCAATGACGTGCGCCTGCCGTCAGGCTTGAAAATTACCAACGGTAAAAAACTGTACACCGTCGGCAGCATGAACAAAATCGGCAGCGAAAGCTATAAACTGAACGGCGGCACAACGCCTGTAAGCAAATATCGCGTCCGCCGCGGCGACGATACCGTTACTTACTCGTTTGCTTCCGATATCGACAATATCCCTGCGCAAATCAGTTATACCGATGACGGCAAAACCTACAACCTGAAACTGACTTCCGTTAAAATCAACGGTAAAGTAGTGAAACCGTAATCTTTATTTACTCAAACAAGAAGGCCGTCTGAAAAGTTTTCAGACGGCCTTTTATTTTTACAGCAACACAATATCGTATTGTTCCTGCGTGTAGGCGGTTTCGACTGCCAGTGAAATCGGCTTGCCGATAAAGTCTATCAACATCGCCAGCGATTGTGATTCTTCGTCTAGGAACAAGTCGATGACATTCGGAGCGGCCAAAATGCGGAAGGCTTGGACATCGTAGCGGCGCGCTTCGCGGACGATTTCGCGTTGGATTTCGTAGCACACGGTTTGCGGCGTTTTCAGACGGCCTCGGCCTTGGCAGGAAGGGCAGGGTTCGCAGAGGATTTGGCTTAAGTTTTCACGCGAACGTTTGCGGGTCAGTTCGACAAGGCCCAGACTGGTAAAGCCGTTGAGGGTGACGCGGGTGCGGTCGAAACTCAGGGCTTTGGCAAGCTCTTGCAGGACGGCTTCGCGGTGGATTTCCTGCGCCATATCGATGAAGTCGATGATGATGATGCCGCCGAGATTGCGCAGGCGAAGTTCGCGGGCGATGGTGTGGCAGGCTTCGAGGTTGGTGCGGAAGATGGTTTCATCAAAATTGCGCGCGCCGACAAAGCCGCCGGTGTTGACATCGATGGTGGTCATGGCTTCGGTGGACTCGATGATGAGGTAGCTGCCGAAGTTGAGATTGACGCGCGGTTGCAGGGCGCGGGCGATTTCCTGCTCGATGTTGTGGGTTTCAAATAGGGGGCGTTCGCCTTTGAACAGCTCGATTCTGCCTAATGCGCCTTGAACGTATTGTTCGGCAAACTGGGTCATGCGGCGGTGGTTTTCGGTGGAATCAACCAGGATTTTGTGCGTATCGAGGCTGAACATATCGCGCAAAACGCGCAGGCTCAAAGGCAAATCTTGATACAGCAGGGTTTCGGGCGGCTGAATTTTCGCTTGTTTTTGAATGTGTTCCCATACTTTGGTCAGATAGTTGATGTCTGATTGCAGTTGGTCATCGGAAGCGTTTTCGGCGTTGGTACGGATGATGTAGCCGTGGCAGGCATTTTCGGGCAGCAGGTTGTTGAGGCGCTCCCTCAAACTGCTGCGTTCGGCATCATCCTCGATGCGTTGGGAAATGCCGATGTGGTCTTCTTGCGGAAGATGGACGAGGAAACGGCCGGCCAGCGAGATTTGAGTGGACAGGCGCGCGCCTTTTGTGTTGATGGGGTCTTTGATGACCTGAACCAAGACAGACTGGCCTTCAAAGAGCATGTGTTCGATGCGTTGGGTTTCGTCCGGATTGCGGCGTTGTTCGAGGACGTCGACGATATGCAAAAACGCGGCGCGTTCCAAGCCGATATCGATGAACGCGCTTTGCATGCCGGGAAGGACGCGTTTGACAACGCCTAAATAAATATTGCCGACCAAGCTATGGCCGCTGTTGCGCTCGATGTGCAGCTCGCAGATATTGTTCTCTTCCAAAACAGCCACACGCGTTTCTTGCGGCGTAATGTTGACGAGGACGGTTTCGGGCGGACGCACGGCGTCCTTGGGGATGGGGATTCCTGAAAGCATGGGGATACCTGATTTTGAATAGAAAAACTTTTGCGAAGTGTTCTTCTTCAAAAAAACAAATGGCAAAAGTCATTCAGCGAAAGCGCTTATCATACTTTAATTATGGGTTTTCCGCATCTGCGCAGATGTTTATAGTCAAGAGGCCGTCTGAATGTTTTTTACAACCGTACGGCGGGAACACTTGTAAAATAACGCTTATGCCCATATAGTCATGAACATTGGTATTTTGGAAGAAATCATGCAAACCGTTACTGTTTATACCGGTCCGTATTGTCCGTACTGCACCATGGCGAAAAGGCTGTTGCAGGCGGTGGGCGTGAAAGAAATCAACGAAATCCGCATTGACGGCAATCCGGAAGTTTTTGCCGAAATGCAGCAGCTTTCCGGCCAGCGCAGCGTGCCGCAGATTTTTATCGGCGACACCCATGTCGGTGGCTTTACCGATTTGTACCGCTTGCAGCAGGAAGGCAAGTTGGACGAATTACTGAATCCTTAACCCTTAACTTAGGAAAATAAAATGAGCGAAGAATTGCAACCCGTATTCAGCGTTGAGCGTCTGTATGTAAAAGACTTGTCTTTGGAAGTGCCTCACGCGCCACAAATCTTCTTGGAACAAGGCGAGCCTGAAGTGGATATGCGCGTTTCTACCGGCAGCAGCAAACTGGAAGACGGTTTCTACAGCGTTGACGTTACCGTGACCGTGACTGCCAAACTGAACGAAGAGCGCACCATGTTCTTGAACGAAGTTACCCAAAGCGGCATCTTCCGTCTGGAAAACATTCCTGAAGAAGACGTACAACTGCTGCTGGGCGTTGCTTGTCCGAACATCCTGTTCCCTTACGCACGCGAAGCCATTTCCAACAGCGTAACCCGCGCCGGCTTCCCACCTGTATTGCTCGCTCCGATCAACTTCGAAGCCATCTACCAACAACAACAGGAAGCTAACGCTTAATCGCGTTATACCTAAATTGAGGCCGTCTGAAACATTGCGTTCAGACGGCCTTTTTTATCTAAAAATCAGGACATAAGAAAAAATCTATAACAAAAAGTTCATATATTAATGCATCAGGTATATAATGATTCCGCCTATCATTACTATTATATTTTAATTTTATAGATTAAATATCATTTAAAATTAATAAATTATAATTTTTATCAAATAGGTAAGTAGATTTTATTAATTAAGGAAATAGTTGTGAAACCTGATTTTCAAATGAAAACAATCTGTTTGTTATTAGTACTGCCTTGCCAAACTGTTTTTGCAGATACGGGACATCAAGAAGTGGAACATGTAGATATGGATACGGTCAAGGTCAGTGGCAAACGGCAGGCACAAAGGAATACCGAGCGCAGTCAGTCTTATACAATCGGAACGATGGCAACGGCGACTGGCTTGCGTATTTCAGGCAAGGATACGCCGCAGTCGGTGAGCGTAATGACGCGTCGGCAGATAGATGATAAAGCAATATATTCTTTAGAAGAGGCAATGAAAAACACTACGGGAATCAACGTGGTTCGCGATTCGGGTCTACAAACTCGTTTTTTGTCTCGTGGTTTCTATGTTGATCAGATTGGTGAAGACGGTATTACCACTAATGTGTCTGGACGTTCGGGCTATACGGCAAAAATTGATGTCTCTCCGAGCACAGACCTTGCTGTTTATGATCACATTGAGGTTGTCAGAGGTGCAACCGGTCTTACTCAATCCAATTCCGAACCAGGTGGAACCATTAATTTAATCCGTAAGCGGCCAACAGCTTTGTTTAAGCATACCGGTGAAATCAGCACTGACCATAGGGGCAGCAAGCGTTTGGCTTTGGATGTATCTGGAAGCTTGAATAATGAACATACGGTACGCGGTAGGCTGGTTGGTGTTCATGAGGACCACCGTTCTTTTAAAGAGGGTGTATGGAACAAGAAAGACATGGTTTATGGCGTGATCGATACGGATTTGAGTGATAACAGTATGCTGACTTTGGGTGGTACTTATCAGAAAAATAAAGACATTCCCGATTTTGCCGGCGTGATTTTACCTTGTGAGGATCAAAAAACTGCGGCCTTCAGCTCCAGTCCGGCCTGTAACAATCCTTTGAAATTGCCACGTAATACTTATTTGGGTGAAACCTCATGGTCACGCCTGAATGCTGATAAATACAATATTTTTTCCGGTTTCAAACATGTCTTTGACAATGGATGGCAACTCAATGCCGAAATTTCTTATACGCATAATGATTCAGATGCCAAAGTCGGACAATTTTTTCTGAAAAACGAACACGCGGCAGGTATTTCAGCATCTGCGGCAACAGGTTTCCTAACTGAAAAGGGAGAGGTGATCCCTTTTGAGCCTAAAGACAAGGCGTTGGCAAAATTAAAAGAATATCGTGATGGCGTCACGAAAACATATGAAGAGAAAAAAGCAGATTACGTTGCCCATCATTTCGATGCATCTGCTTTTGAACAATATCGCTCCCAAAGGGCGGCAGCACGTCGGGCAGGTTTTGATCAATGTATGCAGGACATTGGTTTGGATTTCCTGTGCAACGACTGGCAGGATCCGGGTGTAGAAGTAGATAAAAAAGAGTTTGTTGATAAGGAGCTTGCAAAGCAAGGCATTATTAACAATGCAGAAGGCCTGTTTCCCAACCGTCTATACGACTCAGCATACAATCTTCGCCACACATACAACCGCCGTTACAACTTCATGCCGTTGCACTATACCAAACATGATGTGCAATGGGGCTTTAAGCTGGATCTGACAGGTAACTACCGCCTGCTTGGACGTGAACATGATTTCTTTGTCGGTTATGCGTATAACAATGAAAAAATTCGTTCTGCTTATACGGAAATCTATCAAAACCGTTATTTTGTCCGTCCTCAAGGTTATGCAGGTGCAGGCAGTTGCGGCATTCATCCCGATGGTCCGGAGCGTAATCCTTTAGAAAAAGGCATTGTCGAACCAGATTGGCATATTTATAACGAAAAAGGTAATAACAAAATCTATGTGCCGGAATGTAGTGGCGCGCATGTTACCAAATATACTCCCCGTTTGGATGCAGAGGGTAAGCCTGTCTGGACAGTCAACGACAATGGTGAGCGCGTAATGGTGCAAGATCCTGTTTACGAATTGGATGCAAATGGAAACAAAATACAGGAGCGGGATGAAGAGGGAAATTTGAAATGGGCAAACCAATATCTGAAAACGCCGCTGTGGAAAACTGTTCAGGTTGCAGATGATCATGTTCCGGCGTTATACAATTATTCGAAATACCTTAACACGAATAAAACACATTCTTTGACTTTCAGTACCCGCTTTAATGCAACCAACCGTCTGCATCTCTTGGGTGGGATGCACTATACGCGCTATGAAACCACACAAACCAAAGAAATGCCTGTACGCTACGGCCAGCCAGCTACGGCATTCCAAACTGAGAGCAGTAACAAAATCGACAAAGAGCATTACACCTCAAAAATGCAAAGCCATAGGTTTACGCCATATGCCGGCATTACCTACGACCTGACACCGCAACAAAGCTTGTATGCCAGCTATACTAAGATTTTTAAACAACAGGATAACGTTGATGTAACCAGCAAATCCGTTCTTCCACCACTCATCGGTACTAACTATGAAATAGGTTGGAAAGGGTCGTTCTTGCAAGGCCGTCTGAATGCTTCGCTTGCCTTGTTTGTCTTACAGCAGAAAAACCGTACCGTTGTCGATTTCGGATTTGTTCCCGATACTAGTCGTAACGGAGGTTCATTCCAAACCATCGCTAAACCTGTGGGTAAGGTTAAGAGCAGCGGTGCAGAACTTGAATTGGCTGGCGAATTGTCGGAAAACTGGCGTATTTTTGTTGGCTACACATATAACAAAAGTAAGTATAAAAATGCTGCAGAAGTCAATGCGGAGCGGTTGGAGAAAAACACGACTGCCGACCCGTATAACTTCAGTAACTTCACGCCGGTACATATGTTCCGCCTCGGTACAAGCTACCGCTTGCCTCAAACTAAATTGACCTTGGGTGGCGGAATATCCGCGCAAAGTCGCACAAGTAGCCTTTACAATATTCGCCAAGGAGGCTACGGACTTATAGATGGCTTTGTTCAATATGACTTCCACAAACACGGCAGAATCAGCCTGATTGGAACTAACCTGGCTGACAGGACGTATTTTGAAAATAACTACAACCGTACGCGAGGTCAAAACAATTTCTATGGCGAACCGCGGACAGTCAAATTGAAATTGGATTGGCATTTCTAGAGTGAATGGGTGATGATTGGGTATGTGAACATTATTGGCCAAATTCCTGATAAAAGTATGGATTGAACATCCTTCTTTTTTGAAAGCTGTTTTCTAACAATGGCTGAAATTGATTCGATAGCCGGCGTATGTTCAAATATTCATTTGTTTCAAGTATTCAGCTTTGAAGGCCGTCTGAAACATTGCGTTCAGACGGCCTTTTTGTTTTCGGATAAAATACAGCAAACTTCAAATCAGCTTCCTTTTAAGATGACGCCAGAAACCCAAAAACAGCTCAAAATCACCGATGTTTCCGCCAAGAAGCTCGACAAACTCAACCTCCATACCGCATGGGATTTGGTGTTGCACCTGCCGTTGCGTTACGAGGACGAGACGCACATCATGCCGATTAAGGATGCACCAATCGGCGTGCCGTGTCAGGTTGAGGGCGAAGTCATCCATCAGGAAGTGACATTTAAACCGCGCAAACAGCTGATTGTCCAAATCGCTGACGGTTCCGGCAGCGTCCTTTTTCTGCGCTTTATCCACTTTTACGCCAGCAATCAGAAACAGATGGCGGTCGGCAAACGCATCCGTGCCGTGGGCGAAATCAAGCATGGGTTTCACGGCGACGAGATGATTCACCCTAAAATCCGTGATGCCGAGAGCAGCGGTTTGGCGGAAAGCCTCACGCCGATTTATCCGACTGTAAACGGTTTGAACCAGCCCACTTTGCGCCGTATTATTCAGACGGCCTTGGACGTTACGCCGCTGCACGACACCTTGCCTGATGCTTTATTAGGCCGTCTGAAATTGCCGCACCTTGCCGAAAGCCTGCGCCTTTTGCACTCGCCGCCGCCGAGCTTCACCATTCATCAACTTTCAGACGGTACGCTGCCTGCATGGCAGCGACTCAAATTCGACGAACTTTTGGCGCAACAGTTGTCCATGCGGCTGGCGCGACAGAAGCGCATCAGCGGCACTGCGGCAGCATTGGGTGGCGACGGTACGTTGACTCAAGCCCTGCGCCATGCCTTACCGTTTGCCCTGACCGATGCACAAGAAAAAGTTGTTTCCGAAATCCGCCGCGATATGGCACAAACCCACCCCATGCACCGCCTGCTGCAAGGCGATGTCGGCAGCGGCAAAACCATTGTTGCTGCTTTGTCTGCTTTGACGGCTATTGAATCCGGCGCGCAGGCGGCTGTAATGGCACCAACCGAAATCCTTGCCGAACAGCACTTCATCAAGTTCAAACAATGGCTTGAGCCCTTAGGTCTTGAAGTCGTCTGGCTTTCCGGCAGCCAGCGCAAAAAAGCCAAAGACGAAGCCAAAGCCAAACTGGCTGACGGCTCTGTCAAAATCGCCGTCGGCACGCACGCCCTGTTTTCAGACGACGTCGAGTTCCAAAATCTGGGCTTAGTGATTGTGGACGAACAACACCGCTTCGGCGTCGCTCAACGCCTTGCCCTTAAAAATAAAGGGCGCGACGTCCACCAGCTGATGATGTCCGCCACGCCCATCCCGCGCACGCTTGCCATGAGTTTTTTCGCCGACTTGGACGTGTCCGTCATCGACGAATTGCCGCCCGGGCGCACCCCGATTAAAACCCGCCTCGTCAACAATATCCGCCGCGCCGAAGTCGAAGGCTTCGTTCTCAACATCTGCCGCAAAGGGCAGCAGGCATACTGGGTCTGCCCGTTGATTGAAGAAAGCGAAACCCTGCAACTGCAAACCGCTACCGAAACCCTCGAGCAGCTTCAGGCGGCATTGCCTGAACTCAACATCGGCTTGGTACACGGGCGCATGAAAGCCGCCGAAAAAGCCGAAGTCATGGCGGAGTTTGCGGCAGGCCGTCTGAACGTCTTGGTCGCCACTACCGTCATCGAAGTCGGCGTAGATGTGCCCAACGCCGCCCTGATGGTCATCGAACACGCCGAGCGCATGGGCTTGGCGCAGCTGCACCAATTACGCGGACGGGTAGGGCGCGGCGCGGCAGAAAGCGTGTGCGTCCTCCTGTTTGCCGAGCCCTTGAGCGAACTCGCCAAAGCGCGGCTGAAAGTCATCTACGAACACACCGACGGCTTTGAAATCGCCCGCCAAGACCTCAACATCCGCGGCCCCGGCGAATTTCTCGGTGCGCGTCAAAGCGGCGTTCCCATGCTGCGTTTTGCCAACCTTGAAGAGGACTTACACCTTTTAGAACAAGCGCGCGAAATCGCCCCTTTGCTGATTGAACAAAACCCTGAAATCGTCGAAGCGCATTTGGCAAGATGGCTTTCCAGCAGGGAAGGTTATTTGGGCGTATAAAATTTGTATGAAAAGAAAAAGGCCGTCTGAAAACAGACGGCCTTTGGTTTGACTGGATAGGGGTTTAGAAACCTTGCGCCAACATGGCATCGGCAACTTTGACGAAACCGGCAATGTTCGCACCATTGACGTAGTTCACTTTGTCGCCGACTTTGCCGTATTTCAGGCAGGATTCGTGGATGTTGTGCATGATGTCGAACAGGCGTTGGTCGACTTCTTCACGAGTCCAAGACAGGCGGATGGCGTTTTGGCTCATTTCCAAACCTGAAGTCGCTACGCCGCCGGCGTTGGACGCTTTGCCCGGAGCGTAGAGGATACCGGCTTTGATAAATTGTTCGACCGCGCCCAAAGTTGACGGCATGTTCGCACCTTCTGCAACCACATAGCAACCGTTTGCCAGCAGGATTTTGGCGGCATCTGCGTCCAATTCGTTTTGGGTGGCGCAAGGCAGGGCGACTTCGGCTGCGATGTTCCACGGTTTTTGGTTTTCAAAGTATTGCAGGCCTTGTTCTTTGGCGTAAGTGGCGACGCGTTCGCGGCGTACTTCTTTCAGCTCGATCAAAGCGGCCAGTTGCGCTTCGGTCATGCCGCTGTCAGGGAAGAGGACAAAGCCGTTGGAGTCGGAAACGGTCAGTACTTTTGCACCCAGTTGGATGGCTTTTTCGGCAGCGTATTGCGCCACGTTGCCGGAGCCGGAAATCAATACGCGTTTGCCTTCGATGCTGTCGTTGCGGGTTTCCAACATGGCTTGGGCAAAATACACGCAACCGTAGCCGGTGGCTTCAGGGCGAATCAGGCTGCCGCCCCATTCTAGGCCTTTGCCGGTCAGGACGGAAGCAAATTCGTTGCGGATTTTTTTGTATTGGCCGAACAGATAGCCAATTTCGCGGCCGCCTACGCCGATGTCGCCGGCAGGAACGTCGGTGTCGGCGCCGATGTGGCGGTAGAGTTCGGTCATAAAGGCTTGGCAGAAGCGCATTACTTCGGCATCGGATTTGCCTTTAGGGTCAAAGTCGGAACCGCCTTTGCCGCCACCCATAGGAAGGGTGGTCAGCGCGTTTTTGAAGACTTGCTCAAAAGCGAGGAATTTCAACACGCCCAAATCGACGGTCGGGTGAAAACGCAAACCGCCTTTGTAAGGGCCGATGGCGGAACTCATTTGAATGCGGTAGCCGCGGTTGACTTGGACTTGGCCTTTGTCGTCCATCCAAGTGACGCGGAACATAATCACGCGCTCCGGTTCAACAATACGCTCAAGCAGGCTTTGTTGGGTGTATTTTGGGTTTTTCGCCAAAAACGGATCCAAACTCATGAACACTTCTTCAACGGCTTGATGGAAGGGTTCTTGGTTGGGGTTGCGTTGTTTAAGATTGGTAAACAGGGTGTTCAGGTCAGTCATTTTTCTACTCCTATTGAGTGAGATATTTCAATATTTATGTTTTGAAATATAGCTGTAAAAATTTTACTTGCCAAGAAAAATTTTACCTAGATTGTTGACATTATTTTTTTACCAATTTGTAAAAATGGAATTATATTTTAAATTTAATTAAAAATATATAAAAATATTTCATTAAATAGATTTAAATAAAAATAAAATGCTGAGTAATTAAACTAGAAAATGTTGAAAATTTTTTTGTAAAAATTTAAGTCAGCTCATAAATTTGTGTAAATTAGCGCTAAATTGTCAACATTGTTAATGAGTGTACTACGCGAATATGGGGAAGGCTGGCCTATTGAAGACAGAGAGGCAGGCCGTCTGAAAATTCGGTACAATACACAAGAAATTCCCACAACACATACATTAAGGAAACACATGAAAGCCTATCACGACCTTATGCGCCATGTTCTCGACAATGGCATCGACAAATCCGACCGTACCGGCACCGGTACGCGTTCCGTGTTCGGTTACCAAATGCGTTTTGATTTGAGTGAAGGCTTTCCGCTGTTGACCACCAAGAAACTGCATCTGCGCTCGATTATTCATGAGCTGCTTTGGTTTCTCAAAGGCGATACCAACATCAAATACCTGAAAGACAACAACGTTTCCATTTGGGACGAATGGGCGGACGAAAACGGGGATTTAGGCCCGGTTTACGGCTACCAATGGCGCAGCTGGCCCGCACCCGACGGCCGCCATATCGACCAAATTGCTAATGTGGTGGAACAAATCAAGAAAAATCCCGACTCGCGCCGTCTGATTGTATCGGCATGGAATCCGGCTTTGGTCGACGAAATGGCCTTGCCGCCTTGCCACGCGCTGTTTCAGTTTTATGTTGCCAACGGCAAACTGTCTTGCCAGCTTTACCAACGCAGCGCCGATATTTTCCTTGGTGTGCCGTTCAACATCGCCAGCTATGCATTGTTGACCATGATGATGGCGCAAGTATGCGGCTTGGAAGCCGGTGAATTTATCCATACGTTTGGTGATGCGCATTTGTACAGCAACCATATCAAGCAGGCTCAGCTGCAATTAAGCCGCAACTTCCGAAGCCTGCCGACCATGAAAATCAATCCTGAAGTCAAAGACTTGTTTGCCTTCAAATTTGAAGACTTTGAATTAGAAGGCTACGATCCGCATCCGCACATCAAAGCAGCCGTATCGGTGTAATCCAAGTTGAAAAACAAAAGGCCGTCTGAAACTTCAGACGGCCTTTTGTTTAGGCAGGTTTATTGACGTTTCGCGCCATAGCCACCGATTAAGTGTTCGGTTGCATCTTTGTTTTTCAAGCCGTAAGTGCCGCCAATTTCTGCAGCATTGGGGCCGTAGAATTTGCCGTTCAGGTTGCCGCTTAACTTGTCATCGGCCGTGCTGACTTTACCGGAGAAGAGGTTGCCGTCTTTCCAGCTTGCCGTACCTTTGAAATCGTAGTTTTTATCTGCTTTGGATACGCGCTTATCATTTTCCAAAGTATGGAAGTGTGAGTTTGATGTTTCAAAACGGACACCTTTGAGGCCGAAATCAACAATAGCCATGACATTGGAAGTCAACTGACGATTGTTATTGTCGGTAACCACATAGGCAGTGGAAATACCTTTGTAGGTGGCTGTACCTTTTGCAGGCAGGGTAGTGAAGACAGTCTCATCACCCAAGCTTTGGTAGCCTTGGTATACATGTCCTTTAGGGTCGGTGTAATGCGCGAAGGTTTGATATGTCCAGCCGGCTGCGGAAGGATCATGCAACACAATTTTGGTGCCGTCATCAAAGTTGATAACATAAACGCCATCGAATTGTTTATCGAAGACTAAGCCATTTTTATCAGTGCGGAAGTAGGCTAACTTATCGCTGTCAATTTTATTAAAGGTTGCCAGACCAGTACGATGTTGCAGATTTTTTTGGTATAAAGAGTCTAATTCTTCAATTTTAGCTTTAATTTCCTTTATTTTGTCATGATCAACTTGACCAGACTCTGAGTTTTGTTCTTTTTTTAGATTTTCTTTTTCAGCTTCTAACTTCTTATAAAGTTCAACAATACGTTCATCCAAAGTTGATTTACCATATGCGAATTCGGTATTTTTCTCTTTGCCTGTTTGTTCGCTGACATCAGTTTGAGTATTGCCTTTTGAATATACTTTGGCAATAACAGAAGCGTAGCTTGTCCATGTAGGTTGGGTTGCGTTGCCATTAGAGGTCTTATTAAATAACACAACGCCGTCCATTTTGACTTCATCATTGCTGTTAAAGTCAATAGAACTGATCAGGCCATTTTGGTTACGGTCTTGATTGTCCGTTTGGAACATTTTGCCTGCGGCATCTCTGCGGATTTGTACGTTAGGGTTGGATTGCTGTGCACCTTTGGAAGAGATGAAATGTGTGTGCAAAGGCTGGCTAACGTTGGCCGGATCGATTGGAGCTTCATCGGTCAGTGCGGCAAGGTTGTCGGCACTGTTAGTAAGCGTAGTAGACGGCGCTTTCGGAGTGTTGGCATTGCTGTTGTTGGTAGGATTACCATTATTGCCAGCAGAGTTGCCGGTATTATTGGTAGGAGTCGCGCCGGTGCTTAAAGCAGATGAACCGCCGCCTCCGCCACCACCGCATGCGGACAAAATGGCTGCGCTGATGGCTGTAAAAACGATGGTTTTAAGTTTGGTTTGGATGTTTGACATGAGATTCCCTGTATAGTTATTCGCTTGATGAAAAGGTTGGAGAGATCGTTTATCTGATTTTTAAACCTTTAATACCTGATAATAACCATAAATCATAAAAAAATAAACAGTTTGTTTGCATTTCTGTACAAAAATTAATCAAAGGGCAGGTGGTTGGGTAGATGTTTTTTTAGTTATTTGTTTTATATGAATTTATTTTGAATATTTTAGTGAGTTCGATAGCTGGTCTGTTTCTTTTTAACAAACTTTACAGACGGCCTTTTGAGGATAAAAAAGCAGTCGGACTTTATGGATGCTTTTCTCTCAACGGATAAGCGTATTTCCGTTAAAATACGTCTTCTTTTCCGATTCGAAACATTGCCATGCGCCTTACCCACATTAAACTTTCCGGCTTCAAATCTTTTACCGACCCGACCACGATTCATGTGCCGGGGCAGCTTGTTGCGGTTATCGGGCCGAACGGCTGCGGCAAGTCGAATGTGATTGACGCGGTTCGCTGGGTGTTGGGCGAGGCTTCGGCGAAGCAGCTTCGCGGCGAGAGTATGCAGGACGTGATTTTTAACGGTGCGGCAACGCGCCGTCCTGCGCCGAGGGCTTCGGTGGAGCTGGTGTTTGACAATAGCGACCACAGTTTGCAGGGGGCGTGGGGGCAGTATGCCGAGGTGAGCATCAAGCGGCAGCTGACGCGTCAGGGCGAATCGACTTATTTCATCAACAATCAGACCGTGCGCCGTCGCGACATTACCGATTTGTTTCTGGGTACGGGCGTGGGCGCGCGCGGTTATGCCGTTATCGAGCAGGGGATGATTTCGCGCATCATCGAAGCGCGACCGGAGGAGTTGCGCGCCTATATCGAGGAGGCGGCGGGCGTGTCCAAATACAAGGAACGCCGCAAGGAGACGGAAGGTCGTCTGAAAGACACGCGCGAGCATTTGCAGCGTTTGGGCGATTTGCAGAACGAGTTGGCGCGTCAGGTGAAAAAGCTGGAGAAACAGGCGGAAACCGCCGAACGCTACAAATCCCTGACCGCGCAGTTGAACCAACAACAGGATTTGCTCGATTACGCCCAATGGCAGCAATCGCTTGCTGCCGCCGACAAGGCGACCGCACAACATCAGTCTTTGCAGGCGCAGCAGGACGAAACTGCCGCGCAGGTTCGGGCGTTAAACGACGAAGTACACGCCTTGCAGACTGCCGAACAGTCGCAGCAGCAGGCAGTACACGAATTGAGCAACAAACGCGGCGTGTTGCGCGAGCAGATTGCCCGTTTGGAAGAACAAATCCGCCATCAGCAAAACCTGCACCAACGCATCGAACGCGACAAGCAGGCGGCGCAGGCGCAGATGCAACGCATCCATCAGGAGCAGCAGCAAATCCGTGTGCAGCTTGAAGAAAACGAGTTGCAGGCGGAAGAAAAGCAAACCGAATTGGCGGAATGGGCGATGCAGGTTGCCGAACACGAAGAGCGTCTGCCCGAATTGGAAGAAGCCCAAGCCACGCTCAATGCCGCCTTCCAAACCCAGCAGGACGAGGCAAACCGCATCCGTCGCGAACTGGCGTTGAAGCAGCAGCAGCTTGCCCATGCCGAACAAACCGTTGCCAAGCACGAAGAGCGCAAAGGTCGTCTGAAACAGGAAAACCAAGCCCTGAACCTGCCCGACGAAGCCGAAACCGCCGCCGCGCAGGAAGCCGCCGTCTTGTTGCAAAGCCAGCAAGAGCATTACGAAGAACAAATCATTGCCGCCGAAGAAGCCTTACACGCCGCCCGCGAAGCGTTTCAGACGGCCTCAAACCGCTTCCAAAGCCTGAAGCAGCAACATATTACCTTGCAGGCGCAGCAGCAGGCGTTGTCGCAAATCCTGTCGCAACAGCAGGAAGCCGCCGACTTCTGGCAGGCAACCGACCACGCCGCCGCGCCGCAACTGTGGCAACACATCACCGCGCCCGCCGAGTGGCAGCACGCCCTGTCCGTCATCCTTGCCGAACGCCTGCACGCCCGTAGCGTGCCGCACGGCTTCGTTCCCCCCGCACCTTTGCCGCAGGGGCAGGCGGCATGGCTTTCAGACGACCTCTCCGGCGGCATCAAAAAATCGCTGCCCGTACAGGCATTGCTGAACCAAATCCAAGCGCAGCCGCCATTTCAGACGGCATTACACCACTGGCTCGACGGCGTATTGTGCGCGCCCGATTTGAGCTACGCCCTCGCGCATCAAAACGATTTGGGCACGCATCAAATCTGGCTCACGCCCGAAGGCCATCAGGTCGATAAAGTCAGCGTCCTGCTCTATGCCAAACCCGCGCAGGAAAGCCTGATTGCCCAAAAAGCGCGCCTCGACGGCATCGCGTCCGAACTGGAAAACCTCGCCCCCGAACTTTCAGCCGCCGAAGCTGCGTTCAAACAGGCGGAGGCCGCCGTGCGCTCGTCAGAAGTGCAACATAAAAACCTGATGCAGCAGCAACAGCAGCACACGCGCCAATACAGTCAGGCGCAGCAACGCGCCGCCGAACTTCTGGCGCGCACCAACCAAGGGCAAATCCGCCGCGAACACATCGAGCGCGAACTGGCGCAGTTGGCGGAAGAGCAGACCGTGTTGCAACACACGTCCGACGGGCTTTCAGACGACATCGTTACTTTGCAGGAAGCCGCCGCCGAACTCGAACACCAACAGCAAACCACCGCGCACAGTCGCCAAGAGCAGCAAGGCCGTCTGAAACAGGCGCAGCTTGCCCTGCTGGAAGCCAACCGCCAATACGGGCTTGCCGAAGTCGCCGTCCACAAACTCAACCAGCAAAAACAAAACTACCAGCAGCAAATCGCACGGCTCGAACAGCAAACCCTGGACTGGCAGGAACGCCAGCAAGAGCTTGCCCTTGCCTATGAAACCGAGTTCCAAAACGATGAGCAGCACATCAAGCTCGACGAGTTGACCGAAGCCGTACAAACTTTGGATGAAGAATACATCGCCGTGCAGGACAAACTCGCGCAGATTCAGGAGCAGGGCAGGGAACAATACGCCCGCGTACAAACCCTGCAAACCAAGCTGCCGCAGCTTCAGGCCGCCACCCAAACAGCCCTGTTGCAGCAGCAGGAAGCCCTGATTAACGCCAAACGCTACCATCAAAACCTGACCGAACGGGCCGCTGATTTGGACGCGCTCGAAGCGTTGGCGAAAGAATCGCCGAAAGTATTGAACAGCAGCATCGGCAGCCTCACCCAGCAAATCGAAGCCCTCGGCGCCGTCAACCTCGCCGCTTTGCAGGAACTCGAAGAAGCGCGCGAACGCGACGGTTATTACCGCAGCCAGAGCGAAGACGTACAGGCCGCCATCACCCTTTTGGAAGAAGCCATCGCCCAAATCGACGACAAAACCAAAGCGCGCTTCAAAGAAACCTTCGATGCCGTCAACGGCAAAGTCCAAACCTTCTTCCCGACCCTCTTCGGCGGCGGCGAAGCCACCCTCAAAATGATAGGTGACGACCTCCTGACCGCCGGCGTGTCCATCATGGCGCGTCCGCCCGGCAAGAAAAACAGCACCATCCACCTCCTCTCCGGCGGCGAAAAAGCCCTCACTGCCATGAGCCTCGTGTTCGCTCTGTTCAGCCTCAACCCCGCCCCCTTCTGCCTTCTGGACGAAGTCGACGCCCCGCTGGACGACGCCAACACCTCGCGTTTCTGCAACCTGGTCAAAGAAATGTCGGCGCAAACCCAGTTCCTCTACATCTCCCACAACCGCCTGACCATGGAAATGGCAGAGCAGCTCGTCGGCGTAACTATGCAGGAAAAAGGCGTATCGCGCGTTGTAGCCGTAGACATTAAACAGGCGTTGGAAATGGCTGAACCGAATTGAGGTAAGAACAAAGGCTGACGATTAAGAAATTCTGATGGCTAGTTACACAATTAAGTGAGCCTGAATGGGGAGAACTTTAATTTTTCCTTAAAGCAATAAAAAGGTCGTCTGAAAACTTTGGGTATAGTTTTCAGACGACCTTTTTATTCACTTCCATTCTAAAATTGTTTGGAAATATCGATAAACAAGCGATGCTGGTTTTGACGGTAATAAAAATGATTGCTGTGGACATGTGTCCAACCCCAGTTCAGGCGCGGAGTAAAGCCTTTCCAGGACAACTTTTTATGACCCGCTGACAAATGGACGTAGGTTTCACGGTCATTTCGTTTGATATTGAAAATATCTTCTGCCTGATAGCGGCGGTACTGTACAGTGGTATTGAGTGAAGTAACAAGCTTGCCTGACTTGCCCCATGCTTTTGTCCAGCCTGCACGCAGATTTTCATATTTATAGGCATCAGAACGGTCACGCGCACTGTTGTATCCTTTTCCTGCGCCAAATACGAAATATTCACCACTCTTACGATAATAGAGGGTTGATATAGAGGCAATATGGTTTGCACCGTTTAAGAATTTTCTTTCTTTATGTTTACGGTAGCCGGACTGCCATGCGCCGAATACTTGCCATTTGGGCGATAACACACGTGAATAGCGCAAAATACCGCCTGATGTATTGGAGTAGGGCTCTGTACCATACCAGCGCTTTTCATAAAATGGCGATAAGGAGACTTCCTGAGTATGATTCCGCCAGCCGGCACCGGTTTCAGCACGCACAGTTAAATCATCATAATCATGCGCATCCCAATAAAATTTGCCACCAGCAGAAAGGTTTTTTTTCCAGACCCAATGTCCATTGAGCGGAGTATTTTTTTGTGCAGAAACATCGTAGGCAATACCGTTTGCTGTACGAGGCGCTTCAAACTCAAAACCTCCGTACACACGTTCGCGCGGCGTTCGGGCAATATTATTGTCGCGAACGTAGGAAATATTACCGTCAAAATTCCAAGATTTATCTTTCTTCAGAAATTTATCAAATTCATTCAAATATTGCAGTGTTGGTTCAGGTAGGTCGGGAGTTTTGCGGACTTCCTGTAACTCTTTTGCTGCGTCACGCATTTTTCCGTCTTGTGAAAGGGTTAATGCCAATTGTAGGCGTACAGGAGAGTAGTCAGGATGATTGGCAAGGATATTCCGAAAATCCTGTTCTGCTACTTTGTACTTTCCATCTGCACGGGAAAGAATTGCATCTGCATAGGAAACCATTGTTTCGTCGTGTCCGGTCATGCGACGGTAGAGTGGCAATAGGAAACGGATGTTGTCAATATTTTGGCGTGCAAGGGCGGTATCCATTGCATCGGTTAAGATTTCAGGTTGTTGGAGCAATTCTTCTGATGACATAGAAAACTGTTGTTGCTCAACCTGATTGTCTTCTTGCAGAGTTTGTTTTTCAGCCTTGCGGATTTGATTATGGTTTAGGTCGGGCTGAATTTCATCGTGTGGTGTTGGTGCTGCTGAGGCATAGTGTACCGCAGCGCATAAAATTAAAGCCAAAGTTGGATAGCGCATATTTTTTATTTCGTTTTGGGGCGTTTGAGCATGGTAAAAATTCTTTCAGACGGCATATTGGTAAAACAAACCGCCCGGCAGATGCCGGACGGTTGAAAGCGGCAGATTATTGTTTTTTCGCGCCGAAAGAGCCTTGGTAAACATTATTCTCATGCTCAGCACTAAAGACACCGCCTAATTCTGCAGCTTTAGGACCGAAGAAATTACCCTTCATACGGATACCATCTTGCTCGCCGCTGAAGGATGAACCGGAAATTTTACCGGAAACAGGAATATCATATACATGGTCAATCAGGCCTGAGATGGTTTTACGGCCGAAATCAACATCAAATTTAGATGCGCCTGTTGTATAAGCTGCACCTTGAAGCAGAATGGCATCACCAACATAAGATGCTTTGCCAGAAGTTGGCATAGCACCTGCACCACTAGTTGGCGTAATACTACCAATGGCAAAAGAGTCATGATGAAGTGTTGTTTGATAAGTAGGGCTAATAATGCCGACAGTTTGTGCACCGAATTGAACATGGCTGTATTTGCGTCCGCTCAAAACAGTCATACGGGTCGACATATTATCTTTGGTAGGGCCAATTTCTCTGTAGAAGAGAAATGCTGCATTGGCTTTGGATAAATCAATTTTACGACCGTCAATGGTAACACTAGCATTCATCTCGCCTTGAGGAGTAACGTATTTTGCAGTGTTATAGGATGCATTTGTTGAAGTCATTGCATTACCGCCAACAGCTGCACTAGGTGTTGGTTGAGATGGAGTAGTCGGTTTAGCCGGAGTTACAGGAGTGGTCGGTTTAGCCGGAGTTTCAGGAGTGGTCGGTTTAGCCGGAGTTTCAGGAGTAGTTGGTTTAGCTGGAGTTGTAGGTTTAGAAGGAGTAATCGTATTAGAAGGGTTGATATCTGGACCGCTCTCACCATTGCTACTACATGCAGTTACCGCGAACAAAGCGGCGCAAACCAAAGCTGTCGTTTTGATTTTTGTATCATAAGTTTGAATCCTTAAGTATTTGAATATCGGTTAAATCTGGTTAATGACTTTTACGGTCAAAAAAATTCTACAACAAATACATACATAAACAAACAGATAAGATAGAAAGTGTAGGAGGAAACTATTAGGGTAATAATGAAATTTAAATATTTCTTTTATGAAATCAAGATATTACGTATTTTGATATTTTTGAATATTTTTTTGATGTTGTAGGAAAGATACAATATATAAAACAAAATGTTATCAAAAATTAAGAGGAATTAAGTCAGGGTAATATGTATAGTCTTACGTAATAGCGTGTCAAATGCTTTTATTTAATAAACTGTTAATAAACTGTTTAGAGTGTGCCTCAAGTTTGTTTATATTTTTTCAGAGATAAATTAATTCTTTGAAAATATTCTGTTAAATTTAAAAGGGCTATATTTTAATCAGATTCAAATTGGGTATATTTGATTGCATTAATAAATCTATTTTATTGACGATTAAAATATGGAGTATTTGAGTAGTTTGGATTTGTTTTATACATGGTGCTTATTTCTATCTAGATGGATAGTGTCAGAGAAGCATGTTTTGAACATGGCAAATTGAAGTGTTTTTATTTTCAATGAAAAACTGCCTTCGTGCATTAAATATGCAGAAGACAGTTTTTTAAGTTGGCTTGCTATATTTGAATTTTTGATAAAAAGGCTTTGATATAAAAGGATTTTAATCTGATATAAATATTATTATTGTTTTGACGTATTATCTTTGGCGCGTTGAGACTGTCCCGAGCGTTGGTTGCTGCGGTTGACGGCATCGCGCCATGCTTTGCGTTCGGCTTCGATTTTGGCGGCTACTTCGTGAACCATGGTTTCTTGTTTTTTGACGGCCGGCTCTTTTGGTGTGTTGTCGGAAAAGTGGAGGCCGTACCACAAGGCGGCGAAAATGCTGCAGACGAAGATAACGGCAATCAGGCCGACGATGGCTTGTTTGCCGGCGAGGGGTTTTTCAGGGGGAGGGACGAGGACGTCAAAGCAGTCGGCGCAATCGAGGGCGAAGCAGACGTTTTCAGCTTCTTTGCGGCCGCGCCGGCCTTCTGTGATGTTGAAGGAGATGTGTTGCCCTTCGGCCGGAAGGCGGGTAAGGGTGGTGAAGGCGGCAAGGGCAAGAAAGATTTCTTGGCCTGTGTCTTCTATGGTAGCGGCGCCGAAGCCGCGCTTGCTGTTCCAGCGAGTAATCGTTCCGTAATAGCGCATAATGTATGTGGGGATATTATTATAGGTAACAGTTTTTCCTTGGACTGATTTTAAATCAAAAAGTTTGGTTATTGTCTTAATTTTACACTAGATTTGTCTTGTTGGAAGAAGGCGGGCCGTCTGAAGGATTTCAGACGGCCTGCATGGTTTATGCCTATTTATTAAACACTTTTTGGAAGGTGTCGATCAGGTGTTGCGCTATGGCTCGGCTGCCGAATTGTTGCAGGCAATCTTGGCGCAAGCGGACGGGATCGTAGTGTGCATGGTTTTCGTAGAGGGTGAGCAATGCTTTGGTCAGTTCCGGTATGTTTTCGATTGGCACCAGCAGGCCGTTGTCGGAAGTGACGATGGATTCGGGGCCGCCGCAGCGTGTGGCGATAATGGGTAAACCTTGCGACAGTGCTTCGATATAGACGACGCCGAAGGTTTCGGTACGGCTGGCGAGGACGAATGCGTTGCTGTGGCGCATGAGGTCTAGGGTTTGGTCGGTAGTCAATGCGCCGGTAAAGGTAACGGCGTGGTTAATGCCCAAGTCGCTTGCCAGTTGTTTCAGACGGCCTTCTTCTGCGCCGCCGCCGCCGATTTTGAGTTTGAGCTGCGGATAGGTTTTGAGTGCTTCGGCAAAAGCAGGCAGGAGCAGGTCGTGGCCTTTGAGGTGGCGCAGGTGGGAGACGCTGCAGAAGGTGAAGTCTTGATTGTTTTTTTCGGGGAACTCGAAATCCTGTTCAAAATTGCCGCCCAGCATATTAGGCAGGTATTGCCAGTCTGTACCGGCGTAGGTTTTTTCGAGAATACGGCAGAAATCACGGCTGACGGCGAACCGGGCCGCGCTGTGGCGCACGGCTTCGTGCATGGACGGCCATTGGTTTTTGCGGACAAGGCCGCGTGAAATGGCGCTGCTGTGTTCGGTAATCACATAGGGAACGCCGTATTTTTTGAAGATGGCGCAGGCCAAAATAGCGGCGTAGTTGACGCAATGGGCGTGAATTACGTCGGGTTTGTCGTTGTCGGCGATATAGGCTTCAAAAGCTTTCATGCCTGCGTTGACCCAGCGGATGCGGTCGATATCGACAACTGGGCAGCGTGGGAAGAAATACATGCTGTCATAGGCGTAAGTGTTGAGCCCGCCTTGCTGATGGCGGCGCAGGCCGTAGAAGCGTGAGAAGATGGTTTTCGGCTGGCTTCTCAAGTAGCGGAACATGGGCACGACCATGCCGATTTTCATGCCTTCGCGTTGCAGAGCTTGGGCTTGGAGACGGAAAAAGATTCCGTCCACGTCGGTTTCGGAAGAAGGATACCAAGAGGGGATAACGACAATATGCATGATGTGTTTTTTATAGAAGTAGATAACGGCGAGGCCGTCTGAAAAGAAAAGATATCTTTCAGACGGCCTTTTGTATATTTAGTTCAATCAGTTGCCGGCAACCGTCATTTTAGAAACCAAGATGGAGCCAATTTGGTTGGACGAGCGGCGTAATGCGTCGTCTGCCACGCCGGTGATGTCGCGGTACATATCCTGCAAACGTCCGGCAATGGTGATTTCCTGAACCGGATAGGCAATGACGCCGTTTTCCACCCAAAAACCGGCCGCGCCGCGCGAGTAGTCGCCGGTAATGCCGTTGACGCCTTGTCCCATCAATTCGGTAACCAGCAAACCTGTTCCCATTTCTTTCAACAGGTCGGCCTGCGTGGCATGGGTGTGGTTCAGATACAGATTGTGCGCGCCGCCGGCATTGCCTGTTGTCTGCATACCGAGTTTTTTCGCGCTGTAACTGCTAAGGAAATAGCCTTCGACTATGCCGTCTTTCACCACAAAACGCGGCTGCGTGGCCACGCCTTCGGCATCGAAATAAGTGCTGCGGAACGAGCGCAGAATATGCGGTTCTTCGCGCAGGCTGAGAAACTCGGGCAGCACCTGTTTGCCGATGCTGTCAATCAGGAAGCTGCTTTGGCGGTAGAGCGCGCCGCCGCTGAGTGCGCCGATAAGGTGGCCGATTAAGCCGACGGCGACAGTGGTGTCGAACAGTACGGGATAGCTGCCGGTCGGAACGCTGCGGCTGTTCAGACGGCGTAAAGTCCGTTCGGCTGCAGTTTGGCCGATGAGTTCGGGCGCGTCCATATCTTCGTGACGGCAGGAAGAATCATACCAATAGTCGCGCTGCATGCCGTGTTCGTCGCTGGCGACCACGCTGCAAGAAATGCTGTGGTGCGTGCTTTGCTGGTGTGCGGCAAAGCCGTGGGTGTTGCCGTAGACGTATTGGTAATGGCCGGTATGAACCGATGCACCTTCGGAATTTTCAATGCGTTTGTCCGTTGACAGCGCGGCCTGTTCGCATTGCTTGGCCAAATCGATGGCGGATTCGGTACTCAAATCCCATTCGTGGTAGCGGTCGAGGTCGCCGATATGGGTTGCCATCAAGGCAGCGTCGGCAAGGCCGGCGCAATCATCTTCGGCGGTATAGCGTGCAATATCGATGGCGGCTTTGACCGTATCTTGCAGGGCGCGTTCGGAGAAGTCGGCCGTGCTGGCGCGGCCTTTGCGTTGGCCGACATAGACCGTAATGTCTAAAGATTTATCTTGTTGGAACTCGATTTGTTCGATTTCGCCCAGGCGCACGCTGACGCTTTGGCCGAGCGACTCGCTGAAATCGGCTTCGGCCGAGGTGGCGCCGGATTGTTTGGCCAAATCCAGCGTGTGTCCGCACAAGCGCAACAGCTCGTCCGGTGTGTGGTTAAACAGCATAAAAAGGTTTCCTGACAGGGTTTTGCGGCATTTTAACCGTTTCAGACGGCCTCTGCAAAAATCGCACGGAAAGGCCGTCTGAAAACTGATAAAATAGGCAGATTCAGAAAATCAGGGAAACACAATGTTTGAACAAGAAGACGAATGGGTCAGCAAAACCCAAATGAAAAAGCAGATGAACGATTTACAGGCTTTGGGTATGGAATTGACCAAACTCTCCAGCGATACGTTGAAAAAAATCGGCTTGGACGAAGAGCTGTTCGAGGCCATCGCCACCTATAAAAAAATCACTTCCAACAGCGCGCTCAAACGCCAAGCCCAATTTATCGGCCGCCTGATGCGCGATACCGACCCTGCGCCCATCGAAGCCTATTTGGCCAAACTGCGCGGCGACAATACGGCGCACAATGCCTTTTTGCAACGCGTTGAGCAGGCGCGTATCCGACTGTTGGCAGACGATGGCGCGATTACCCAATTTATGGCCGATTTTCCGCAAGCCGACGCCGGTAAATTGCGCACCTTGATCCGCAACACCAAAAAAGAACAGGAACAAAACAAGCCGCCTAAAAACTTCCGCGCGCTGTTCCAAGAAATTAAAGCAGTGATGGAGGCCGGTCAATCCGACGCTCCAGAAGAAGGGCAGGATTGGGAGGAATAAACCTCAAGGCCGTCTGAAAACGGATTGCGGTTTTCAGACGGCCTGTATCGTAATGCCGAAGGAGAATGACCATGAAATTTCGCCGCTCTGTACCCGCCTTGTTAATCAGTGCACTAACCCTGAATGGTTGTACTGTCTTTCTTTGGGGAGAGAACAACCCGTTCCATAAAACCACAACCGAAAAAACCGTTGCCAAAGACAATATTCAAGCATTTGGCGTGGTCGCCAAAGACAATACGCAACTGGAAACAGGCAGCCTGGTCATGATGGGCAAAAAATATTGGTTTGTTGTTAATCCTAGAGATTCGGCCAAGTTGAAGGCGGTCTTAGATGTTAAATTGGACAAACAGTTTCAAATGGTTCAGCAAAACCCAAGATATGCGTATAAGGCTTTGCCGGTCGAATTGAAATCCCCTGAAGCGCAAACTTTCCGCTCAAAATTCTGCCTGCGTTACGATACTCAAAAAGCTGTCGAGATTGCCAAGTTGAAACAGTTGGCATTCAAGTCGGTCGAACTCGATGACAAAACTGTCTACACGCGGTGTATTTCTACCGAAGGTCATTATTACGCAACGCCCAAAAATGTTGCTGAAGACCGCCGTTTTGATACTGCCGTCCCGGTCAGAATTTATTATACGGAAACCAAAAAAAGCACTGATGTTCAGAAGTTGACGGAAAATATCCTGCAAACACCATTCACATTGGCTTTGGATGCAGTCGGCGCAGTGATAGCAGTCCCCTATGTCGTAGTCAGTGAAATTATCGATGCTTCACGCAAATAATATCCAAGGCCGTCTGAAAACGGATTGCAGGTTTCAGACGGCCTTCCCCACCTTAAAATAAACGCTTCAAAAATATATTAATTTTCTCTCTATTTAATCCCACATACCATGTCCGTCAAAATCCAAACACGCTCCATTAATCCGACTGTTTTCAACGACTTGCTCACTGCCGGTACCGATCCCTTGATTGCACGGCTATGTGCTGCGCGTGATGTGCAAAGTCCGGCCGAGTTGGACGACAAGCTTGCTGCGCTTTTGCCGTATCAAACGCTGACAAACTGCGAAGCCGCCTCCGGCCGTTTGGCGGATGCGATTGAGCGTCAGGAAAAAATCCTGATTGTCGCCGACTACGATGCCGACGGTGCGACGGCGTGTTCCGTCGGTATGAGCGGTTTGGCGGCGATGGGGGCGAAAGTAGATTTCCTTGTGCCCAACCGCTTTGAACACGGCTACGGCTTAACGCCAGAGCTGGCTGAAATTGCTGCCGAGCAAGGTGTGGATTTATTGGTGACAGTGGATAACGGTATCGCCAGCATTGCAGGCGTGGCGCGTGCGCAGGAGTTGGGTTTGGATGTGATTGTGACCGACCACCATCTGCCTGCCGAGACTGTGCCCGACTGCATCATCGTCAATCCGAACCAAAAAGGCTGTAGTTTTCAAAGCAAAAGCTTAGCGGGCGTGGGCGTGATTTTTTATGTATTGATGGCTTTGCGTGCCGAACTGCGCCGCCGCAATTATTTTTCAGACGGCCTAAAAGAGCCGAATCTGGGCGACTTTTTGGATTTGGTCGCACTCGGTACCGTTGCCGACGTCGTCACTCTAGACCACAACAACCGTATCCTCGTGTCGCAAGGGTTGAAACGGATGCGTTTGGGCAAAATGCGTCCCGGTATCCGCGCCTTGTTTGAAGTGGCGCGACGGGATTGGCGCAAGGCTCAGCCGTTTGATATGGGCTTTGCGTTGGGACCGCGCATCAATGCGGCCGGACGGCTGGACGATATGTCGGTCGGCATTGCTTGTCTGTTGGCGCAAGATGATGCCGAAGCGCAGGAACTGGCGGCGCAGTTAAACAACCTCAATATCGAGCGCCGTGAAATCGAGCAGTCTATGCTGCAAGATGCGCTGAATGATTTTCCCGAAACCCTGCCTTCAGGTCAGACGACGTTGGTGGCGTATCGCGACGATTTCCATCAAGGCGTGGTTGGCATTGTTGCCAGCCGCCTCAAAGACCGTTTTTATCGTCCGACCATCGTGTTTGCGCCTGCCGACAACGGCGAAGTGCGCGGTTCGGGGCGTTCCATTCCCAATCTGCACTTGCGCGATGCTTTGGACTTGGTATCCAAACGCCATCCCGATTTGATTTTGAAATTCGGCGGACACGCGATGGCGGCGGGTTTGAGCATACTTGAACACAATATTCCCGCGTTTCAGACGGCCTTTGAAGAAGCCGTGCGTGAGATGGTGTGCGAAGACGATTTGTCGCAAACCTTCATCACCGATGGCAGCCTGCCTGCACGCGACATCACGTTGGAACAGGCGCAAAACCTTGCCCGACACGTTTGGGGGCAGGGCTTCGCGCCGCCGAGTTTTACCGACGAATTTCACGTCATCCGCCAGCAGCCTCTAGGCGCGGAAGGCAAACATAAAAAAGTCTGGCTGCAAAAAGACGGCTACGAATTTGAAGCCATGTTCTGGCGTTGCAGCGAAGACATTCCCGAATACATCCGCACGGTGTACCGCCCCGTTGCCAACGAATGGCGGAATAATCTCGAATTGCAGCTTTATATCGACTACTGGGAAGCCGCGTAAGCAAAGGCTGTCTGAAAAATGAAGAAACAAAAACCTTGGCTCGGCTTTTCATTGGCTCTGCTTGCCACCATGACTTGGGGTTCGCTGCCGGTCATCGCCCAACAGGCCTTAAAAGCCGTCAATGCGCCCACGTTGGTGTGGGTGCGCTTTTTAGTAGCTTCGCTGGTGTTGTTTGTGTTGTTGGGGCTGACCGGCAAGCTGCCGAGGCCGTCTGAATTTTCCAGGCAAACCTTGTTTTTATTGGTGCTGGGCATTATTGGTATTTCCGCCAACTTCGTTCTCGTTGCCCTGGGTTTGCACTATATTTCGCCGACCACCACGCAGGTGTTGTGGCAGCTCTCGCCCTTTACCATGATTTTGGTCGGAGTGGGCGTGTTTAAAGAAGCCTTTACGCACTGGCAAAAAATCGGCTTGATGCTTTTGCTGACGGGTTTGGTCATGTTTTTCAACGATAAATTCGGCGAACTTTTCAGCTTGGGCAGCTACGCAGTCGGCGTGATGATGGCGGCTTCAGGCAGCATGATTTGGGTGTGCTACGGTGTGGCGCAAAAACTTCTGTCCAAACATTTCAATTCGCAACAAATCCTGCTCATGATTTATTTTTGCAGCAGCTTTGTTTTCCTGCCATTTGCCGAACCATTGCAAATCGCCCATATCGGCAATCCGTTTTTATGGGGCTGCTTTATCTATTGCTGCCTGAACACGCTGATCGGCTACGGTTCATTCGGCGAAGCGCTCAACCATTGGGACGCTTCAAAAGTCAGTATCGTCACCACGCTGATTCCTGTGTTCACCATGATATTTTCTACCATCGGTCATCATCTCGCCCCCGATTATTTTGCCGCTTCGGATATGAATCTCGTCAGCTATGTGGGTGCCATGGTGGTTGTGGCCGGAGCCTTGCTGGCTGTGGCCGGAGAGAAAGTGGTGGGGCTTTTTTTGAGAAAGATATAAAGCATTTATTGCAAAACAGAATAAAGCAAGGCCGTCTGAAACAGGTTTCAGACGGCCTTTATATTTTCTAAATCAGATTAATGTGAAAACGGCAAATCAATAGAAGCCTTCGCGTTCTTCACGGGTGCTGATGTAGATGTTTTTCACTTGGGTGTAGGCGGCGAGCATCATTTTGTGGGTTTCGCGGCCGATACCTGAAGTTTTGTAGCCGCCAAACGGTGCGCCGGCAGGCAGGCGGTTGTAGCAGTTTACCCAAACGCGGCCGGTTTCCAATGCATTGGAAACGCGCAGGCAGCGGTTGATGTCGGTACTCCACACTGCGCCGCCCAAGCCGTATTCGCTGTCGTTGGCCATTTTGATGACTTCTTCTTCGGTTTTGAATTTAATCACGGTGGCAACCGGGCCGAAGATTTCTTCTTGGGCAACGCGGGCTTCGTTGCTGCTGGCTTCAATCAAAGTCGGTTCGACAAATTCGCCTTTGCCCAATGCGCCTTCGATTTTTTTACCGCCGGTAATGATGCGGCAGCCTTCTTGTTCACCGATTTTGACGTATTTCAAAATAGTCTCGAGTTGACCGGCGTTGACTTGCGAACCCATTTGGGTGTCGTCTTCCCAAGGCAGGCCGACTTTGATTTTTTTGAATTCTTCAGCCAATGCATTGACGAATTTGTCGTAAATGCCTTCTTGTACAAAAATGCGCGAACCTGCGCAGCAGACTTGGCCTTGGTTGAACAAAATACCTTTTTGTGCGCCTTCGAGGGCTTTGTCGAAAGGCATATCGTCGAAGAAGATGTTGGCAGATTTGCCGCCCAATTCCAAAGTGGACGGAATCAGCAATTCGGCGGCGGCGATGCCGACGCGGCGGCCGACTTCGGTTGAACCGGTAAAGGCCAGTTTGTTGAAGCCTTTGTGGTGCAGCATGTATTCGCCGGATTTGGAACCGCGGCCGGTAATCACGTTCAACACGCCTTTAGGCAGCAAGTGGTTGATTTTTTGAGCGAGGGACAACAGGCTCAATGAAGTGCTGGAAGAAGGGTGGATGACGATGGTACAACCTGCGGCCAATGCCGGAGCGATTTTCCATGCGGCCATCAAGAATGGGAAGTTCCAAGGAATGATTTGGCCGACAACGCCGATCGGTTCGCGCAGAACGATGGATAAGTCTTCGGCGTCAAGTTGGGTCGCAGTGCCTTCTTCGCCGCGGATCACGCTGGCGAAATAGCGGAAATGGTCGGAAGCCAATGGTACGTCGGCGGCGCGGGTTTCGCGGATCGGTTTGCCGTTGTCCAAGGTTTCTTGCAGGGCAAACAATTCTGCGTTTTCGTCAATCACGTCGGCGATTTTGTTCAAAATGGCCGCGCGTTCGGCAGTCGTGGTTTTGCGCCATGTTTTGAACGCTTCTTGGGCAGCGGCCACGGCAGCATCGACATCGGCATCGGTTGCGTCTGTGAACTTGGCCAATTCATCGCCATTGGCAGGGTTGTAAGAGGATAAAAGTTTGCCTTCGCTACCTTTCGTCCATTCGCCGTTGATTAAAAGACCATATTCTTTATCAAACACATTTAAATCTTTTGCCATAATACTGTCTCCTTAATGAATGGGAAGGCGTATTTCTGCGCCATAAAAACAGCTTATGCTTTTTTCTTTTTAAGTTCAAGTACTAAAAATAATAATGTTCTCAAAATTTACATTTGCAATGTTATTTCATGTAGCAGGCCGTCTGAAAAATAAAGGATTTGATTGAAATGAAAGTGCATTTGTTAATATATTTAAAGATTCAGATAGTCTGAATAGGATTTGTTATGGTATAACATCATAACTCGTTGTTTTGAAAAAGATTATGGGTTGACGGTTTCAAACATGAGGAGTATTCTCATTTATAGCTAAACAGTTTTTCAACACCCTAGGAGACTCTCTCATGAAAATGCATGCTGTGGTAGTAAACAAAGATGTAGCAGGTGATGTGGAAGTTGTTGAACGCGAACTGCGTCCGCTGGAATACGGTGAGGCGTTGGTGGAAGTTGAGTATTGCGGCGTGTGCCACACCGACTTGCACGTTGCGGCAGGCGATTACGGCGACAAACCGGGTCGCGTGTTGGGACACGAAGGCATCGGTTTGGTTAAAGAAGTTGCTGACGGTGTGAAAAATCTGAAAGTTGGCGACCGTGTCAGCATCGCATGGCTGTTCCAAAGCTGCGGTTCTTGCGAATACTGCAATACCGGCCGCGAAACCTTGTGCCGCTCTGTATTGAACGCAGGCTATACTGCCGACGGCGGTATGGCGACCCACTGTATCGTGAGTGCCGATTACGCGGTCAAAGTCCCTGAAGGCTTGGATCCTGCGCAAGCTTCGAGCATTACCTGTGCCGGTGTGACCACTTATAAAGCGATTAAAGTTTCCGGTGTCCGTCCGGGCCAATGGATTGCGATTTACGGCGCAGGCGGTTTGGGCAACTTGGCGGTTCAATACGCGAAAAAAGTATTCGGCGCACACGTTGTCGCCATCGACATTAACGATGAAAAACTGGCATTCGCTAAAGAAAGCGGCGCTGATTTAGTCATCAACGCCGCCAAAGAAGACGCTGCCAAAGTGATCCAAGAAAAAACCGGCGGCGCACACGCAGCCGTTGTTACCGCCGTATCCGCCGCCGCGTTCAACTCCGCTGTGGACTGCGTCCGTGCAGGCGGCCGCGTCGTTGCCATTGGTCTGCCGCCCGAATCTATGGACCTGTCCATCCCGCGTCTGGTCTTGGACGGCATCGAAGTGGTCGGCTCTCTGGTCGGTACCCGTAAAGATTTGGAAGAAGCATTCCAATTCGGCGCAGAGGGTTTGGTTGTGCCTAAAGTCCAGTTGCGTGCTTTGGATGAAGCGCCTGCCATCTTCCAAGAAATGCGCGAAGGTAAAATTACCGGCCGCATGGTGATTGATATGAACAAAGAGTGCAGCTGCATTCATCACTAATCAAATGATTCCGTGATAAAAAGGCCGTCTGAACAATTTCAGACGGCCTTTTTCATTGGATTGAATAACTTAAAGCGTAAAGCTACTTTCAAATACGCGGATTTCTCCGCTGATAGGATCGGTAAACTCTATTCTTTTGGCCAGAAGTTTTAAAGGTCTGTCGTAGTCTTTATCACCGGCCGCCAAGGGGGTAGGGTAAAGCGCATCGTTCATCAGCGGCATATTCAAACTCATCATATGCACGCGGAGCTGGTGTTTCTTTCCGGTATGCGGCGTGAGGCGGTAGAGGCTGAATGCGCCGCGGTTTTCGATAAGCTCGATGGTCGTGTGGGCATTGGGTTCGCCTTCCGTTTCCTGTGTGAGGAAGAATTTTTTGCCGCGTTCCATTCGGGATGAGATATGCAGCGGATAGTCCAAATCCGTCCGCGTCGGCGCCACCGCTTCATAGATTTTTCGGACGGTTTTTTCTTGGAACATGGTCTGATAATCGCGACGCGTGGCAGGGTTGAGCGAAAGCAGCATAACGCCTGCCGTATCTTTGTCCAAGCGATGAATCGGCGTAATGTCTTCAACATTCAAATGCTGCAATTCAGGCCGCAAACGCAGGCGCGTGAGCAAGGTTTCCCGCAAAAACCTGCCGCTGGGGATGACGGGCAGAAAATGCGGTTTGTCCGCCACAATCAGGTGCTCATCAATATGCAAAATCTTTTCTTCAAACGGAATACGCGGCTCGCTCTCACGGCTGGTTTCACGGTAATAAAACATCGTCTTGCCGGGTTCGAACAAGGTATTCTCATCAAACGGTACGCCATCCGCGCCCACCACAAAACCGCTGTTCAGCCGCCGCCGCCAGTTTTCTTCGCCGACAAAGGGAAAATGGGAGCATAGAAAATGCAGCAGCGGCAAGTCGTAAAACTGCTTTTCATGCGGCAAAACCAAGTAGCTGGGTTTGACACCGTTTAAAAGGGGGAGGGGATTGGTACGTTTTTTCATGCGGCGGATTGTACTCGGTTTTTAGGATTTTTTCAGACGGCCTTGTTTATATGGAAAATAAACTTCTAATAACGGATATGTAGTGATGCAGGTTTTGTGCTTAAATAGATTCTTCAAACGACCAAAGAAACTGGTTTCTTTGGAACTTGCTTTTGTGGCATAAATTAAAGAAATGATAAAGAAGCAATATTTGAGAAAAGGAGAATATTATGCAGAAAGAAATCAGCATAATCATCATGTTATCTGTGTTTTCCGTATCCGCTATGGCGGGAGAGGAAGTTCGGCTTGGCAAGAGTAAGGCATACGATAATGAGTATGAACTTGTGGCAGAGCATGAAGTCAATGAAGAAGTTTCACAATTAAATCAAGATGAGTATGCCATACATCCAATACGCAACGATAGCGGCGTCATGCAGTCAGGAAAAGTGGCTTCAGGCAGACAAGCCGTTTCCCAATACGGAAAACCTAATTTGCCGCCTGTCCGCTTAAATCCGCACCCTTCACGACCTTGATTTCAAAATCAAAGGGCTGCTCCATTTATTTGGGCAGCCCTTTTGTGTTGTTGGCTCACTCACATTTTTGTTTGCGCAAAACGAGTTTGTAATCGGTTTTAATGCTGGTTTGATCGCCAATCATCTTGAAATCATCTATCAAACAACGGTTTTCTGTACATTTCAACATGAAATCTGCACCGACCCTATGGCCGTCAAATTGTTTAAATGTTGCCCGGACGGTATGGGGAGAAGTGCCCTTGACTTGCAAAGTTTTATGGAAGTTATCAGGATGATCCTGACCAAAGCCTAAGTAGTAATGTATCGGCATGTCACACCCCATCTCCATATCGGGTTGCTTACGGATATTTGTGTCGAATTTATTGAATTGTCGGATGATTTTTTGTAGTTCAGGCGTAGTAACACGATTGTGTTCAGAGCCTAAATCCACTTTGGTCAGATAAACCTTTTTGACTAAATCTATTTTCGTTTGATTGTTTGTGGCGTTATTTGCAGCCGTCGCTTGGGAGAATAAGCTGGTGGTTAACAAGCCGATAACAAAAAGAGAGTGCAGTGTTTTCATGATGTGCATAGGGATGGGATGAAAAGAATCCAAGTATAACGGCATTGAATCTATATTGAATATGTTTCTAAGAAATTTAAGTTGAAAAGCAGGGGAGGAATTGAAATCATTGAATGTGATTCTGCAATCTGCTTTACAGGCCGTCTGAATGCGAAAACCAATTTTCAGACGGCCTTTTGATTTGTTCCCAACCTCACAAACCCTTAAAAATCAGCTATAATGCCCAACTATTTGATTTTCGCTTATCCCATATTGAAATGGCACAAAAAATTCAATCTGTAAAAGGTATGAACGACCTTTTACCTGTCGAACAAAAAGATTTTAAACTGACGGCTGCGTTTTGGCAGGCGTTTGAAGATACAGTCGGCCGTTGGACACGCGCTTACGGCTATCAGCAAATCCGTACACCGATTGTCGAGCAAACCGGTTTGTTTGTCCGCTCTATCGGCGAGGAAACCGATGTGGTTGGCAAGGAAATGTACACCTTCTCCGATTCAAACGATTCTTTGAGTTTGAGCTTGCGTCCTGAAGGTACGGCTTCTTGTTTGCGTGCGGTGGTCGAACACAACCTTCTCTACAACAGCCCGCAAAAGCTGTGGTATATGGGGCCGATGTTCCGCCGTGAGCGTCCGCAAAAAGGCCGTTATCGTCAGTTCCATCAGGTCGGTATCGAAGCTTTGGGTTTTGAAGGTCCGGATATTGATGCGGAAATCATCGCAATGTCTGCCGATTTGTGGGAAAAATTGGGTATTCGCGAATACCTGACTTTGGAAATCAACAGCTTGGGCAACCGTGAGGAACGCACGGCACACCGTGCGGCATTAGTCGAATATCTGACCCGCTATGAAGCGCAACTGGATGAAGACAGCAAACGCCGTCTGAAAACCAATCCTTTGCGCGTTTTGGATACGAAAAACCCTGATTTGCAGGAAATCTGCAACGCGGCGCCGCGTTTGGTGGATTACTTGGGCGAGGCTTCGCAAAACCACTATGCACGCTTCAAGGTGATGTTGGACGGTTTGGGTATTCAATATATTGAAAATCCGCGCTTGGTTCGTGGTTTGGATTACTACAATCAGACAGTTTTTGAGTGGACGACCGATAAACTCGGTGCGCAGGCGACTGTGTGCGGTGGCGGCCGTTACGATGGTTTGATTGAAGAACTTGGCGGCAAACCTGCACCGTCTATCGGCTTTGCAATGGGTATTGAGCGCCTGCTGCTTTTGGTGAGCGAATACGGCTCGTTGGAAGTGAACGCTGCGCCTGATGTCTATGCAATGCACCAAGGCGAAGGTGCGGACTTGCAGGTGATGAAGTACGCGCAAGCCTTGCGCGCACAAGGTTTCAATGTGATGCAGCATTCCGGCTATCAAAGCTTGAAAGCGCAAATGAAAAAAGCAGACAACAGTGGCGCACGCTTTGCCCTGATTGTGGCTCAGGATGAGCTGGCAAACGGTACGGTTACCCTGAAAGATATGCAGGGCAAACACGAACAGAAAACCGTTGCCGCCGCTGATTTGACAGACACTTTACAACAATGGAAGAACGCATAAATGGCAGCCCATTTGGAAGAACAACAAGAGTTAGACAACTTTAAATATTTTTGGAAACGCACCGGCCGTTGGATCTTTGCCTTGCTGATCGTGGCGGCTTTGGGATATTTGGGTTACACCATTTACCAAGGCCAAAAAGCTTCAAAAGATCAGGAAGCCGCCGCCGTATTGGCGCAAATGGTGGAAAAGGCGCAGCAAAAAACCGACCAAAAAGCCATCAATGCCGATTTGGCCGAATTGCAAAAAAACTATCCTGATTCCATTTCGACAGCCCAAGCTACGTTGATGGTAGCGGCGACCGAGTTTGATGCCGGCCGTTATGATGTGGCGGAAGGTCATTTGAATTGGGTGCTGAAAAACCAAAACGCACCGCTGGTTCAAGCTTTGGCGGCGCAGCGTTTGGGCGTTGTCCTGTTGCAGCAGAAAAAATACGATGCCGCCATCAATGCCCTGAATACTCAGGTTGAGGCTGATTTCGAGCCTTTGATGCTGGAAACCAAAGGCGATGTTTACGTTGCCCAAAATAAAACCAAAGAAGCCGTACAAAGTTACGAAGCTGCTTTGAGCAAAATGCCGCAAACCGCAGTAGGCCGCGAATTGCTGCAAATGAAAATCGACAGCTTGAAATAAGTTTGTTTGAAATCAAGGCCGTCTGAAGTTGTAATGACTTTTCAGACGGCCTACACTTATCCTTATCAACCGTGTTTTTAAAACACCTGCTTGTGTTCCGCTCCCGTTTTTAGGCGGCACTTGACACAGAAAGACTCAATCATGAAACCAACCATCGCACTTGTCGGCCGTCCCAATGTCGGCAAATCTACTTTATTCAACCGTTTGACGCGCACCAAAGACGCGCTCGTACATGACTTGCCAGGCCTGACCCGAGACCGACATTACGGTCATGGCAAAGTCGGCAGCAAACCTTATTTGGTCATCGATACCGGCGGTTTTGAGCCAGTTGTGGACAGTGGCATTTTGCACGAAATGGCAAAACAAACCTTGCAGGCTGTCGATGAAGCCGATGCAGTTGTGTTTTTGGTGGACGGCCGTACCGGTTTGACACCTCAAGATAAAATCATTGCCGACCGTTTGCGCCAAAGTCCGCGCCCTGTTTATTTGGCCGTGAATAAAGGTGAGGGGGGCAACAGAGCCGTGCTTGCCGCCGAGTTCTACGAACTTGCTTTGGGCGACCCTTATGTTATTTCAGGTGCACACGGCGATGGTGTGTATTATCTGATTGAAGATATTTTGGAAACCTTCCCTGAGCCTGAAAAGGAAGAGGAAGAAGCGAAACATCCTGTTTTTGCCGTTATCGGTCGTCCGAACGTCGGCAAATCTACGCTGGTTAACGCCATTCTCGGCGAAGAGCGTGTGATTGCCTTCGATATGGCAGGTACGACGCGCGACAGCATCCACATTGATTTCGAGCGCGAAGGCAAACCGTTTACCATCATCGATACCGCAGGTGTGCGCCGTCGCGGCAAAGTGGATGAAGCGGTGGAAAAATTCTCCGTTATCAAAGCCATGCAGGCGGTTGAAGCGGCAAATGTTGCTGTTTTGGTATTGGACGCGCAACAAGATATTGCCGACCAAGATGCGACGATTGCAGGTTTCGCTTTGGAAGCAGGCCGTGCCTTGGTGGTGGCGGTCAATAAATGGGACGGCATCAGCGAAGAGCGCCGCGAGCAAGTGAAACGCGATATCAACCGCAAACTGTATTTCCTTGATTTTGCTAAGTTCCACTTTATTTCTGCGTTGAAAGAGCGCGGTATAGACGGTTTGTTTGAAAGCATTCAGGCTGCCTACAATGCGGCGATGATTAAGATGCCGACACCGAAGATCACGCGTGTATTGCAAAGCGCTATCGAGCGTCAACAGCCGCCGCGTGCTGGCTTGGTGCGTCCGAAAATGCGTTATGCTCACCAAGGTGGCATGAATCCGCCGGTGATTGTGGTACACGGCAATTCGCTGCACGCCATTTCTGACAGCTATACACGCTATTTGACCCAAACGTTCCGCAAAGCCTTCAATCTGCAAGGTACGCCGCTCAGAATTCAATACAATGTTTCGGAAAACCCGTATGAAAATGCGGAAGACAAACCGAAGAAAAAACCGCTGCGCCGTGTCAGCTTGAGCAACCGTATTGAGAAACGTGAAGGCCGCAAGGAAGAGAAAAACCGCTTCAAGAAGAAAACCAAAGTCAGCGTGAAAAAACAATTCAGCAAATAAACACAAAGGCCGTCTGAACAATTTCAGACGGCCTTTTTATCATAAAAAAACAGATTGTTAGAGCTTCATGGCATATTTTTGATTGGGTTTGTCGAATTTAAAAAAACATCAAATTTGAATTGGGGATTGTTGTGAATATGGAAATGAAACAGTCGGTTTGACGTGAAGTTCCCTTATTGCTGGATTCCTAAACGGTGTGATAGAAAAAAATAGTTGGTAATTTATCCTATTCGGGGCTACAATCCCATCAAACGCCGATTTTGGCGTCTTTACAATCATAATAATGGAGCTCAAGAATATGACAGCTAAAGGACAAATGTTACAAGATCCTTTTTTGAATGCGTTGCGTAAAGAGCACGTTCCGGTTTCAATCTATTTGGTAAACGGCATCAAGCTGCAAGGCCAAGTGGAATCATTCGACCAGTACGTTGTTCTGCTGCGTAATACTTCCGTCACTCAAATGGTTTACAAACACGCTATCTCAACAATCGTTCCTGCACGCGCAGTCAGCCTGCAACACGAAAACAAACAACCTCAAGCCGCTGCCGCAGCTGCTCCGGTTCAAGTTGAGACAGCGCAACAACCTGCCGAATAAATGATGTAACGCATTCCTGTTTTTCAATACCTTACCGCTTTTGCGGTAGGGTATTTTTATTTTCAGACGACCTTTATCATGCTGCTTGAAAACATTCTTCCCTTTGCCCACTCCCTATTACGACAAGCCTTAAAAGCAGGCAGCCGCGCTTTGGATGCGACGGCTGGAAACGGGTATGATACTTTGCTGTTGGCGCAGTCGGTTGGCGAGACGGGTAGGGTGTGGGCGTTTGATGTGCAATCTAAAGCACTGGAGCAGACCCAAGGCCGTCTGAAAGAAAACGGCGTAGATGGTCGGGTAGTCCTGATACATGACGGCCATGAAAACCTTTTATCTTATATCGACGAGCCTTTAGATGCCGCAGTATTTAATTTCGGTTGGCTGCCGGGTGGCGATAAAAGCTGTACGACTGAGGCGGTAAGCAGCATCCGTGCGTTGACGGATACTTTGGGTTTGCTGAAAGAGGGCGGGCTTGCCGTGGCGGTATTGTATCCGGGGCATGAAGCCGGCCGAATAGAGGCTGAGGCGATTGTGCCATGGGCGGAAACTTTGCCGCAGGAAGCATTTGCCGTGTTACGCTATGGCTTTGTCAACCGCCGCAGTGCGCCTCCCTATCTGCTGGCGATTGAAAAGTTGCGTCAGAAATAGATGTTTGCGGTAAAATAGCTGCTTTGTTTTTCAACCCTTGACATAAGAAACTGCCATGCAATATCTGTTTGTAAAATACAGCCATCAGATTTTCGTTGCCATTACCATCCTGTTGTTCAACATCCGTTTTTTCCTGCTCTGGCGTCATCCTGAGAAGCCGTTGGCAGGCATTTGGAAAGCCATGCCGCATTTGAACGACACCATGTTGCTGTTTACCGGCTTGTGGCTGATGAAGATTACCCATTTTTCGCCGTTCAATGCGCCGTGGCTCGGCATGAAAATCCTGCTGTTGCTGGTTTATATTGTGTTGGGCATGATTATGATGCGTTCGCGTCCGCGTTCGCCGAAATTCTATATCGTCTACGTTTTGGCCATGTCGTGTGTTGCCACGATTGTTTTCCTTGCCAAAACCAAAACGCTGCCGTTTTAAAAGAGGCCGTCTGAAATGTATCCGCATTTTGCCGTTATCGCTTTGGGCAGCAATCTTGCCAATCCTGCCGAACAGGTTCGCGCCGCTTTGGCCGAATTGGCCGCGCATCCGGATATCAGGCTCGAAAAAACATCTTCCCTGTATCTGACTGCGCCGGTCGGCTATGACGATCAGCCCGATTTTGTGAACGCCGTTTGTACCGTGAAAACATCATTGGACGGCGTGGCGCTGTTGGCGGAGTTAAACCGCATCGAGGCCGAATTTGGGCGCGAACGTACTTTCCGTAATGCGCCGCGTACTTTGGATTTGGACATTATCGATTTTGACGGTATCCGCAGTGATGACCCGCATCTGACCTTGCCGCACCCGCGCGCGCATGAGCGCAGTTTCGTTATGTTGCCGCTGGCCGAAATCCTTCCGGATTTCGAGTTGGGCGAGCATGGCCGTGCGGCTGATTTGGCTCAGGCTTTGGGCGGGAAGGGTATTCGCCTGTTGAAAGAATAAAGGCCGTCTGAAAAACGGACTAAAACAAGAAAGGGCGTGTTGGACACGCCTTTTTTGCTATAAAATATTGTTGGGAAACACATTACAAAGAGTTACTATGAATCCTCGTTATATTGTTGTCGAAGGTGCCATCGGTAGCGGCAAGACCGCTTTGAGCCGCCGCTTGGCAGAGCATTTCAGCGCGTTGCTGTTGTCGGAGAATCCGGATCACAATCCGTTTCTCATGAAGTTTTACAGCAATATTTCCAATAATGGCTTGGCTGCCGAGCTTTTCTTCCTGACGCGCCGCGCTGAAAGCGTGAATATTATTGAAGACCAATGCGCGCAAGGCGGAATGGTGGTGGCTGATTTTCTATTGGAAAAAGACCGTATTTTTACGCCTATCGTTTTGAATGATGACGAGCAGCAGCTTTTTACCGATATGAAGCAACGCATTCTGCCGCAATACGCGGAGCCCGATGTGGTGATTTATCTGCAAACCGCCGTCGAAAACAACCGCAAACGCCTGCAAAAACGTCACGAAGGCATTATCAGCTTGTTCCCCGAAGGCTATTTGGGACGGGTGCATGACGAATACAGCCATTTCTTCCATTTGTATCAAAGCGCGCCTTTGCTGACCGTCAATGCCGATGAGTTGGATTTGGCCGGCAATGACGACCACTTCCAGCTTTTGTTGCGCGCATTGGAAGATTTTCAAGGTACGCGCAGTTATTTGAATTTAAGCGAAAAATAAACGCAGGCTAGGTTTAGGCCGTCTGAAAGGAATAATATGTCAAAATATCAATTCACACTCCCTTCTTCTTCCGGCAGCGATTTTAACTCCGCCGAACATTTGCCGTTGGTTGTCTATTTTTATCCTAAAGACAGCACGCCCGGCTGTACCACCGAAGGTTTGGATTTCAATGCCCGATTGGAGCAATTCAAAGCATTGGGCTATACCGTTGTCGGTATTTCGCGTGATGGTGTCAAATCGCATCAGAATTTCTGCGCCAAACAAGGCTTTCAGTTTGAATTGTTGAGCGACAAAGAAGAAACCGTCTGCAAACTGTTTGACGTGATCAAGCTGAAAAAGCTTTACGGCAAAGAATCCCTCGGCATCGAGCGCAGCACCTTTGTGTTGGACGAAAACGGCGAAATCGCCCATGAATGGCGCAAAGTCAAAGTAGCCGGACACGCGCAGGAAGTGTTGGATACAATTTCTCAAGTCTCTTGATAGGGCTTTGAAAACCTAAGGCCGTCTGAACGGATGTAAAGTCATGCCGTTCAGACGGCCTTTCAATACAGTTTGATGAATATGGACGATTTAATAGACAAGCTGCTTGAATCCCTTTGGCTGCAAGACAGGCTCAGCCACAATACGCTGCAAAGTTACTGCCGTGATTTGGTCAAAGTTGCTGCGCGTTTGGCCGAGGGCGGGCAGGATTGGTTGAGTGCCGATGAATTTGCCCTGTCTGATGCCGTGTATGCAGAGGGAGAAAAAAACACGTCCCAAGCGCGGGCATTGTCGGCTTGCAAGCGCATGTACGGCTGGTTGGAAGAAACAGGCCAAAGAGCAGACAATCCCACCCGTTTTCTCAAAGCGCCGAAATCGGAACGCAAACTGCCCACGTTGATTACCGAAGCCCAAATCGACGCGCTGCTGGCTGCACCGGATGTGGAAACGCCGCACGGACTGCGCGACAAAGCCTTGCTCGAAGTCATGTATGCAACAGGTTTACGCGTGACCGAAGCCGTCAAATTGACGCTCAGCGATATCGATTTATATCGCGGCAGTATCCGTACCATAGGCAAGGGTGACAAATTGCGTTTGGTTCCGTTGGGACAGGAAGCAGCGTATTGGGTGGAACGCTATTGCAACGAATCGCGCCCGTTGTTGCTAAAAAACAAAATCTGCGACGAAGTGTTTGTCAGCCAGAAACGCAGCGGCATCAGTCGTCAGCTTGCATGGATGATAGTCAAAGAATATGCCGAAGCGGCCGGTATTGCTTCGCTCAGCCCGCACGGCTTGCGCCATGCTTTTGCCACGCATTTGGTCAATCACGGCGTTGATTTGCGTTCGGTCCAGATGATGTTGGGACATTCCGACATCAATACCACGCAGATTTATACCCATGTTGCCAATATCCGTTTGAAAAACATGGTCGATGAACACCATTCCCGTTCATAAATAAAGGCGGCATCTCGAAGATGCCGCTTTTTGTTATTGAGGCCGTCTGAACGGTTATAAAGTTTATTATTTATAAAATAACAATCAAAATACAAATTTACATAGAAAAATTTCAAAGCAAAAGGACTGTGTCAATATTGCAATGCAAACCGTTTTTATTTATATTTACGTTCAAGAATAAATCCTACTCTCAATTACAGAGGGTAACAAAATTATTGGAGCACATCATGTTTGTCTGCATCTGCAACGCCATTACTGACCACGACATCAAAGAGACCATCGCCGCCGGTGCAACCACCATGAGCGATTTGCAGGCTCAATTGGGCGTGGCGACTTGTTGCGGTTGCTGCGGCGAATTGGCAGCGTCGTTTTTGACTGCAAGCAGTGCCCAAAATACCGTGACTGCCGGTATCAACGTTCAATCTTAATTTCAGAATACACACAAAGGCCGTCTGAAGGCGTGATAGAAATCCTTGATTTCGTTTCGCGCCTGTTCAGACGGCCTTTGTCATGCCTGTATGGTTTGGTGGCATTTTGCTATACAATGGCCGCTTTTGTCCCTCCGAGAGTAACCGCCATGAAACTGACCTTGATGTTTCGGGAGTATTGCAGCCTGTGCCACAAAATGCGCGAACAATTAAAACCTTATCAGGAGCAGTTTGGATTTGAGCTGGATATTGTCGATGTTGATGAAGATCCGGTTTTAGAAGAAAAGTACAATGAGCTGGTGCCTGTTTTGCTGGATGGCGATACCGAAATCTGCCATTGGTTTTTGGACGAAGAAAAACTGAAAGCGCATTTGAGCGCATAACAAACCGTTGACCATATTATCTTTCAGACGGCCTTTGGCTGTTTATGCCGTCTGAACATTGATTTTATTATGACTGAAAAACTTTCTCCCGATGCGCTGATTGAAGCGGCGCTGTTGACGCAAGTCGAACCCTTAAACGAAAAAGCCATGCGTGAATTGTGCGTGCCGCCGTTGTCGCAAGACAAGTTAATTGATGTGTTGGCGCAACTGAAGGCCCGTTGGCAGGGCAGGGCTTTGCAACTGGTGCATACCCATGAGGGCTGGCGTTTCCAAATCGCCCAAGCTGCCTTTGAACGACTTGGCAGCCTGCAAGAGCAGCGCGCGCCGCGTTATTCCCGCGCCGTGATGGAAACGCTGGCGATTATTGCCTATCAGCAGCCGGTAACGCGTGGCGATATCGAAGGCATACGCGGCGTAGCGGTGTCGCAAAATGTCATGCAAACCTTGCAGGATAGGGGCTGGATTGAAGTCATCGGCCACCGTGATTCTGTCGGCCGTCCGGCTTTGTGGGCAACAACGGCAACATTCTTAAGCGATTTGCGTTTGGAAAGTTTGGAAGAATTGCCGCCACTGACTGAATTGGGTGAACTGGTGTTGCCTGATTTGATGGAAACGCCGCCGACAGGCGATGAGGAGGCTGAAGAAACAGTAGAATCAGGAAGCAGACTGATTAACTGATTTGAATGTAAAGGCCGTCTGAAACAATCGTGTTTCAGACGGCCTTTATTGTTGTGTAACATCATGATTTTAAATAAAATTTTCGTTTAGTTTTGTAACTCATTGATTTTGTGATATAATTTAAAAATTATTAGAATAAATATCTCTCATTCTGTAATAGTTTGAGAAGGCATACGGAAACGTTTCCCTCTTTATCAATCGGCAGCCCGTTTGTTCTTCAAATATGCGCTGTATCAACTACGGAACCGATATGAAATTCAAACAATTCATTCAAAACAAATCTTCTTTCAACCCAAGCGTGGTCGGTATTACGCTTTTCTTCGTCCTTTTGCTTTTGTCAGCTGCTTTGGTTTGGCCTCAAAATACTGAGGCTTTGTTAAATGCCATGAAGCAGTTTATTTTTCAAAATGTCAGTTGGTTTTACATTCTGACTTTCTCTGTATTCCTTATTTTCTTATTGGCGCTTCCCATCAGCAGCTTCGGCAGTATCAGGTTGGGTACAAACGAGGATGAACCTGAGTTTTCGTTTTTATCATGGCTGGCTATGCTGTTTGCAGCCGGTATGGGCGTGGGCTTGATGTTTTTCGGGGTGGCCGAGCCTTTATCGCATTTCTCTTCCTCGATTGCCAAAGGCAATGCGCAAGAGGCGATTCTGCATACGGTGTTCCACTGGGGGATTCATGCCTGGGCAATCTATGGAATCATTGCGCTTGCCTTGGCGTATTTCGGTTTCCGCTATAAATTGCCGCTGGCGTTGCGCTCCTGCTTTTATCCGATTTTAAAAGACAAAATCAACGGCAAAATGGGCGATGCCATCGATGTGATGGCTTTGATTGCGACTTTGTTCGGTATTATCACAACCTTGGGATTTGGCGCGGCACAAATGGGTTCCGGTTTGTTGAAGATGGGCTGGGTGCAGGACAACAGCTATGTCTTGCAGGTCGGCATTATCGTTGTTGTGATGGCGATTGCCATATTTTCCGCAACTTCGGGCGTGGGCAAAGGCGTCAAAATTTTGAGTGAAACCAACTTGGTATTGGCACTGTCATTGCTGTTGTTTGTCTTGTTGAGTATGCCGACGACGTATTTGATTTTCGCATTCAGCGACAATTTGGGCACTTATCTGAGTAACTTCGTTTCGTTCAGCTTTAAGTCATATACCTACGAGCCTGAGCATACAAAATGGTTTACCGGCTGGACGGTGTTGTATTGGGCTTGGTGGTGTTCGTGGTCGCCTTTTGTCGGTTTGTTCATTGCCCGAATTTCGCGAGGCAGAACTATCCGCGAATTTATTTTTGGTGTATTGGCAGTGCCTAGCCTGATGAGTATTTTGTGGTTTACTGTATTTGGCAATTCGGCCTTGTGGCTGGACACGCATGTGGCAAACGGCGCGTTGTCTGCCTTGACCAACGAGCCTGAAAAACTGTTGTTTGCCTTTTTGAATTATCTGCCGTGGCCGGTTGTCAGCAGCTTGGTGGCATTGCTGGTGATTGCGCTGTTTTTTATCACTTCTGCCGACTCGGGCATTTATGTGCTAAACAATATTGCTTCGCGCGATAAAGGGCTGGCTTCGCCCAAGTGGCAATCGGTTATGTGGGGTGTGTTGATTTCGGCTGTGGCTATTGTGTTGTTGGGTGCCGGCGGTTTGCCTATTTTGCAAACCATGACCCTGATTGCGTCTCTGCCGTTTGCGGTGTTGATGATTTTTATGATGGTTTCTTTGTGGAAAGCCCTGAACAACGATGCCAACTATTTTGCAACCGCCGTCAATCCGAGCAGTATTTTCTGGTCGGGCGATCATTGGAGGGAACGCCTTGGCCAAATGATGAATCAGACGCAGGAAGTCGATATCATCAAATTTATGAAAAATACGGTGCTTCCGGCAATGCAGGAATTGAAAAACGAATTGACCGAAAAATACAATATGGACGTAGAAATCCGTTGCCTGTTGCAACAGGATGAGCCGTCGGTGGAGCTGGTGGTGCATAAAGGGACGGTAAGGGATTTTGTCTATGGGATTAAATCCGTAAAGCGGGAAATTACCGACCAGTTGATTCGCGAAGACAGCCTGCCTCATTTCAAATATGAGGCAACATTCATACCGTTGACGTATTTCTCGGATGGGCGCGATGGATACGATGTGCAGTATATGACGCAAAAAGAATTGATTGCCGATATGCTCAAGCAGTATGAGCGTTATCTGAACCTGCTTGCCGGAGTGGGGCAGGAATTGATGGGGCATGAACAAGTAGAGCTGGCAGAGTAAAATAAATTTAGGCCGTCTGAACATGTAGCAATATTCAGACAGCCTTTTTATTGCCTGCTTAAAAAATAATTTGTTTAAAATAAATATCTTAGATAAATTATAAGAAAAATCTGATTCAAACTATAAAAAATCTTAGTTATAATCAGTTTATCTAAAGATATTCTGCATGAGTGCGGGTAATTTACTAAGGAATACTACAATGCTGTTGGCACTTTCTTTGCGTGATTTTGTCATTGTTGAAAACCTGAATCTTGATTTTCAAAACGGCTTTACCGTATTGACGGGCGAGACCGGCGCAGGCAAATCGATTACTCTGGATGCGATTGGCCTGTTGTTGGGCGACAAAGCCGATTACAGCCAAGTGCGCAGCGGCGCCAAAGAAGCGCAGTTGTCGGCTTTGTTCGACATCAGCGGTTTGCCCGAACTGAAAGCGCAACTGCAGGAGCAAGGCCTTTTGGAAGAAGATGCCGAAGAGCTCAGCATCCGCCGTATTATCGATGCCAAGGGTAAAAGTCGCAGTTATATCAATAATCAGGCAGCAACATTGGCGCAGCTGAAAGCTATTGGCGAGCAGTTAATCGATATTCACGGCCAAAATGCCCATCATTCGTTGAATCAAGAGTCTGCGCAACGCGAGTTGTTGGACGCATTTGCCGGCAGCAAAGAGCAGGCAGAAACGGTCAAACAGCTTTATCAAAATTGGGTCAATGCGAAAAAAGCCCTGCAAGAAGCGCAAGAACAGGCAGAAACCATGGCCATCGAGCGCGAGCGTTTGGAATGGCAGTTTAATGAATTAAACCAATTGGAGCTCAAACCCAACGAATGGGAAACCTTAAGCCAAAGCCACGACAGCCTGGCGCATTCGGCCGAGTTGCTGCAAACCGCCGAGCAGGTGGGCGACAGTATAGACGGAGACAACGGCATCCAACGTCAAATCTATCAATGCCAAAAACTGCTTGGCAATCTGCAAAACATTGAGCCGCGCTTTGCCGAGAGCCTGAATATGTTGGCAAGTATTGAAGCAGAATTGGGTGAAATCAGTGCCAATATGCGCGATGTAGCCGGTCGCAGCGATATCGATCCTAATGAATTGGCCGCACAAGAAAGCCGTATGGGCGAATTGATGAGCATGGCGCGCAAATATCGCATTGAGCCGGAAGAGTTGCCGCAAAAGTTGGCAGAAATCGACGAGCGCCTGCAAAATCTGCAAGCGGCTGCCGATTTGGAAGCCTTGGAAAATACAGTCGCACGCAATCTTGCCGAATACCACGAAGCAGCGCATATTCTTTCTGCCATGCGCCATCAGGCAGCCGGCCGTTTGGGCGAAGAAACAACCGAGCATATGCAACATTTGGCCATGAAGGGCGCACGTTTTGACATCGTCTTGTTGCCGTCTTCGCCGACCGCACATGGTCTGGAGCAGGTGCAATTCCAAGTGGCGGCAAATAAAGGCAATCCGTCCCGTCCTTTGAATAAAGTGGCTTCCGGCGGCGAATTGGCGCGTATCAGCTTGGCTTTGCAAGTGGTTGCCAGCCAATATACGCAAGTGCCGACATTGATTTTTGACGAAGTGGATACCGGTATTGGTGGCGGCGTTGCAGAAATGGTCGGTAAAGCTTTGCGTGCCTTAGGTAAAAAACATCAAGTCTTGGCAGTAACCCATCTTCCTCAAGTTGCCTCTTGCGGTGAAAACCATTGGCAGGTCCGCAAGCATAGCGAAGGCGAACAAACTGTCAGCGAAATCAGCGTCTTGAACCATCATCAGCGCATTGAGGAAATCGCGCGTATGCTGGGTGGCGAAATCATTACCGATACCACACGCAGCCATGCTGCCGAACTCTTGCATTTGGCAGCTGCCTAAAAGCCTAAAGGCCGTCTGAAAATAGGATTCAGACGGCCTTTTCTATATTTTGCCACCTTTTCAGGCAGGCAGAATACAAGGTATGATTATATCGTCTGTTTACAAGGAAATTTTGATGAAAGTCCTGTTTATCGCCGATCCGATGGCAAGTTTTAAAACCTATAAAGACACTACTTACGCCATGATGCGTGAAATGGCAAAGCGCGGTTGGCAGCTTTTTCATACCTTGAGTGGAGAATTGTCTGTCCGTGAAGGCTGGGTAGTGGCTCAGGCAGCGGCATTTGAGTTTGTCGGCGCGAAGCACGATGACGATCACGAATGGTTTAAAGCAGAGGCAAAAGTTCAGACGGCCTTGAAAGACTTCGATGCGGTCATTATGCGCACTGATCCGCCGTTTGATATGCAATATCTGTATGCAACCCAGTTTTTAACTTTGGCACAGCAGCAGGGTGCAAAAGTATTTAACAGCGGACAAGCAATGCGTGATTTCAATGAGAAATTGGCGATTTTGAACTTCAGCCAGTTTACCGCGCCGACTTTGGTTACCACACGTTCCGCCGATGTCCGTGCCTTTTTGAAAAAACACGGCGACATCATCATCAAACCGTTGGACGGCATGGGCGGTATGGGCATTTTCCGCCTGACCGAATCCGACCCCAATATCGGCAGTATTTTGGAAACCCTGATGCAGCTTGATTCACGCACCATCATGGCGCAACGTTATATTCCTGAAATCGTACATGGCGACAAGCGCATTCTGATTATCGGTGGGGAAGTTGTTCCGTATGCTTTGGCGCGTATTCCGCAAAACGGCGAAACGCGCGGCAACTTGGCTGCCGGCGGCCGCGGCGTGGCACAGGAGTTGAGCGAACGCGACCGTGAAATTGCAGAAACCCTTGCACCTGAATTGAAGCGGCGCGGTATTTTGCTTGCCGGTTTGGATGTCATTGGCAGCAACCTGACCGAAGTCAATGTAACCAGCCCGACCGGCTTCCAAGAAATCATGAAGCAAAAAGATTTCGACGTTGCCGCCATGTTTGCAGATGCCGTGGTATCTTGGGCAAAACAATAAATCCAAAGGCCGTCTGAAAATTGCCCCGACCGTTTCTTTTTCAGACGGCATTCTAATGTTGAGTATATGATGAAACCATCTTCCTACGCTTCCGAGAAAAAAGGCAAAAACGGCATCAAGCGCATTATCAATGCGTTTGGTTATTCCAAAGACGGACTGGCTGCCGCGTATCGTTATGAAAGCGCATTTCGCCAAGTTTTTTGGTTGAACCTGATTTTAATTGTCTTGGCGTTGTTCCTTGATTTCGGACCGGCCATCAAAATGGTGCTCATTGTTGCATCGTTTATTTCATTGATTACCGAATTGTTTAATACCGCCGTCGAAGCAGCTGTTGATCATACTTCTACTGAAAAACACGAGCTTGCCAAGCGTGCCAAAGATGCCGGTTCGGCCGCACAACTGATGGCTTTGTTAATGTTATTTATTGTTTGGATTGTTGCATTAACTGCTTAAAAATGTGGTAATATGGTAATTCGTTAGGATTAGATAGTATTAATTAATCTATATCAAAGTTTTCAGACGGCCTTTGATTGTAAGATGAAGGCTGTATATCCCAGCCATTTGGCAAACACAAGGAGCAAAACATGAAAAAATTAATGGCAACCCTGATTCTGGCAGGCTTGGCAACTTCCGTATCTGCAGCCGGTATCCATATTGAAGACGGTTGGGCCCGTGCCACTGTCGAAGGTATGAAAATGGGTGGCGCATTCATGAAAATCCAAAACGATGAAGCCAAACAAGACTTCTTGGTAGGTGGCAGCAGCCCTGTTGCCGAACGTGTTGAAGTACACACCCATATTAACGACAACGGTGTTATGCGTATGCGCGAAGTTAAAGGCGGCGTGCCTTTGGCGGCAAAAGGCGTAACCGAGCTGAAACCGGGCAGCTACCACGTTATGTTTATGGGTCTGAAAAAACAATTGAAAGAAGGCGAAAAAGTGCCTGTAACCCTGAAATTCAAAAACGCGAAACCTCAAACTGTCGAGCTGGAAGTGAAAACTGCACCGCAATCCGGTATGGATCACGGTCATGGCCATGGTCATGGTGGCGCGCATCAGCACTAATTGCTTGAATTTTCATATAAAGGCCGTCTGAAAGTCATTGGGCTTTCAGACGGCCTTTTCTGTCGTTAAATCAAAATGTGCTAAAATTACGCTTTAAAAAATGCATTTGAAACCCACATTCCCCTCATGAATACTACCAGCACACCAACAAACATCATCGTCGGCCTTTCCGGCGGCGTCGATTCATCCGTTACCGCGGCCCTGCTCAAACAGCAAGGCCATCAAATCAGCGGCGTGTTCATGCAGAACTGGGAAGATGACGACAACGACGAATATTGCAGCATCAAACAAGACTCCTTTGATGCCATTGCCGTTGCCGATATCATCGGAATCGATATCGACATCGTCAATTTTGCCGCGCAATATAAAGACAACGTATTTGCCTATTTCCTTAAAGAATACAGCGCAGGCCGCACGCCAAACCCGGATGTCTTGTGTAATGCCGAAATCAAATTCAAATGCTTTTTGGACTACGCTATCGAGCAGGGCGCCGATACCATTGCCACCGGACACTATGCCCGCAAAGAAGTTCGAAACGGCGTGCATTACCTGCTCAAAGGCTTGGATCAAAACAAAGACCAAAGTTATTTCCTGTACCGCCTCAAGCCTTTCCAACTTGAGCGCGCGATTTTCCCATTGGGTGAGTTGGAGAAACCTGAAGTCCGCCATCTTGCCGAAGAATTCAAATTACCGACTGCAACCAAAAAAGACAGTACCGGTATTTGCTTTATCGGCGAACGCCCGTTCCGCGAATTTCTGCAAAAATACCTGCCGACCAATAATGGCAAAATGGTTACCCCTGAAGGCAAAGTGGTTGGCGAACACGTCGGCTTGATGTTTTACACGCTGGGCCAACGCAAAGGTTTGGGTATCGGAGGCGCAGGCGAACCATGGTTTGTTGCGGCCAAGGATTTGACCAAAAACGAACTGATTGTCGTCCAAGGCCATGACCATCCTTTGCTTTATACACAAAGCCTGATTATGAACGATTTGAGTTTCACATTGCCCGACCGTCCGAAAGAAGGCCGCTATACCTGTAAAACGCGCTACCGTATGGCTGACGCACCTTGTACGTTGCGTTACTTGGATGATGAAACCATCGAGCTTGTCTTTGACGAGCCGCAGTGGGCAGTAACCCCAGGCCAATCTGCGGTACTGTATGACGGCGATGTGTGCTTGGGCGGCGGCATCATCATGTCCACCGACAAGCCTGTCATTATTACTGCTTAATAAAAGGGCCGTCTGAAAACGTAATCGGCTGACTCTCTCAGATTTTCAGACGGCCTCGATTTCAAAAAACGACTCAATAAAAGACTGATCAATATGGAAAAACTCTGGCTCAAAAGCTACGAACAAGGTGTAAGCCCTGAAATCGATATTTCTCAATACAGCTCCATCAGCGATGTATTCCGTCAAAGTGTCGAGAAATTCGCAGATAAACCTGCTTTTCAAAATATGGGCAAAACGCTGACTTATGCCGAAGTGGGCAAGTTGGCGACCGATTTTGCATCTTACCTGCAAAACGTATTGAAACTGCCGCGCGGTGAGCGTGTGGCAATTATGATGCCGAACGTTTTGCAATATCCGATTGCGCTTTTCGGTATTTTGCAGGCAGGTTTGGTGGCAGTGAATACCAATCCGCTTTATACGCCGCGCGAGTTGGAGCATCAGTTGAAAGACAGTGGCGCGACAACGATTGTCGTGTTGGAGAACTTTGCCAATACGCTGGAGCTGGTGTTGCCGCGTACGCAAATCAAACATGTGATTGTCGCGTCGGTCGGTGAGATGTTCGGCATGATTAAGGGCGCGTTGATGAACTTTGTCATCCGCAAAGTGAAAAAAATGGTGCCGGAATACCGCATTTCCAATACCGTGACTTTTCAGACGGCCTTGAAGCAAGGTGCGGCAAATACGTTCAAACCAGTCGAGTTGACGCGCGACGATACTGCCTTGCTGCAATATACAGGCGGCACGACTGGTTTGGCAAAAGGCGCTGTCCTCAGTCACGGCAATATCTGCGCCAATATGTTGCAGGCAAAAGAATGGATTAAAAACAGCCTGCACGAAGGCAAAGAAACGGTTATTGCCGCGTTGCCGCTTTATCATATCTTTGCCTTGACGGTAAACCTGATGATTTTCGCCAATACCGGTTCTAAAATCATCCTGATTACCAACCCTCGCGATATGAAAGGATTTATCGGTGAATTGAAAAAAGAGCCGATTAGCGTGTTCATCGGTGTGAATACCTTGTTTAATGCGATGGTCAACCGTCCAGATTTCGCCGAAGTCGATTTTTCCCGTTTGAAGCTAACTTTGGGCGGCGGTATGGCAACGCAAAAAGCCGTTGCGGAAAAATGGAAAAAAATCACCGGTACGCCGATTGTGGAAGCTTACGGTTTGACCGAAGCCAGCCCGGGCGTATGTTGCAATCCTTTGAATATCGAGGCTTACAGCGGCGGTATCGGTTTACCTGTTTCTTCAACCGAAGTCGAATTACGCGATGCGGACGGCAAAGAAGTGCCTATCGGACAGCCGGGCGAATTGTGGGTACGCGGTCCGCAAGTGATGAAAGGCTATTGGAACCGTCCTGAAGAAACCGCCAAAGCAATCGATGCACGCGGCTTTTTAGAGACCGGCGACATTGCCGTGATGGATGAAAAAGGCTGGCTGAAACTGGTGGACCGCAAAAAAGATTTGATTGTGGTATCCGGTTTCAATGTGTATCCGAACGAAATCGAAGAAGTGGTGGCCAGCAACGACAAAGTCTTGGAAGTCGCCTGTATCGGCGTGGCAAGCGAGAAAACCGGTGAAGCGATTAAGGTCTTCGTCGTACGCAAAGACCCGTCTTTGACCAAGGAAGAGTTGATTGATTTCTGCCGTAAAGAGCTGACTGCTTATAAAGTGCCGAAAGACATCGAATTCCGCGACGAGTTGCCAAAATCCAACGTCGGCAAAATCCTGCGCCGCGAGCTGCGCTGATATATAGAATCAGTATGATAAGGCCGTCTGAAAACGCTGTTTTCAGACGGCCTGAAGCTTTTGCCGTTTGCCAGAATATGCTGCTTCAAGTTAAAATCACACATTCCAACATGGGTATCACATCATGACTAAATTTATTTTCGTAACCGGCGGCGTTGTATCTTCTTTGGGTAAAGGTATCGCCGCCGCTTCTATTGCTACTATTCTCGAGTCGCGTGGCTTGAACGTGACCATGCTTAAACTCGACCCGTATATCAACGTTGACCCGGGTACCATGAGCCCGTTTCAACACGGTGAAGTATTCGTGACCGATGACGGCGCGGAAACCGACCTCGACTTGGGTCACTACGAGCGCTTCATCAACGCCACCATGACCCGCCGTAACAGCTTCAGTACCGGCCAAGTCTATGAAAACGTGATTGCCAAAGAGCGCCGCGGCGACTATTTGGGTGGTACCGTACAAGTGATTCCGCACATTACTGATGAAATTAAACGCCGTATCCATGAAGGCGCGGCTGGTTATGATGTGGCGATTGTTGAAATCGGCGGTACAGTCGGCGATATCGAATCGTTGCCTTTCTTGGAAGCCATCCGCCAAATGCGCAGCCAGCTCGGCCGCAACAATACATTGTTTGCCCACCTGAGCTATGTGCCTTACATTGCCGCCGCCGGCGAAATCAAAACCAAACCGACCCAGCATACCGTTAAAGAAATGTTGAGCATCGGTTTGCAACCGGACATCCTGATCTGCCGTATGGACAGAGAAATGCCTGCGGACGAGCGCCGTAAGATTGCATTGTTCTGTAACGTTGAAGAACGTGCCATCGTGGGCAGCTACGATGTGGACAGTATTTACGAATGCCCCGAAATGCTGCACAACCAAGGCATCGACAGCATCATTACCGAGCAGCTCCAACTGAATGTCAAACAAGCTGATTTGACCGAATGGAAGAAAATCGTTCACGCGATTCAAAATCCGAAACACACCGTCAAAATCGCAATGGTCGGCAAATACGTTGATTTGACCGAGTCCTACAAATCGCTGATCGAAGCCCTGAAACACGCCGGTATTCATACTGAAACCGACGTACAAATTACCTTTGTCGACAGCGAAAGCATCGAGAAGAGCAATGGTGACGTTTCCATGCTCAAAGACATGGACGCGATTTTGGTGCCGGGCGGCTTCGGTTCACGCGGCGTAGAAGGCAAAATTGCCGCCGTGCGCTATGCGCGTGAAAACAACGTACCATACTTGGGCATCTGCTTGGGTATGCAAATTGCCCTGATCGAATACGCCCGCGATGTTGCAGGCTTGAAGGGTGCGAACTCTACCGAGTTTGACTTGAAATGCGCCGCGCCTGTCGTTGCCCTGATTGACGAATGGCAAACTGCAGACGGCAGCGTAGAAACCCGCGACGAATCTGCCGATTTGGGCGGGACCATGCGTTTGGGTGCGCAAGAAGTTGACCTCAAACCAGGCAGCCTTGCCGCAAAAATCTACGGCAGCGAACATATCCGCGAACGTCATCGCCACCGCTACGAAGTTAACAACAACTATGTGCCTCAGTTGGAAAAAGCGGGTTTGGTCATTGGCGGTGTATCCGCAGGCCGCGAGCGTTTGGTTGAAACCATCGAATTGCCAAATCATCCTTGGTTCTTCGCGTGTCAGTTCCATCCGGAATTTACTTCCAATCCGCGCAAAGGCCATCCTTTGTTCAGCGCGTTTGTGAAAGCTGCGTTGGGTAACAAAAAAGCCTGATTGATGTGATTGAAAAAGCACCCATTTCCGGGTGCTTTTTTGTTTTCAGACGGCCTTAGAAGTTATTTGTCTTCATTGACTTCGCGGTCGTTTAAAGGTTGTACGGGACGGTTGTTTTCGCCGCCGATAATGTCGCGCATGGCTTTAAACTGCGCCGCATCTGCCTGAACAGGAGTTTTTAAGACAACCCAAGTCACGTTTTCGCTGCAAGGCGGCGTTGTCAGCGAGCCTTTCAGTTGGAAGGACTTGCTATCTTTAGGCAGCAGGGCTTGGATATTCAAGTTTTTCAACGTTACGGATTCGCCCGCTTTCAGTTTTTTGGCAGTGAGTGCGGACAAGGCAGGGTTGTTTTTGCCCGGTTTAAATACAGAGCCGATGACCGCCAAAGTGCCGTCTTCGGCTTGATGGACAAAATGCGCTTCCATCGGGAAATGTTTGCCTTTGAAAGTATGTTCGCTCGGCGTATGGAAGTGGAATTGTTTGAAGGTATAGGTTTTACCGTTAATCACGATGGTTTGAGCCTTGCCTTGCGGCGTGGCTTGAAGGGTATGGCCGTTATTTTCTACTTTGTAGTCGGCGACGTTGTAACGGTATGCCAGTTGTTTGCCTTTTACTGCTTTTGTCGTGGAGAAGTCCACTGGAGATTGCTGTTTGCCTGTTTTGCAGACAGCAAAGTCTTCACTCAAATCACCCCAGTGTGCAGCATCGTTTTCACCTGTGTAAGACCAATGTGCATGATGGGTTTCGGCGGATACCGTTGCAGTAGAGACAGCCATTAGCAAAGATAAAAAGAGATGTTTGTTCAACATAAGGGCTCCTGTTTATTTATATTAGGTAAAAAAAAAATTTATACCAAATAAATTATTGATATAAAAAAACTTCTTCATAAGAAGAAAGTTAATGATAGTGGCAATTTGGGAATGTTGGGTTGATATATGGCAAACATTTATCAAGCAATCATTTTTGATTAAATGATTGCAATAAGAGGGATGATTGTCCTTGCCGTGACTTTGAATGGGAGAGGCCGTCTGAAATTTCTTTCAGACGGCCTGTTTTATTTGAAAATGTTGTAAAAAGTCTAAACTCTAATGAATAAAAGTGTTTATCAAGATGAAAGTAGTTGTTTGTAGCGTTGGAAAACATTAATATTGCTAAACGTGTTTTCACGAGATTTTAACTTTGTTTTGGAGAGAATAATGAAAAAATCGATTATCGCTTTGGTTATTGCCGGTTTGCCGCTGGCTGCATCTGCAGAAGTGATTCTGTATGGTCAAATCAAAAGCAGCGTGACCGTCGGTCAGGTCAAAATCAAAGGTGACGCAGGTTCTGAAACCAGCTCTACCGCAACCAGCATCAATGACAATACCTCCCGCATCGGTTTCAAAGGCAGCGAGAACTTGGGCGGCGATTTGAAAGCCATTTGGCAGGTAGAACAAAAAACGGCCATTACCGGCGGTTCCCAAGGTTTTGCCACTCGGGACTCCTTCATCGGCCTGCAAGGTAACTTCGGTAAGATTCGCGCCGGTAAACTCAGCAATATGCTGAATGAAATGGACACCATCGATCCATGGATGTACAAAACCAATGCCGCAGGCTTGGGCATCTTTACTCGTACCGGCAACCGCAACGCCGCTGTACGCTACGACAGCCCGGATTTTGGCGGATTCAAATTCAACGTGTCTTACGCACCGCGCGACAACCGCAATCCTTCAGACAAATACACGCACACCCAAGCGGCCAAAGACCAATACACCGGCGGCGTGAGCTTCTCTAAAAACGGCTTTACCGCCAATGCGGCTTACGGCCACTATAATGGCGCGTACACCGACAAATCAGGCAAAGTCAAAGCGGCGCAAATCGCCAAAGTCGAAACTTATTACGATAAAGACAATCTCTTTGTCGGCGGCGGCGTACACTATGCCAAAGGCCATGAGACAGGCAACGAATATTTAGGCTATTTCACCGATGGTTTTAATGAGTACAAGGGTAGTGACATTACTGTCGATACAGGCAAATCTGAAGCCGTAAAAGTAGTTGATGCAGCGGTAACTGTCGGCTACAAATTCGGCAACTTGACCCCACGCATTACTTACGCACACGGCTGGCCTGCCAAGGGCGTGAACAGTGGCGAGAAATTGGTGGATAAATTCGACCAAGTCGTTGTCGGCGGCCAATACACCTTCAGCAAACGCACCGGCATCAATGCCCAACTGGCGTATCTGAAAGTCGGCAACAAAACCCGTCTGACTGCGGTCAACAAAGGCGGCGTTGAACAAAAAGCCGCTTCTGTGGGCCTGTATCACAAATTCTAAGCCGTCTTGAAAGACAAGGCCGTCTGAAAAATTTCAGACGGCCTTTTTGTTGATTAAAGCGGTTTATTTGTCGTGGTTAGTCAGCGTTGTGCCGTGACGACCGCCGCGTTCTTTCAAACGTTGTACCAAGCCTTCGACCGTTGTCGGCATACCGTCGACACAAAATGCCTGATACAGGGCGGTGTGCATGGCGTCGTTGCGGCTGAACGTATTGCCGATCAGCTTCCAATCGCCTTTGCGCGGCTCGATCCAGCGGTGGTTTACTGTGTCGCCGTAAGCGAATACTTTGTAAGAAGAACGCTTGTCGTTGCTGTAAGTAAAGGACGTACGGGCGCAATAGAGGCCTTCGACGGAGAGGTTGTCGTAGCCTTTGTCGGAGCGCACGTTCAAGACGTAGCGGATGCTGTTGTCAGGCGCAGGCATGATTTGCAGACTGCTGAGCAGGATTTTGGGCTGCTTGCCGTAGGTTTCGTTGACATAGAGGTCGAACCAATCGCCCGATTGGGTATCGGGCAGGGGCGGCAACTCGGCTTTGTGTTCTTTAAATTCGCGTGCGGCAACTTCTTCAGGGCTTTCCTGATAACGCGTGTTGGTCAGCGTATCCTTTTGGCTGAAACCCAAAGCAAATGCTTGAGTCGCGGCAAGGCTGAGAGCGAGAAGGGCAAAACGGCGCATAGACAGCTCCAAAGTGAAAAACGGCTTTATTTTATGGGCTTGCAGGGTGGGGTGCAAGTAAGTGCGGTATAATTGACGTTAATTCTGATAAATATGACGAGTTTTCATCATGAATACACAAACTCTGGATGTCATCGGTTTGAAATGCCCGCTGCCGATTTTGCGTGCCAAAAAAGCTTTGGCACAAATGCAGGAAGGCGAAGTGCTGACCGTATTGGCCACCGATGGCGGCGCGCCCGGTGATTTTGAAGCGTTTTGCCGTCAGACCGGACATGTTTTGTTGGAATCGAGCGAGGCCGACGGCGTGTTCAAGCTGGTGTTGAAACACAAATAAAGGCCGTCTGAAATGTCTAAAGCTGTCGCGTTGTCTGCCGTTGTATCGGCTGTTTGCCTGAGTGCATGCGGCAATGAAAGTGTTTCGCCGCAGAACGCTGCCGATTATGCCCAAAATGTAACCGACTTGTTCCGCCAAAGCTGCGTGACTGCAGACGGCGATGCCGCCCTTGTCGGCGAGTTTGCCAATGCCAACAAGCTGATTTTATTGTCGAAAAAAGATATTGCCGATTTGCCTGCCGGAATGATGGATTTGGAGGCATTAAGCATTTGGAAGAAAACGGAAAACGGCGCAGATTATTATTTGAGCCTGACTGAAGACAGTTGCAGCGTGCGCACGGCTAAAGCCGACGACCATCTGATTTTCAAACAATTTTTGGCTTTGGCAGAAAATCCGCCGCAAGGTTTGAACGCTGAATTGCGTGCCGATAATTTGGCGGAAACCCCGTTGCCTATGCGTCAGATTTCCTACGCATGGCGCGCGTCCGGCAGTTCGAAAGAAACCTTGCTGACCGTTAAAACAACGTCGTCCGAGCATTTTCCGGTACAGGCTGTTTTTTATTTGACCCATCATTCTTACGACAATAAGGCACCCGTTTTGCCTTAGGCCGGTTGACGATTGAAACATCAAATTGCTAGAAACCGTTACCGCCGAATAAAGGCCGTCTGAAACATTATCAAACCAAACCACTCGAAAGTAAGCTATGCAAACCCTGACCATCATCCGCCCCGACGATATGCACTTACACCTGCGCGACGGCGACGCGCTCAAAGCCGTTGTCCCGTACACCGCCCGACAAATGGGCCGTGCGGTTATCATGCCCAACCTGAAGCCGCCCGTTGTCAGCGTTGCCGATGCTCAAGCATATAAAGAGCGCATTATGGCCGCCCTGCCTGAAGGCAGCACCTTCCAGCCGTTGATGACGCTTTATTTGACCGACAACGCCACTCCCGAACTCGTGCGCGAAGCCAAGGCTGCCGGTATTGTGGCTTTCAAACTTTATCCAGCAGGCGCGACCACTAATTCCGATTCCGGCGTGACCGACTTGTTTAAGCTGATTCCCGTGTTGGAAGAAATGGCGAAACAGGGTATTTTGTTCTTGGTTCACGGCGAAGTCACTGATCCTGAAATCGATATTTTCGACCGTGAGGCCGCCTTTATCGAGCGCGTGATGAAGCCGGTTTTGGCGCAAGTGCCGAATCTTAAAGTCGTGTTTGAACACATCACCACTGCCGAAGCAGCCCGACTGGTATTGGAAGCAGGCGATAATGTGGCTGCGTCCGTGACGCCGCAACACTTGCTGCTCAACCGTAACGACCTTTTGGTCGGCGGCGTGCGCCCTCATCATTTCTGCCTGCCTGTACTCAAACGTGAAACCCACCGTCAGGCTTTGGTTGCCGCCGTTACCGGTGATAAGGCGCACAAATTCTTCCTCGGCACGGACTCTGCGCCACATGCCAAAACTGCCAAAGAAAATGCTTGTGGTTGCGCTGGTATGTTCAGCGCGATGACTGCTATCGAGCTTTATGCCGAAGTGTTTGAGAAAGCAGGCGCGTTGGACAAACTGGAAGCCTTTGCTTCTAAAAACGGCCCGCGTTTCTACGGTCTGCCTGAAAATTCCGATACCATCACCTTGGTCAAACAAACGCAAACCGTACCTGCCAGCGTACCTTACGGCGATGGCGAACTTGTACCGATGAGGGCCGGCAGCGAGATTGAATGGACGGTGCAATATTAAATTTGCCGCCAATAAGGCATAAAAAGAAACAACCTGCTTGAAAGGGCAGGTTGTTTTTTATTGTCGTTCAGACGGCCTGTTATGGGGAGAGGAGGCATACAAGGCCGTCTGAAAACCAAATTATATTTCGTGTTTAGTCGGTCAACATGGGTTTCAGCGCTTCCCAAGCCTGCGGCAGTTGGGTAAAGCCGTCCGAAGCCATCAAATGGCCGCCTTCGGGGATATGGGTAACAGGGCTTTTGAGTTTGGCCGCCATGTTCAAAGTCAGTTCGGGCGGAACATGGGTGTCGTTGTCGGAAACCAGGCAGTGTTTGGGCATGTCGATTTTGCGCAGGATGTCGAAATCGGGGGACGCTGCTTTAATGTAGGCATCGAGCGCAGGTAAGGGCGGTAGCGTATCGGCAAAACCTGCGGCAAGCAGCAGGCCGCCGATTTTTTGCGGCTGTTGGCGGCTGAGGAAGTGAAGGAGGGTAATGCAGCCGAGGCTGTGGCCGACTAGGAAGGTATGGGCATCGGGCTTGCCAATGTGCTGGTCAAGGGTAAACTGCCACGCGGTCGTGCTTGGTTTGTCGGGATTGGGCATGGCGAGGGAGATTGCTTGTGCGCCGGTACTTTTGATTTGGGCGCAAAGCCAGTCAAACCAGTTGCCGTGCGGATTTCCTTCAAAGCCATGTACGATATAAACGCGTTGATTCATATTTCTCCTCCTTCAGACGGCCTGAGATTTTTGTCTAAATTTCTGCCTGTAAGCGTTTATTATACCATGTTTGTTTATGTTTTATTGTTTTCCGCTTTGTCAGGATGATTGATTAAGCTTTTGTTGTTAAATGATATTTGCAATAATAATAAAGCAAACAACACGGCAGGGGCGGATGGCTTTGCCGTGTTGTTCGGGTTTGAAATATATAGGAGCCGTCTGAAAAACAGGTTTAGAAATAGCCTTGTTTTTTGCGCTCTTCCATTGCTGCTTCCGATACGCGGTCGTCCATGCGCGTGGCGCTGCGTTCGGAAATGGTCGCGGCGGCGGTTTCGGCAATGATGTCTTCGGGCGTGGCGGCGGTACTGGCAACCGGGCAGGTGCAGGAAATATCGCCGACGGTGCGGAAGCGGACATCGCGGATTTGGGCAGCTTCGCCTTCGCGTTTGGGGGTCAACGGGGTAACGGGAACGAGCAGGCCGTTGCGTTCGACAACTTCGCGTTTGTGGGCGTAATAAATCTGCGGCAGGGCGAGTTTTTCGCGTGCGATGTATTGCCAGATGTCCAATTCCGTCCAGTTGGAAATCGGGAATACGCGCATGTTTTCGCCTTGGAACAGGCGTGTGTTGTAGAGCGACCATAATTCAGGACGTTGGTTTTTGGGGTCCCATTGGCCGAACTCGTCTCGGAAAGAGAAGATGCGTTCTTTGGCGCGCGCTTTTTCTTCATCACGGCGAGCGCCGCCCATCAACGCATCAAAGCCTTGTTCTTCGATGGTTTCAACCAGTGTAACGGCTTGGGCGGCGTTGCGCGAATCGGTTTCGCGACGCAAGACGACGCTGCCTTTGCGGATAGACTCTTCTACGCTGCCGACCACAAGTTGTACGCCGGTGCGTGCGACCGTGTCGTCGCGGAACCGGATGACTTCGGGGTAATTATGGCCGGTATCGACGTGCAGGAGTTTGAACGGCAGCTTCAGCGGGCGGCCTTCGATTTGGAAGGCTTTGACGGTAAGCGCCAGCAATACGACGGAGTCTTTACCGCCGGAAAACAGCAGGGCCGGGTTTTGAGCATTGGCAATCACTTCGCGGATGATGTAGATAGATTCGGCTTCGAGCCAGTCGAGGTGGTGGTTTTGGATGGACATCTTTTCTCTCTTTGCAATCTTGGCGATAGCCGATACTTTAGTGAGGCCGTCTGAAAAAGGGAAAGAATGGTTTGTTTGTTGCAAAGATGTTTTTGTTATATTGCAAGGCCGTGTTTTTCAGACGGCCTTTGCGCTTTAACTTATTTTTAACCCGAATTCTCTGACGAAGCATCTATCTTGGCGTACACTTTGGTCTTTTATAAATGAGAATGGTTTATGTATCACGGCGAGAGATTTAATGCGTACAGCCATTTGGCCGGTTTCTTGTTGGCAGTGGCGGCCTTGGTGCTGATGCTGGTGAAAGCGGTGGAATCGGCGGACGGCTATCGGATTGCCGGTGCACTGACTTACGGAGTCTGCCTGCTGCTCCTGTATTTGGGTTCAACCTTATACCACAGCATTCCGCAGCCGAAAGCCAAGGCGATTTTGCAAAAGGTCGATCATTGCATGATTTATCTTTTGATTGCGGGCAGCTATACGCCGTTTACGCTGATTACCCTTCACGGCGGTTGGGGCTGGTCGCTTTTCGGTGTGTCGTGGGGACTGGCTTTGCTGGGCATTGTTCAGGAGCTGACGATTGGGCGTAAAAGCGAGAAGCGGCTGCTGTCGATGGTGATTTATGTGTTGATGGGCTGGTTGATTGTGGTGGCGGTATGGCCGCTGATACAGTCGCTTTCGGCCGGTGGATTATTTTGGCTGGTGTTGGGCGGCGTATTGTATAGCGCGGGGATTTATTGGTTTATCAACGATACGAAAATCCGCCACGGCCACGGTATCTGGCACTTGTTTGTCTTGGCAGGCAGTTTGACGCAATTTATCAGCATTTATTTTTATGTGTTGTAGATTCAGACGGCCTGAAATAAAAAACCTCTCAGTTTGACTGAGAGGTTTTTGTTTGTCGTCAACCTGGGTTTTTGTCGTGGAATTCGTGGAATTCGTAGTTGTAGGTCAACTCTTTGCCGGCTTTGGTTTGCGCCAGATAATCGTCGTAAACCGCACGGATTTCCTTACGCAGCAGGAAGAGGGCGATTAAGTTCGGCAAGACCATAAAGCCGTTGAACATATCGGACATGCTCCAAACCAAATCCACTTTGCCCAATGTACCCAATACGATGGCTACCAAAACCAGTGCGCGGTAGATGCCCAAGTGTTTGCCGCGGAACAGGAAGCGGATATTGGATTCGCCGAAGTAGTACCAGCCGATGATGGTGGTGAAGGCGAAGAAGGTCAGACAGACGGCAAGCAGTTGCGAACCGAAACCCGGGAAGGCTTTGTTAAACGCCAGTTGGGTAACTGCCGCGCCGGTTTCGCCGGAAAGGTTGGCATCGGTCAGCAGGATAATCAGCGCAGTTGCCGTGCAGACCATCAGCGTATCGATGAAGATACCGATAAACGCAGCCATACCTTGTTGTACAGGGTGTTTGACGTTGGCGGTCGCATGAGCGTGCGGGGTCGAACCCATACCGGCTTCATTGGAAAACAGGCCGCGTGCCACGCCGAAGCGGACTGCCTCGCGCATACCGATACCGGCTGCACCGCCCAATACCGCTTCAGGATTAAAGGCGGCGACAAAGATGCTGTGGAACATCGGGATGATGTGGTCGGAGAATTTGAACAAAATAATCACGGCACACAAGATGTAAATCACCGCCATAAACGGCACGACAAATTGCGCGATACCGGCAATGCGGTTGATGCCGCCAATGATGATCAGGCCGGCGAATACCGCCAAAGCAATGCCGACAGCCATAGGGGGAATATCGAAAGCCAAATTCATGGCCGAAGCGATGGAGTTGGATTGGGTCGCGTTACCGATGAAGCCCAGCGCGATAATCAAGGCGATAGAGAAAAAGCCGGACAGAAAACGCGCCGCACCACGGCCGATTTTCGGAGTCAGGCCGTGCGTGATGTAAAACGCAGGGCCGCCGATGTATTTGCCGTGGCTGACCACGCGGTATTTTTGCGCCAAAACGGCTTCTGCAAAAATGGTAGACATGCCCAAAATGGCAGACAACCACATCCAAAAAATGGCACCCGGGCCGCCGGCAGTAATCGCAGTGGCGACACCGGCAACGTTACCGGTACCGATTTGCGCAGAAATCGCTACGGCAAGCGCTTGAAATTGAGACAGGGATTTGCCTTCGTGGTCTTTGTCTTTTTTGCTGAACAAGCCGCCGAAAACGGCTTTAAAACCCGCCCCAAATTTGGTAATTTGCGGCGCGCCCAAGTACAGGGTAAAAAACAGGCCAATACCGATTAAGGCATAAATCAGCAGGTAGTCCCAAAGAACCAGATTGACTGCACCCACCAGAGCAGACAATATTTCTTCCATAATAAAACCTTTAATAAAAACAATAAAAATAAAATGATACGGGTAACTACTCCCACTCATTTTTCGCGTTTGGCAATATCGGCGAGCAGGCCGTTTTGCCATTCGATACCGGTTAAGTTGTTAACAATTTTGACCGATTTTGTCATCATACCGTAAACCTTCGTGAATTAAAACGAAAAACTGACAAAGGTTTGCCGCAAATGTGCTTCTTTATTTAAAAAAGTTTCTTTGTTTTCAGACGGCCTGTTTTTGCAAATATTCGGGCCGTCTGAATATTTTGGCTAAAGGCAACTTATGATAAAATGCACGCCTTACAAATGAAGCAAATTCCGCCTCAGCGCGTGAAAAAACGAAAGGAATCAACATGGCAGGCCATAGTAAGTGGGCAAATATCCAACACAAAAAAGCCCGACAAGATGCCAAACGCGGCAAAATCTTCACCCGTCTGATTAAAGAAATTACCGTTGCTGCCCGCATGGGCGGCGGCGACCCCGGCGCAAACCCGCGCCTGCGCCTGGCTTTGGAAAAAGCCGCTGAAAACAATATGCCTAAAGACAACGTGCAACGTGCCATCGATAAAGGTACGGGCAATCTGGAAGGCGTGGAATACATCGAGTTGCGTTACGAAGGCTACGGCATTGGCGGCGCGGCTTTGATGGTGGACTGTCTGACCGACAACAAAACCCGTACCGTTGCCGATGTGCGCCATGCTTTCACTAAAAACGGCGGTAACTTGGGTACTGACGGTTGCGTAGCGTTCAACTTCGTTCATCAAGGCTATTTGGTGTTTGAACCGGGCGTTGACGAAGATGCGCTGATGGAAGCGGCTTTGGAAGCCGGTGCGGAAGACGTCATTACCAACGACGACGGTTCCATCGAAGTGGTCACAGCGCCGAACGACTGGGCAGGCGTGAAAGCGGCATTGGAAGCCGCAGGCTACAAATCTGTTGACGGCGACGTTACCATGCGCGCCCAAAACGAAACCGAGTTGAGCGGCGAAGATGCGGTTAAGATGCAAAAACTGATTGATGCATTGGAAGATTTGGACGACGTACAAGACGTTTACACTTCTGCCGTGTTGAATCTGGACTAAACAGTTTAAAGAACAAAAGGCCGTCTGAAATTTCAGACGGCCTTTTTATATCGAAACCAATTAGATTTTTCTGGTTTTCAACCAAGTCCAAAGCAGCAGCAATACCACGAAGCTGAAATACAAAATACTCCAAACCGGCAGGGCGACGCCGAATAGATAGTCTGGCTCGGCGCAGTTGCCAAAGCCGCGGACGATGGGTTCAAACCAATCGAACAAAGGCCAGTTGCGTAGGCGGAAAGTCCAAGGTGCGCCGCAAGAAGGGGCGGTGCCGGGCGGCAGGCTTTGCAGCCAAATTTGATAGGCGGCGACACCGGCACCGTAAACGGCCGGGGCGGCAATCAACAATGCCGAGAGTGAGCGGGCAAATTTGGAAGATTGCGAGCTGAATGCCGTAACAATGGCCAACAGCCCGACAGCCAATACGCACAAGCGTTGCAGGATACACAATACGCACGGGTTCATGCCCAAAACGTATTGGGAAATAAAGGAGCCGCAGGCGGCAAATATGGAGAGGACGACTAGAAATAAAACAGTCTTGCGGAAAAAGTTCATAATATAAAACCTTTCAGACGGCCTGGACGCAAAACAGCCGATAAATAATGTTTACTTTAACACAAAACACATATGCTTTTTTTAGTTTGACGGTTTTTTGCGTATGTTTGTTGATGTTGCGTAACCATAAATATGGAAATAAAAATGTGTTCCATATCGAAAAGGCCGTCTGAAATGTTCAGACGGCCTTTAGGGGAGAGACGTTTTATTTTTTCCCGTGAGATTTTTTGACATCTGCTTCAGTAATCGTACCGCCGCCATTATTGAAGGCATTCATGATGTACGTGGCAACGGCGGCAACATCGGCATCGTTGATGGCGGTAGAAGGCATGAAGCCGTTGTAGGATTTGCCGTTTACTTTAATCGGGCCGTTGATGCCTTTGGTCATGCTTTGCAACAGCACTTGCGGTTTTTTATTGATATAGTCGGACTGGAATAAAGGCGGGAACATGGCACCTCGGCCTTCGCCTTTTTTCCCGTGGCAGGCGGCGCAGTTGGTTTCGTAAATTTTTTGTCCTTTGCTCATCAACGTGGCATCAGCAGCAAAAGCGGTTGGGATGCTGAGTGCGGTCAGAAGGAGCAGGATAGGGCGGAGTGGGAGTGCAGTCATGATGTGTTCCTTTTTGAGTAGTATTTTTGATGGCTACACGCTTGGTTTGCGTTTTAATAGCTTGATGATAACGCTAAAGGCCGTCTGAAAGTGGATTTTTCAGACGGCCTTTGGTTTAGGTCAAATCCAGCCTTGCAGATTGGCCCGACTTAATTGTGCAAGTGCGGCAATCCAGTCGGCGGAATCGTTGAGGCAGGGGATGTAACGGTATTCTTTGCCTCCTGCGGCGTGGAATTGTTCGCGTCCCATAATGGCGATTTCTTCCATGGTTTCGAGGCAGTCGGCCAGGAAGCCGGGGCAGAATACGTCGAGTTTGGTCGTGCCTTGTTTCGGCAGCTGATCAAACAGGGCTTGCGTGCTGGGCTTGACCCATTGGGATTTGCCAAACTGGCTTTGGAAAGAAACGATATATTCTTGTTCGGACAAGCCCAATGCCTGCGCCAGCAGTTTGGCAGTATGGTGGCACTCGTCAGGATAGGGGTCGCCGTCGTCGTGATGCTTTTGCGGAATGCCGTGGAAGCTCAACATCAGTTTTTCACCGCGTCCGTTTTGGGCCCAATAGGCTTCAATATGCTGCTTCATGGCTTGAATATAGGCGGTATCGTCGTAATAACGGGAGACGGTGCGGACGCTCATTTGGTTGCGTTGCAGCAATAACTCTTGAAACACTTTGTCCAAAGCCGCGCCAGTAGAAGAGCCGGCATATTGCGGATAGAGCGGGATGACCAGCAATTTGCCCACGCCTTGGGCTTTGAGTTCCGCCAAAACATCGGCAACGCTTGGATTGCCGTAAGTCATTGCATGACGGACGATGACATCGGGCAAATGTTTGGCCAGGGCTTCTGCTTGGCGGCGCGTGTAAACCTCAAGCGGCGAACCTTCTTTAAACCAAACTTTTTCATAGGCATGCGCGCTTTTTTTCGGGCGAAAAGTCAATACCAAGCCGCGCAATATCGGTTGCCATAGGAGCTTGGGCAGTTCGACAACGCGTTGATCAGACAGAAATTCTTTCAAGTAGGGCTTGACTGCGGCAGCAGTGGGCGCGTCAGGCGTGCCAAGGTTGAGCAGCAGGACGGCGGTACGGTTTTGTGCGGTATAGGCTAGGGCCGGTTCGGTATGGAAACGGGACATGGTTGTGCTTTATTAATGATGAATATTGAGGCCGTCTGAAAAGCAGTTTGAATCAAAACCTGGTTTCAGACGGCCTTTAAAAGGATTAATCCACACCGCGGGCGCGGTTTTCATGGAATTGCGCCTGCCAATCGGCAAATTTGCCTTGTTCGATGGCTTCGCGCATTTCGGCCATGATGACTTGGTAGAAGTGCAGGTTGTGGATGGTGTTGAGCTGTGCGCCCAAGATTTCGCCGACTCGGTGCAGGTGGTGCAGGTAGGAGCGGCTGAAGTTTTGGCATGCGTAGCAGGTGCAGCTTTCATCAATCGGACGCTTGTCGAGTTTGTGTTTGGCATTTTTGATTTTCAAATCGCCAAAACGGGTAAACAGCCAGCCGTTACGCGCATTGCGGGTAGGCATGACGCAGTCGAACATATCCACGCCGTGTGCCACGCCGTACACCAAGTCTTCAGGCGTGCCGACGCCCATCAAATAATGAGGTTTGTGTTCCGGCAGGATAGGGCCGACGGCGCGCAACATACGGTACATTTCGGGCTTAGGTTCGCCAACGGACAAGCCGCCGATGGCCAAGCCGGGGAAGTCGAGTTCTTCCAAACCTTTCAGCGATTCTTCGCGCAAATCTTCATACATCGCGCCTTGGACAATACCAAACAGCGCATTCGGGTTTTTTAGGTCTTCAAAAGCCTTTTTGCTGCGTTCCGCCCAGCGCAGGCTCATTTGCAGCGATTTTTGCGCTTGGCTGTGCGTTGCTTCGCCAGGGGTACACTCGTCCAGCTGCATCACGATATCGGAATTCAACACGGTTTGGATTTTCATCGACACTTCGGGCGAGAGGAACAGTTTGTCGCCGTTGATCGGGCTTTGGAATGTACAGCCTTCTTCGGTCAGCTTGCGCATATCGGACAACGAAAATACTTGGAAACCACCCGAGTCGGTCAAAATCGGCTTGTCCCAGCCAATGAATTCATGCAAGCCGCCGAATTGTTCGATGACTTCCAAGCCTGGGCGCAGCCACAGATGGTAAGTGTTGCCTAAGATGATTTGCGCTTTGATGTCATGCAGGTTTTGCGGGTTCATCGCTTTGACCGAGCCGTAAGTACCGACCGGCATAAATACCGGCGTTTCGATTTTGCCGTGGTTCAGTTCCAAAGTACCGCGTCGGGCATGACCGTCTTTTTTGTGTAAGGTAAATTTGAGCATAATAATAGATTGGACGTTCGCGTGTGTGCGAAATGAAAGGGCAGATTATAAAGGATTTTTCGTTGGTTGACGGCTGGATTTTATCTTTGTCAAAACAATGCTTCAGATGGCCTGAATAATAGAAGAAATAAAAAATGAGGCATAAATCAAACAAAAATATCCAGGCCGTCTGAAAAGTATTTACAGATGCTTGCAAAAGGGAACACGCTTCGTTACAATAAGCGACTTAGATGAAGGCACATAGCTCAGTTGGTTAGAGCACCACCTTGACATGGTGGGGGTCGTTGGTTCGAGTCCAATTGTGCCTACCAAATTTCCATAACGGCTTTATGCCGTTATTTTTTAATGTTTTGGAGCTTTCTGATGTTGAACATTACCTTGCCGGACGGTTCGGTCCGCCAATATGAATCACCCGTTACCGTGGCGCAAATTGCAGCGTCTATCGGTGCAGGTTTGGCAAAGGCAACGGTAGCAGGCAAGGTTAACGGTAAATTGGTGGATGCTTGCGATCCGATTACCGAAGATGCCCACGTTCAAATCATTACGCCTAAAGACAAAGAAGGTGTGGAAATTATCCGCCACTCCTGCGCGCACTTGGTCGGTCATGCGGTCAAGCAGCTCTACCCTGATGCCAAAATGGTTATCGGCCCGGTGATTGAAGACGGGTTCTATTATGATATCGCAACTGAAAAACCATTTACGCCTGATGATGTAGCAGCCATTGAAGCGCGCATGAAAGAGTTGATTGCACAAGACTATGACGTTATTAAAGTGATGACGCCTCGTGCAGAAACCGTCAAAATTTTCCAAGATCGCGGCGAAGAGTACAAATTGCGTCTGATTGAAGACATGCCTGAAGTGGAAGCAATGGGTATGTATCATCATCAAGAATACGTCGATATGTGCCGCGGTCCTCACGTTCCCAATACCCGTTTCTTGAAAAACTTCAAGCTGACCAAACTGGCAGGTGCATACTGGCGCGGCGACAGCAACAATGAAATGTTGCAACGTATTTACGGTACAGCCTGGGCAAGTAAAGACGAATTAAAAGCCTATATCCAGCGCATCGAGGAAGCGGAAAAACGCGATCACCGTAAGCTGGGTAAACAATTGGACTTGTTCCACCTGCAAGATGAAGCGCCGGGTATGGTGTTCTGGCATCCTAAAGGCTGGGCTTTGTGGCAAGTGATTGAGCAGCATATGCGCAAAGAGCTGAATGCTGCCGGTTATAAAGAAGTGAAAACGCCTCAGATTATGGATAAAACCTTCTGGGAAAAATCCGGCCACTGGGAAAACTATAAAGACAATATGTTTGTGACCAGTTCCGAAAAACGTGAATACGCGGTTAAACCGATGAACTGTCCGGGTCATGTGCAAATTTTCAATAACGGCTTGCGCTCATATCGCGATTTGCCAATGCGTTTGGCTGAGTTCGGTTCTTGCCACCGCAATGAACCAAGCGGTGCGTTGCATGGTCTGATGCGTGTTCGCGGTTTTGTACAGGATGATGCGCATATCTTCTGTACCGAAGATCAAATCGTTGATGAAGCACGTGCATTTAATGAATTGCTGGTTCGCATTTACAAACAATTCGGCTTTCATGATGTTGCCGTGAAGTTGTCCCTCCGCCCTGAGCAACGTGCAGGTTCTGACGAAGTTTGGGATAAAGCCGAACAAGGCCTGCGTGATGCATTGACCGCTTGCGGCGTAGAGTGGGAAGAATTACCTGGCGAAGGCGCATTCTACGGTCCTAAGATTGAGTACCATGTTAAAGATGCCTTGGGTCGCTCTTGGCAGTGCGGTACCCTGCAATTGGACTTCGTATTGCCAGAACGTTTAAATGCCGAATATGTAACAGAAAACAACGACCGTGCGCGTCCTGTAATGTTGCACCGTGCTATTTTGGGTTCGTTGGAGCGCTTCATCGGTATTCTGATTGAAAACCATGCAGGTTCATTCCCATTGTGGCTTGCGCCGGTTCAAATGGTGATTATGAATATCACTGAAAACCAAGCAGATTATTGTCGCGAAGTGGCTGCCAAATTGCAGGCTGCAGGCTTCCGTGTCGAATTGGATTTGCGTAACGAAAAAATCGGTTACAAAATCCGCGACAACAGCCAATACCGTTTCCCTTATCAAATCGTTGTCGGTGATAAAGAGAAACAAGAAAACAAAGTTGCGGTACGCCGCAAAGCAGAAGACTTGGGTTCTTTGAATGTAGATGATTTTATTGCGCAATTGCAGCAAGAAATCACTGACGCCCTCGTCAATCATTAATTTTTATAGGAGTATTCATCATCGCTCAAGAACGCGAAGCACGAATCAATGGTGAAATTACCGCCAAAGAAGTGCGATTAATCAGTGAGTCAGGCGATCAGCTTGGTGTCGTTTCAGTTCGTGAAGCTCTGGCTATGGCCGAAGAGCAAGATGTCGATTTGGTAGAAATTTCCCCGACTGCCAAACCGCCTGTATGCAAACTGATGGATTACGGTAAATACAAATACCAACAAGCCAAGAAGCGCGACGAAGCCAAGAAAAACCAAAAGCAGGTACAAATTAAGGAAATTAAATTCCGTCCGGGTACAGATGAAGGCGACTATCAAATCAAGATGCGCAACATCAACCGCTTCCTTGCCGATGGTGACAAAGTCAAAGTAACATTGCGTTTCCGCGGTCGTGAAATGGCCCACCAACAATTGGGTGCCCAACTGCTTGAGCGCGTAAAAGAAGATTTGGCAGAAGTAGCGCAAATCGAGTCCTTCCCTAAAATGGAAGGTCGTCAAATGGTGATGATGATTGCGCCTAAGAAAAAATAAAGCTATAATCCGAGGCTTATTTCGATTGCCGCTCGAAATAAGGTTTAATTAGCGGCAAAAACCGTGGTATTTTGGGTTTCAAGAGTTTGAAATTTATTTCAAAACCCCCTTATACCTTATCTAATAACGAATGGAGTTTTCCAATGCCTAAAATGAAAACCAAGTCTAGCGCGAAAAAACGCTTTAAAGTACTGGGTAACGGTGGTGTAAAACGCGGTCATGCGTTCAAAAGTCACATCCTGACCAAAAAAACCACTAAAACTAAACGTCAATTGCGCGGCACCGCTATGGTGGATTCACGCGATTTGGCTTCTGTTGCTAAAATGTTGCCCTACGCTTAAGGAGTTTAGAATATGCCACGCGTAAAACGCGGTGTTACCGCTCGTGCTCGTCACCAAAAAGTCTTCGCGTTAGCCAAAGGCTACCGCGGTCGTCGTAAAAACGTTTACCGTGTTGCCAAACAAGCGGTAATGAAAGCCGGTCAATACGCATACCGTGACCGTCGCCAACGCAAACGTCAATTCCGTCAACTGTGGATCGTTCGTATCAATGCAGGTGCCCGTGAAAATGGTCTGTCTTACAGCAAATTCATGAACGGCCTGAAACGCGCTGCTATCGAAATCGACCGCAAAGTATTGGCTGATTTGGCTGTATTCGACAAAGCTGCATTTGCACAATTGGTTGAAAAAGCTAAAGCTGCTTTGGCTGCTTAATTCGATAAGATTATTTAAAAAGGAAGCTTATGCTTCCTTTTTTCTTTTTTGGAAGAAACTCTATGTAGTTGATTTTCTTTCTTTAAACTCTATTTTTTTATACTGATTTGCGATAAAATAGGCCCCTCTTATCAAACGGATTGGCCGCACTAATACAAAAGGCCGTCTGAACAGGTTTGCAATCAAATCCAACAGACGGCTTTGTTGTTTCAGACGGCCTGCCATCAACAAACAGACGATAAACTACTATGGAAAATGTAAACCGTATCGTTACAGAAGGTATTGCCGCTATTGAAGCCGCGCAAGACTTCAATGCCTTAGAACAAATTAAAGCACGCTATCTTGGTAAAACCGGCGAATTGACCGGACTTTTGAAAACTTTGGGTCAAATGTCTCCTGAAGAGCGTAAAACCATAGGCGCGCACATCAACGAATGCAAAAATCAGTTTCAGACGGCCTTTAATGCCAAACGCGATGCCCTGAATGAAGCCAAGCTGCAAGCCCAATTGGCAGCAGAAGCCTTGGATATTACTTTGCCGGGCCGTGCACAAGAGCATGGTGGTTTGCATCCAGTTACTTTAACTTTGCAACGTGTGGTTGAGCTGTTTCACGGTATGGGTTTCGAAGTGGCGGACGGCCCTGAAATTGAAGACGATTTCCACAATTTCCAAGCCTTGAATATTCCTGCAAATCACCCTGCGCGTGCAATGCAAGATACCTTCTACGTTGAAAACGGCGACGTTTTACGTACACACACTTCGCCTATTCAAATCCGCTATATGCTCGACAAAAAAGAGCCGCCTATCCGCATTATTGCTCCCGGCCGCGTTTACCGTGTGGACAGTGATGCCACTCACTCGCCTATGTTCCATCAGGCCGAAGGTTTGTGGGTGGAAGAGGGTGTCACTTTTGCCGATTTGAAAGCAGTGTTTACTGACTTTATCCGTCGCTTCTTTGAACGCGATGACTTGCAAGTACGTTTCCGTCCGTCTTTCTTCCCGTTCACCGAGCCTTCTGCCGAAATCGACATCATGGGTGAAAACGGCAAATGGTTGGAAGTCGGCGGTTGCGGTATGGTACATCCTAACGTATTGAAAAACGTCAATATCGACCCTGAAAAATATACTGGTTTCGCCTTTGGTATTGGTCTCGACCGCTTCGCTATGCTGCGTTACAACGTGAACGACTTGCGCCTGTTCTTCGATAATGATTTGAACTTTTTGAAGCAGTTTGCGAAATGATCGTGCAGACTGCCTGAATATGGAAAAGCAGCCTACTCTTGGTTTTCAGGCTGCTTAGGAAAATTCAAATGTAAGATATAAAACATTTGATATTTTGTTGTGAAATTACATTCCTAATTTTGTTTAAAGAGACATAATTTATTGCTTTGTAGAGATTATATAGTTAATTTGGGTTTGGTTCTATGATGATAGGGGCTTCTTTATTTTCGAGTGCAGGGATTGCAGAAACCTACTTGCATAATGCGGGTATTAAGATTATAGCTGCAAATGAATTGGTGCCAGAACGTGCTAATTTATATAAAGCTCTATATCCCGAAAGTAAAATGATTATAGGTGATATACTTCATGAGGAAGTGTTTCAAAATTTAATACAGAGCGTGCCTAATCAATTAGATTTTTTAATTGCTTCTCCTCCTTGTCAAGGCATGAGTGTTGCAGGGAAAAATCGTAACATTCAAGAGATGGCTAATGATAAACGTAATCATTTAATATTCAGAGTAATCGAATTTATTTTATTAAAACGCCCAACTTTTGTTTTAATTGAAAATGTTCCATTTTTTTTAAAAATTAAGTTACCTTATAAGGGGACATTACAAACAGTAGAAGCAATTTTGCAAGATTTATTTGGTTGCGAATATTATATTCAAACTCATATTTTTGATTCTGCCGATTATGGTGTTGCACAACATCGTAAACGAGCTATTATTCGTATGAATAAACATTCAACTATTTGGGGAATGCCGGAAAAAGTTACAAAAACCATTTCTGTTCGTGATGCTATTAGTTTTTTGCCTAGTATTGAGTCTGGACAAAAGTCTAATGTGAAATGGCATTTTGCACGTACACATGCTCCGGAGCACATTATATGGCTAAAAAATACGCCAACAGGACGATCTGCTTTTGATAATATAGAACATTATCCAAAGAAAAAAAATGGTGAAAAAATTAAAAGTTATAATACAACTTATCGCCGTATGGAGTGGGATGCTCCTGCCCCAACTATTACTATTCGTAATGACGCTATCAGTTCACAATTAAATGTTCATCCTGGACGGCCTATGCCTGATGGAACATATTCAGATGCAAGAGTTTTAACACCATTAGAGTTAATGCTTTTAACATCATTACCTATTGATTGGAATATTCCCGACGATACATCAGAATTATTAATTCGGCAATGTATTGGTGAATCTATTCCTCCATTGTTAATTAAAAAAATTGTAGAGAGAATAGGGAAATAGATATGACAACTGCGCGCTGGGTAATAGATAAACATTTACAGAATTTTCATATTTTATGTAAATTTGCAGGTATTTTGAAAACAAATTCCTTTATATCTGTAGAGGATAAAGCTAAGTTATCTGAAAAATTGGAAAAACTAGATTTATACCATAGACGAAATACAGGTAAATCATTGGATGCTACTACTCATAAAATAAAAGAATTATCATTCTATATGTTTGGTTATCGTGATGTATGTGGGCAAGGTACACAGAAATTCCTGTTTAGTCCATTGGGTAATTTATTTTTGAAACACTTGGATAATAATGAATATATTCAAAAAATTTTTCTTACTATGTTGTGGGCGATACCATTTCCTCATCCGTACATTAAGACTGATGAAAGGATTCAATTATATCCCATAAGACTAATATTTAAGTTGTTATCTGATGAGAGATTGGATTGCAAACTATTTTCTTATGAATATATCTATTTAATTTCGTTTGTGAAACGTGCTGATCAGAATAGCTATGAAAAATTAGTACAAGACATTTTGGCATTACGAACATGTGCGGAAGTAAAAATTAAACATCAATTAACTGCGGAAAATAGTCGTAGTCATGCTTACGTAAATGCAGCGCATGAGTGGGAATCTTATTTCTCAAAAACATTGACTGATGCAGGTGTTTTACAAAAAACGGATGGTAAAATTATTTGCCGTCTAAAGCATGGTAAGACCGAAACATATCGTAAAGTAACATCAAGTGAGTTTTCGATTCCTAAGCAACTTCAGGAATTTGTGAAAAAATTGCAAAGTGCTTATTCGTTTTCAGAAATGCCATTAAATCTAAATGATAGTGATCGTTTGAAAATTGATGTCATTAAGGAAATTTATAGCTTCTACCCAAAAGTGTTATTGGAGGAGATTGGTGAGCTTAAGGATGAAGCAGCATATGAATTATTACATTTACCTAGGTTGATTGAACAATATGCAGATAATAATAATGGAACAGAGGCGTATCTATTTGAAGATGTTCTAGAAATGGGGTTTAATATGTTTTATAACGTAGAAGCTAAAAAAATTGGTGGGCCAGGTAATACGGATTTAGAGTGCTTATATATTACGCAAAAGAGAAAATTTGCAGTAGAGGCAAAATCAACTAAAAATAAGTTATCAGGTATTAATTCAGGAAGATTGGAAGATCATAAAAATAAAATTAAGGCCATTTACACAATTGTTGTTACACCACGTTATGTCCCTGCCGTGTTATCCGATATTCGTAATTGCCCAATTGTAATTATTCGTGCCAATACATTTGCTGAATTTTTATATAATTGTTTGATTAATCGCTCCAGTATTCCAGAGATTGATTATCGGTATTTTGATGAAATTATTATTAAAAATCTTGGAAAAGATATTAGCTCAGAAATTTCCAATTTGACTATGCAACGGTTTGCAAGTAACACCACAATGGAAGCGTATAGTACATGATAACTATTTCAAATGAAGATAACATGATCTTAATGTCTCGGTATCCTGACAAGTATTTTGATTTGGCAATTGTAGATCCTCCTTATGGGATTTTAAATAAAACTAAACGTGGTGGTGATTATAAATTTAATATGAATGAATACTCACAATGGGATATTAAGCCAGACCAAACTTACTTTAATGAATTATTTCGCGTGTCAAAAAATCAAATTATTTGGGGTGGGAATTATTTTGGCGAGTTATGGTTAAGAAGTGAATATAATAAAGGATTTATTATTTGGGATAAAAATCAACCAGAGACATTAAATAATTTTTCTATGGCAGAAATGGCTTGGTCGTCATTCGATAGGCCATCTAAAATTTTCCGTTTTAGTGTTCGGAAAAATCGTAATAAAACTCACCCAACACAAAAACCAGTCGAATTATATCAGTGGTTGTTAAAAATGTATGCAAAGCAGGGTGATAAGATTTTAGATACACATTTAGGAAGTGGAACTCTTGCTATTGCATGCTGCCTTGCACAGTTTGATTTGACAGCTTGTGAAATCAATTCCGATTATTACCAACAATCGATTGAGAAAATAAAAAATAATTTACCTGAAGCTAGAATCAGTTTTGGGCACCCAGGTTATTGTATTATTGAATAACTTAAAAAATATAGAGAAATTAACCATGCAATTCTCCTACTCATGGCTGAGAACCCAAGCCAATCCTTATCTTTCTGCCGATAAACTGGAACATCTTTTGACCATGGCCGGTTTGGAAGTGGAAGAAATCGATACTGCTGCCCCTGCTTTCAGTGGCGTGGTTGTTGCCGAAGTAAAATCTGTTGAAAAGCATCCTGATGCAGACCGTTTGAACGTTACCCAAGTTGATGCCGGTACGGGCGAATTGGTTCAGATTGTTTGTGGTGCGCCGAATGTCAAGCCGGGCATTAAAGTGCCGTGTTCGCTGCCGGGTGCCGTTTTGCCGGGCAACTTTAAAATTAAGCCGACTAAAATGCGTGGTGTGCCATCAAACGGTATGCTGTGCTCGACCAATGAACTGGGTTTGCCTGATGATGGTGTGGACGGTCTGCACATTCTGCCTGAAGATGCGCCCGTCGGTACCAATATCCGCGAATACTTAGATCTGGACGATACGCTGTTTACGTTGAAAATTACGCCCAACCGCGCTGATTGCTTGAGCGTTAAGGGTATTGCGCGTGAGGTTTCTGCGTTGACTCAATGTGCGTTTACGCCTGTCGAAATTCAGACGGCCTCTATCAGCAGCGAGAAAAAACAGGCTGTCCGTATTGATGCACCGGCCGACTGTGGTCGTTTTATCAGTCGCGTTATTGAAAATGTCAATGCAAAAGCGCCTACTCCAGATTGGATGAAACAACGTTTGGAACGCAGCGGTATCCGCAGCATTTCTGCATTGGTGGACATCGGCAACTATGTCATGCTGGAAATCGGTCAGCCTATGCATGTTTTCGATGCTGATAAGCTGTCGGGCAGTTTGATTGTCCGCCGTGCTCAAAATGGCGAGACTTTGGCGTGCCTGAACGAGAAGACCGTTACTTTGGCTGACAATACATTGGTGGTCGCTGATGAAAAAGGTGTGTTGAGTTTGGCCGGTCTGATGGGCGGCGAGGCAAGTGCGGTTTCTGATGAGACGCAAAATATTGTATTGGAAGCGGCTTGGTTTGCCCCGGAGATTATTGCCGGTAAATCCCGTCAATACGGTTTTGGTTCGGATTCTTCTTTCCGCTTTGAACGCGGTGTGGATTACCGCTTGCAAGCTGATGCCATTGAGCGTGCTACCGAATTGGTGTTGCAGATTTGCGGTGGCGCAGCCGGTGCAATGGTTGAGGCACAAGGTAAATTGCCTGAGGCAAAACAGGTCGAATTGCGTTTAGGCCGTCTGAAAACGGTATTGGGCGTTGAGATCCCTGCCGAGCAAGTCGAAATTATCTTGCAACACTTGGGTTTGCAGCCTGAGAAAACTGCAGAAGGCTTCCGTGTCACTTCTCCTAGCTTTCGTTTTGATATCGAGATCGAAGCCGATTTGATTGAAGAAATCGGCCGTGTGTACGGTTATGAAAATATTCCTGACGACTATACTTCAGGCCGTCTGAAAATGTTGGCTTTGCCTGAAACCAAACGCCCGCGTTTTGCAGTTTATAACGAAATGGCGGCACGCGGTTACCGCGAAGTGGTCAGCTATGCGTTTGTGGATGAGCAATGGGAGCAAGACTTTGCTGCCAATACCCATCCTATCCGCCTGCAAAATCCGTTGGCGGCGCAGTATGCCGTCATGCGTTCTACGCTTATCGGCGGTTTGGTGGAAGTTTTGCAAAACAATTTGAACCGTAAGCAAAACCGTGTACGCGTATTTGAAATTGCCCGCGTGTTCCGCAAAGATTTGGCTGATCAATTTGTTCAAAATGAACGTATCGGCGGTTTGTGGTATGGCTCCGTGTTGCCTGAGCAATGGGGCGAGAAAACACGCAACGTAGATTTCTACGATATGAAAGCCGATGTTGAGAGCCTTTTGAAAAACAAAGAAGTATCCTTTGTGAAGACCGAACATCCGGCATTGCATCCTGGACGTGCCGCCAATATTGTTTCAGACGGCAAAGTAGTTGGTTTTGTCGGCGAGTTGCATCCGAAATGGCTGCAAAAATATGATTTGCCGCAAGCGCCGCTGGTATTTGAAATCGATATGGATGCGGTATTGGGTCGTGAGAAAACCCGTTATCAGACCGTATCCAAATTCCAGCCTGCACGCCGAGATTTGGCATTTGTAATGCCTGAAGCTGTAACGCATGATGATTTGTTAAATGCCCTGAAAGCGGCGGCGAACAAACTGGTTCAAGAAATCAGCGTTTTTGACGTTTACCGCGGTACAGGCGTGCCTGAAGGCATGAAGAGCGTTGCCGTCAAAATCATTTTGCAGGATATGGAAAACACGCTGACAGATGAAGTCATCGAGCCTTTGGTTGCGAAAATGATTAAAGCGGCAGCCGAAAAAGATGCACAGCTTCGCGCTTAAAATTAGGATAAAAGTTGTTGCCAAAAATTGCCAATAATATTTGTTTTTTTGGTGAGGACTTGATTTTTAAAAGAATTTTGGTAATAATTGCACCAGTTTGAATGAAGGTAAACACATGACACTAACTAAAGCAGAATTGGCTGATATTTTGGTCGACAAAGTCAGCAACGTCACCAAGAATGATGCCAAAGAAATCGTCGAGCTCTTTTTTGAAGAAATCCGCAGCACTTTGGCGCGTGGTGAAGAAATTAAAATTTCCGGTTTCGGCAATTTCCAATTGCGCGACAAACCTCAACGCCCGGGTCGTAACCCTAAAACCGGCGAAGAAGTGCCGATTACCGCACGCCGTGTGGTGACTTTCCATGCCAGCCAAAAACTCAAAGGCATGGTGGAGCATTACTATGACAAACAACAATAATCCGGTTATTCCTGCCAAGCGTTATTTTACGTTGGATGAAATGTGCCAATTGGTGCAAATCAGTCCGGCTCAGTTTGCCCAATGGCAGCATGAAAATAATGTTGTGATTGGATACGGTGGCGATCGATATACGCGCTCAGATGTAGTTAAGTTGTTGAAACTGAAAGATACGTTTGAACCGTATATCGATACGTTCAGCCGTGGCGCTTTGGATGCAAACGGCAATCCTGCCGCCAATGCAGAAGAAGTCCGTCATGGTCTGATGCAGGTTTTGTCCGATTTGGAGCGTCATCTTGGTTCTGAGCAACAAAATCACCATGTCGAGCTGTAATCGATAGGGAAATTCTGATCAAAAGTGCGAAGGCATACAAAGATTTGCATAATTGATTCTAATAAAGGCTGTTTGAATGATTTTCAGACGGCCTTTATTGTTTTATATTGCTTTCAAAATATCAGAATCTTGATTGCAAATGATTCTATGAAATAGCCGTAAATGTTATACTTAGCCTCTTGTTTGCCGATTAGGAAGAAACAGTCATTAGATAATGCGGATAGATGCCGCCTTTTCATGGCAGACTGAGGTTTTTAAAACAAATGTAACGGCAGCATAAACAGGCTGCCGGACAACATTCAAATCGATGAAATGGATAGCAGAAAATGAGCAGAATCCAACAAACTTTCTCAGCGCTCAATGGCGCAAAAGCACTGATTCCTTATATTACGGTGGGTGATCCCAGCCTTGAGACAACCTTGGCATTGATGCATAGCCTGGTGGCTAATGGTGCTGATATTTTGGAACTGGGTGTGCCGTTTTCTGACCCTATGGCGGATGGCCCGACTATTCAACGTGCGGCTGAAAGGGCGTTGGCAAATCATGTTTCTTTGCGCGATGTATTGGAAACAGTACGCTTGTTCCGCCAAACCAATGATAAAACGCCGGTTGTGTTAATGGGTTACTTGAACCCGGTACATAAAATGGGTTATCAGGCGTTTGCGCAAGTGGCTGCCGAGGCAGGCGTAGATGGCGTGTTGACCGTGGATTCTCCGGTAGAAACCATTGCGCCTTTGCATGAGTCGTTGAAAGCGCAAGGTATTGATTGTATTTTCCTTATTGCGCCGACAACAACTGAAGAGCGTATTCAAACGATTGCCAAAGTAGCCGGTGGCTTTGTGTATTATGTATCGCTCAAAGGTGTAACCGGTGCGGCAAGTTTGGATACTGAAGAAGTTTCGCGTAAAATAGAACTTTTGCGCAAATATATTGATATTCCGATCGGTGTCGGCTTCGGCATTAATAATGCGGAGAGTGCGCGTAAGATTGGCGCGGTGGCGGATGCCGTTATTGTCGGCAGCCGTATCGTCAAAGAGATTGAAAGCCACGCAGGTAGCGAGGCCGAAGCGGTAGGCGTGTTGGTTAAAGAGTTGAAAGACGCGATTCGCTAATATTTTTTATTCCATTATTTCAGACGGCCTTACATTCAACAGGCCGTCTGAATTCTGAATTCCAAGGAGTCATTCATGAGCTGGCTAGATAAAATTCTTCCTCCGAAAATTAAAAACCGAAGCAGTTCGTCCAGCGTCCCTGAAGGCCTGTGGCATAAATGTCCGTCTTGTTCAGCAACGGTTTATTCAACCGAGTTGAAACAAAACAGCGAAGTCTGCCCGAAATGTAATCATCACAATCCGCTTTCTGCGCGCGAACGTTTGGACCTGCTTTTGGATGAAGAAGGCCGTGAAGAGATTGCAGCCAATATTAAACCGACCGACCCGCTGAAATTCAAAGACAGCAAAAAATATCCGGACCGCCTCGCGGCTGCGCGTAAAGCAACCGGCGAAGACGATGCATTGGTTGTTATGAAAGGCACCATGAACGGCCTGCCTGTCGTTGTGGCTGCGTTTGAATTCCGTTTTATCGGCGGCTCTATGGGTTCGGTCGTGGGTGAGCGTTTCGTTCAGGGTGTACGTCGTGCCGTTGCAGATAATTGTTCGTTTATTTGCGTGGCGGCTTCCGGTGGTGCGCGTATGCAGGAAGGTTTGAACTCTTTGATGCAGATGACGAAAACCAGCGCGGCTTTGCATTTGCTGACTGAAAAACGTCTGCCGTTTATTTCCGTATTGACCGACCCGACCATGGGCGGCGTATCTGCCAGCTTTGCCTTCTTGGGCGATGTGGTTTTGGCAGAACCGAATGCGCTGATTGGTTTTGCCGGTCCGCGCGTTATCGAGCAGACTGTACGTGAAACCTTGCCGGAAGGTTTCCAACGTGCAGAATTCTTGTTGGAAAAGGGGGCAATCGACCAAATCGTCGATCGCCGTTCCATGAAAAAACGTATCAGCGATTTGATTACCTTGTTGCGTCATGAGAGCAAAGTAACTGCTGCTTGATTGGCACAATAAGAAAGGCCGTCTGAAAATAATATTTCAGACGGCCTTTTTGATTATTGATGATTAAGCAGTCAATGCGGCTTTCAAAACCTTATTGACTTCACCCATGTCAGCTTTGCCGGCCAGACGGGTTTTCAATACACCCATGACTTTACCCATATCTGCCATGCCTGATGCACCGGTTTCTGCAATGGCTGCATCAACGACAGTCTTGATTTCTTCTGCGGACATCATTTGCGGCAGGTAGCGGTTGAGGATTTCGATTTCCGCGTTTTCTTTGTCAGCCAAATCTTGACGACCGGCTTCGGTATAGATTTTGGCGCTGTCTTTGCGCTGTTTCACCATTTTGGTCAGGATAGAGATGACTTTGGCGTCATCGGCTTCGGTGCGCTCATCTACTTCAAATTGTTTGATGGCGGCATTAATCAGGCGGATGGTGCTTAAAGACACGTGGTCTTTGGCACGCATGGCGGTTTTCATGTCTTCGGTTAATTGTGTTTTTAGGCTCATAATGTTCTCACTTTATATAAAAAGATGCCGTCTGAAAAACAAAACACACCGCAAAGCTGCCCTTGCGGTGTGTCGTTTATCACAGGGCAGGCCTGTAATTAGTACATTTTAGGAGGCAGTTGTTGGCTGCGCAGACGTTTTTGCAGACGTTTGACTGCAGCAGCTTTTTTGCGTTTACGCTCGGTAGTTGGTTTTTCGTACGCTTCACGGGCGCGCAGTTCGGTCAACAGACCGGTTTTTTCTACGGCACGTTTGAAACGACGCATGGCAACTTCAAATGGTTCATTCTCTTTAACACGAATAGCAGGCATTTTATTTCCTTTAAATTTTGTTCAATCAAACCGTTTTAAGAAATAGAGGACGGTTTGTCATAATGGGAGAGTTGTTGTATCGCTGGTTTGCCTAGGGCAGGGCGGGATACGCGCCGTGATGTAAACATCACCTCCTAACAAGTCGGCTTTTGCCGTGCAAGTGACCTTTTCGGTCGGAAACAATCGGGCGATTATCTTATAAACCCGATAGTCTGTCAAGGTTGCAGGCCGTCTGAACGTTTGATTCTGTCTCACTTTTCAGACGGCCTATCGGGTATTAATAACGGCCGGGAACCGTACCCATACGTTGTTTCAACGAAGTTTGCGGCTCATTGAACAATGACGCGTAATAAGTCGCGTTGGTCATGACTTTTTTCACGTAGTCGCGGGTTTCGGTGAATGGGATGGTCTCGGCGTAGATGGCGCCTTCCAAAGGCGAAGAAGCCTGCCAGTTGCGGGCGCGGCCGGGGCCGGCATTGTAGCCTGCGGTGGCCATCACTTCGTTATTTTGCAGGCGGCGTTTGGCATCTGCCATGTACCAAGTACCCATGCGGATGTTGCCGTCCATGGTGTAGAGTTCGCTGCTGCTCATGCCGATTTTGCCGGCGATTTCGCGGGCGGTCGCAGGCATGACCTGCATCAGGCCTTGTGCGCCGACGCTGGATTGTGCGCCCATGACAAAGCGGCTTTCTTGGCGAATCAAACCGTAAACCCATGCCGGGTCAATACCAGCCTGTGCGGCATAGCGGACGGTTAGGTCTTTAAACGGAGAGAGGTAGCGCAGTTTGTAGTTGAGTTTGTGGTCGGTACGGTCTGCGCTGTTGATTGCCATGTCGTAGAACTGGTTGTCAAAAGCAACTTGTGCGGCAGTCAGCAGGTTGTCTTCGTTGAAGTCGCGGGTGGCAAAACGCCATTCCGCCTGTGCCTGACGGCGCATTTTGGAATCGCCGTTGCTTTGGCTGTTTTTAAACAGAACCAATGCGCGTTTGATGGCACCGTCTTCGCTCATGCGGCGGACGTCTCTGGCATCGGCATCGGAAACGTTGTTGCGCGTATTGATGCGGCGGCCCAGTTCTTCACCTGCCATTACGGCGTAGAAATTGCGGCCGGAAGCGGCGGCTTTTTCGTACATTTCTTTGGCTTGGCCGCTTTTGCCTTGTGCGGAAAAGCTGCGGCCCAGCCAATATTGCCATGTCGGGTCTTTTTGCAGTTTTTCAGGCATATGCTGAATTACGCTTGCCAATTCGTCCCAACGTTGCAGACGCAAAGCGGCGCGTGCGTACCATTCCAATTGTTCGTCGGTCAGTTGTTTGCGGTCGGAAACGCGGCCGTAGTAGCTCAAAGCGGTCGGCATATTTTGGCTTTGTGCATGGTAGTGGCCCAATACGCCCCATGCGAAGCTGCGTTGTTCGCGGCTGAGGCCTGATTCCATGTCGGACAGGGTAGCGGCGGCAGAAGCGGATTTGCGTGCATCTTTGCCGATTACGCTCAACAGGCTGTATTCGGTTGCGCCTTGCGCGCCACCTTCAAAGGGGCTGCCCAATGCGGCGGCGAGGTTGCGTGCATCTGTGGTTTGGCTGTTGCTCAATAAGCCGCGTACGCGACGCCATGCATCGTTGGCGTTCAGACGGCCTGAAGCTGCCGCGCTTTCAACCAAGCGGGTACAGCCGGCAGGCAGTTTGCCGGTAACGCGAACCAGCTCGGCGGCTTTGCTGTAATTGCCGCTGCTCAAATCGGCATAACATTGCACTTCTTGTGCGACGCCGGCGGCGTTCAATTTGCTGAATTCTTGACGGAACAAATCCCATTGGCCGCGCGCGCCCAAGGTTTTCAGCCATTCGTTGCGGACATTTTCAGCCATTGCGCTGTCGCTGGCTTGGGATAAAAATTGTTGTACCCAAGCATCGTCGCCGCGTTTGGCGGCATCGATGGCGCTTTGGTATTGGCTGTAATCGGACAGGACTTTGGATTCGCTGTCGGCGCGGCGTGAAGAAATAGAAGTAGATTTAGGCTGAACGACGGTTTCGGTTTTCGAAGCAGTCGGTGTGTTTTGGGTGGCGCACGCCGATAAAACAGCGGCGGTAATCAAGCTGAGGGAGAGAGGGAAAAGACGTTGAACGTTCATTGGATACCGTGTCGTTTTTAGAATCAAAATAGCTACTTATTTTAAATGATTTATGCGGAATAACCGAATTACAAACCGATATTTACATTTTAAAAGCCCGGAAATGACTAAGGCCGTCTGAAATATGAAACACTTTTGAGGTATTCCTAATTCAGACGGCCTGTTATGAAGGAAGTCGTCAATCGGGTTTGTGTTCGATATAGTCTTGCGGTTTGTCGGCTTTGCTGGTGCGCGTAACCGTGTATTCACCTTCGATAATGTCTTCATCCTCTTTGGCGGAGCTGTAAGTCTGACGGCTTTGGAAAGACTGCGTAGAAGAAACGGCCGCGTTGCCTTTAAACGGAATCAGTAAGAGCAGGGCGACGGCGGTTGAAATAAAGCCTGGGCTGAGCAGGAAAACCGCAGCGGCAGTATAGCGAATCGGCCACAGCATCTGATAGAGGGAAATGTTTTGGCCGCTGCGGACGGCTGCGCCTGCGAGCAAAAGGCCGGAGATGCCGGTATGGCGCAGCATAAAGATACCGCTGATAAAGCTGACGGCCATCACAAACAGCGTCCAGCCGCCACCTATCCAGTCGGCAACCCAGACGATGGACATGATTTCCAAAAAGATTAAAACCAAAAAACCGATTCCAAAATACTGCATAAGTGTTTGTTCCTTCATTCAACGGATAGTGTCGATTGTGTTCTATCTAGATAAAGATAAACCTTATTTTTTCAAGCAAATGCTGTGTGAAAAAGGGTAAACGGGTAATGAGGCCGTCTGAACGGGGATAAAAAGAAGACAGATGTTTCAGACGGCCTTTAGATATTCTATCGCATCACATTGTTCCAATCGCTTTCAAAATAACTGACGAGAATTTGGTTGTTCAAATAATTTGCTTCCACCTTGCGCCTTGCCATATCGGGCGGAAAACGGAACATTTCGGCGACAGTCTGGGCATTGAGATAGCGGGTGGGTACGTCGAATTTTTGCGGAATGGGGAAGTTTTGGTCGAAACCTGCCAACACAAATCCCCATTCGCCAAATGAGGGGACGTAAACATGATAGGGTGCGGTATTCAACTTGGCCGCTTCGAGGGTGGCAACGACCGACCAGTAGGCGTTAGGGGCGAAATAAGGCGAAGTCGATTGCACAACAATCTTGCCTTGAGGCTCAAGATGGCGGGCAACGAGGCGGTACATGGGGACGGAGTAAAGTTTGCCCAGCGAGAAATTGGACGGGTCGGGCAGGTCGATGATGATAACGTCGAATTTTTCAGACGACCCTTCCAGCCATTTGGCGGCATCGTCGTTGACGACGTGCATTTTGGGATGGGACAGCGAGCCTTGATTGAGTGCGCTTAAGGTGGCTGAGGTTTTAAAGGTGGCGGTCATGTCGGGGTCGAGATCGACCAAAGTAACATTTTTGACCTGCGGATATTTTAAGACTTCGCGTGCCGCCAATCCGTCGCCGCCACCGAGAATCAGGACGCGTTCGGCGTTGGGAACCATCTGCATGGCAGGCAGAACGAGTGCTTCATGGTAACGGGCTTCGTCGCGTGAGGAGAATTGCAGGTTGCCGTTGATGTAGAGGCGGGTGTCGTCTTTCCAGCGGGTTACGACGAGCCGTTGGTAGGGCGAGTGGCTTTGATAGACAACGGGATCGCCGAAATAGCTTTGTTCGGCTTTAAAGGAAATACGGTCGGCGTAGGCGAAGGTGATGGCGAGGATGGACAAAACAATCAGCGCACGCAGGCGGATGGCGCGGTAACGGGGTAGTTCGGCTTTGAAGACGCGCGCGGTCAGATAGGCGACGGCGGCGTTGAAGATGCCAAACAACAAGGCGGAACGCGCCATGCCGAGTTTGGGGGCGAGTAGAAGCGGAAATAATAACGAGACGGCAAGTGCGCCCAAGTAGTCGAAGGTCAATACTTTGGAAACGAGTTCTTTAAATTCCGCCCCTTTTTGGTTTAACACGCGCATGACCAAAGGAATTTCCATGCCGACAACCATGCCGACAATCAGTACAAAAGTGTAGAGCAGGGTGCGGAACGGGGCGGCGGATAAACCGAAGGCTACAAATAATGCCAGCGCGGAAATACCGCCGATGATGCCGACCAGAAGTTCAATTTCGATAAAGCGGTGCAATACGTCTTTATCTTTGATGTATTGGGTCAGGTGGGCACCGATACCCATTGAAAACAGATAAAGCCCGATGACGGAGGAAAACTGCAAAATACTGTCGCCCAAAAGATAGCTTGCGAGCGCGGCGATGATGAGCTCATAAGCGAGGCCGCAGCTGGCGACGATAAAAACGGAGATGATGAGGGTGCGGTGGGCGTTCATGATGACGTTTTTGTTGCTTGAGTGTGGGCAATGTAATGATTTTTAAGGTAGGCTGCAAGTTTAATTATAGGATGTGGAAAAGGCCGTCTGAACAAATTGTTTCAGACGGCCTTTAATCTGTCAGGCATTAATAGCGGTGTTTGAATACCATGCCCACTGCGTAAGAAGATTTTTTCGGCAAATCTTCGTCGTATTTCGGATTGACGTTTTCTTTCAACCAGCCGGCGCCGAGTGTGGCAGTCGTCCGTTTGGAGAAGCTGTAATCGGTGCTGACGGCGACGTGTTTGTAGTCTTCGCCGATAGAGCTTTTACCGTAGGCAAAGCCGATTTGAGGTTTGAAATTGCCTACTTTGTATGAGCCGGACACCATAAATTCTTTGGTGTTGTTGATTTCTTTGTCGTAAGAACCGGCTACGTTGCCTGCCGCATCTTTCCATACGCCCCAGCAGCTGAAGCCGTCGCAAGTATTTTTGGCGTATTGGAACGCGGCATCGACGGAGATTTTGTCTTTGCTGTATCCGGCCATGAATGCATGGGCTTGGAAGTCTTTGGTTTCGGTTGGAGAGTCGTTGGGTGCGTATTCGGCAGCGTAGTGGGCGTTAAAGCCATTGTTGGGGTGGTAGTAGTCTACACCCCAGCCGAAGACCCAGTCGCCGTCACGTTTTTTGTCCGGATTCCAGTCATTGTTGTTGCGCGCGGCATTGGAACCGGGGGAAACGTTGAATTTGAATTGGAAACCGTTTTTCCAAGGCGACTCATAAGCCATGGAAACACGGCGTTGGCCGAAGCGGGAAATTTTGCCGAATTCCAAAATCGGGCTGTTGGTGTCGAACGGGTTCAGATAAATGCTGTTCATAGGGGTACTGATGTAGCCCATTTTGACGGTGCCAAGGTTTTTGTAGCTGTTGAGCGCGACGTATGAGTCGGCAGTACCCCAGCCGCCCCAGCGGTCGGAATCGAAGTAAATAAAGGAGCCAAGTTGCCATTTCAGCCATAAGTCGTTGTTGAGTCGTACTTCATCGGAGAGATAAAGACTGGAACTTTTATCGGAAATGGTTGTATTGGTTACGCCGGTTTTATTGTTGTGTTCGACCTCGGTCATGATGTAGATGGTACCGCTCATTTTAGGTTCGGCGTGGGCGATGCTTATGGAAGAACCGATGAGGGTAGTGGCAATAAAACAAGATAACTTGTTCATTTTGTTCTCCTTTTATGTCTTTTTCTTAATTGGGGGCGGGGAATTCGGATAATCTTATTTGACAAATTATAAAAAATCAATACATTTGTAACTTATCGTAGGATAAATTGAAAAATAGTTTTCAGTTACGTATTTTTGTGTTAATTTGCCAACAATCTTAGATGGCTGCTTTTATTTCGATGGTATAGGTAGTTTAAAACACTATTTTTATATCTGAAAATAGAGAATTTAACTAGGTTTAAAAACCTCAAATATTTGTAGTTTAAGTGTAGTTTGAATAATCAGGCCGTCTGAAAAAGAAGAATACCCAAAAGAAGGAATGAAATATGGCCGGAAAAACCTATCCGCTGTTGGCTGCATTATTGGCTGCCGTATTCGCATTGTCGGCGTGTAGCCGCGATGTTAAGCCTGCTCCTGAGTTTAAACGTACCGATTATGAGCGCGTGGTGGTCAGCAACGGCGTTGAGCCGGGTACGCTGGATCCTCAGATGAGCGGTGATATGGCGGCCGGTGCGATTATCCGTCAGTTGATGGATGGTTTGGTCGGTACGGATGCCGAAGGCAAAACCATTCCTGCTTTGGCGGAAAAATGGGAGAGCGAGGGCGAGCGTGTTTGGACCTTCCATCTGCGTGATGCCAAATGGAGTAATGGCGATCCGATTACTGCCGAAGATTTCGTGTACAGCTTCCGCCGTCTTGCCGATCCGGCCACCGGCGCACCTTTCGGCAGCTATTTGGTCGATGCCCAAGTGGAAAATGCGGAAGATATATTAAACGGCAAAGCCAAGCCTGAGACATTGGGCGTCAAGGCGTTGGACGCGAAGACCCTGCAATTTACGCTGATTGCGCCCGTACCTTATTTCCCTGATATGCTGATTCAGCAATTCACTTTTCCGGTTCACCGCGCCACTGTTGAAAAATATGGCAATAAGTGGACGCAGCCCGGTCATTATGTTTCCAGTGGCGCTTATCTGTTAACGGATTGGAAAGTCAACAGCCACATTAATATGGAACGCAATCCCAATTATTACGATAAAGACAAAGTAGCCATTCCGAAGGCGGTTTTTCTGTCAGGCAGTGGTGAGTACAACCGTTATCGCGCCAATGAAATTGATGTGACCTACGGTATTCCCAGTGATCAGGTCAAAGTGGCGGATATTGAGTTTCCGGGCCAAGTAAGACGCACGACTTCTTTATGTAGCTGGTATTTGGAGCCGAACCACGAAGCAGCGCCGTTTAACGATCCGCGCGTCCGCAAGGCGCTCAATATGCTGACGCGCCGCGACATCGTCGTCAAAGTGGGCGGCCGTGGCGATACGCCTGCGTTCCAATTGACGCCGCCGCAAATGCAGGGCGTGATTCCTGTTTATCCTGAGTGGAAAGAGTGGACGCCTGAAAAACGCATCGAAACCGCACGCAAACTGTTGAACGAAGCAGGCTACAACGATGATCATCCGCTTGAGTTCGATATTTTGTACAGCACCAGCGAAGCATCCAAAAAACAAATTACTGCTGTGCAGTCGGTGTGGAAAGCCGCCATTCCGTTTATCCGTCCGACTTTGTCCAACGAGGAATGGAAAACTTATTTGGATACGCGCGCGCAAGGCAATTTCAAGGTTTCGTTCAGCGGCTGGTGTTCTGATTTTAACGATCCGGCGGGCATGCTCAATATCTTGAAATCCAACAACTCAAACAATGCATTCCGCTACAAAAGCGCGGCGTTTGACACATTTATGAACAATACGCTGAAAGATGGCGTCAGCAAGGAAGCGCGCAGCCAGCTCTATGCCGATGCGGAGAAGCAGCTTCAAGAAGACGCTGCACTGATTCCGCTGTATCATCAGGTTGAAGTGCGTATGGTCAAACCCGATGTTATCGGCTATTCCGACAAAGATCCTTTGCGGAACTACACGGTCAAGAGCTGGTCGTTCGCACCGAAAAAATAGATTGATTATAGACAGCACAAGTTTTCAGACGGCTTTGATGACAGAGGCCGTCTGAAACAACAGGAGACATAACACATGAAATCTGTACAACAACGTTTGTCCGCTTTACGCGAAGCCATGAAAAAACATGGCGTGGACGCGTTTGTCATTCCTTCCGCCGATCCACACCTTTCCGAATATCTGCCCGAGCATTGGCAGGCGCGCCGCGATTTTTCCGGCTTTACCGGTTCGGCCGGCACTTTGGTGGTAACCGCCGATAAAGCAGGCGTGTGGACGGACAGCCGCTATTGGGAGCAGGCCGGCCAACAGCTTGCACCAAACGGCATCGAGCTGCAAAAAATGGGTGTTGATGCGCCTTATACCGAGTGGTTGGCACAAAATCTGCCCGAGGGTGCAGTCGTCGGAGCGCCTGCCGATATGTTCGCACTCAGCGGCGAGCGCGGTTTGAAACAGGCACTTGCCGCCAAAAACATCCGCCTCGAATATCCTGAAACCTTGTTGGACGAAGTGTGGGACGACCGTCCTGCATTGCCGACTCCGGAAATCTACGTTCACCATCCCGACTACGTTTCCGAAACTGCGGCCGAAAAACTGGCCCGTATCCGTGCGGCCATGAAAGAGCAGGGCGCAGATGCACATTTGGTTTCTTCTTTGGACGACATCGCTTGGATTACCAATCTGCGCGGCGATGATGTGCCGTTCAACCCCGTGTTCTTGTCCCATCTGTTTATCAGCCAAGACAAAGCCGTATTGTTTACCGATGCAGGCCGTCTGAAAGCCGAATCTGCCGAAGCCTTGAAAGCGGCAGGTTTTGAAGTGTTGCCTTATGCGCAAGCGGCGGACTATTTGGCAGGCGTTAACGGCGCATTGCTGATTGATCCGAACAAAACCGCCGTCGGCACTTTGCGCCGCCTGCCTGAAGACGTCCGTTTGATTGAAGCCATCCACCCAAGCACATTCTTCAAATCGGTTAAATCCGATGCCGACATCGCCCATATCCGCAATACCATGGCGGAAGACGGCGCGGCATTGTGCGGCTTCTTTGCCGAGTTTGAACAAATCTTGGCAGACGGTGGCGAATTGAGCGAACTGGACATCGACGGCATGCTCTATAAACACCGCAGCCAACGTCCCGGCTTTATTTCGCCAAGTTTCGACACCATCGCCGGCTACAATGCCAATGCCGCCTTGCCTCATTACAGCGCGACACCGGAAAATAACAGCAAAATTAAAGGCGACGGTATGCTGTTGATTGACTCCGGCGGCCAATACTGGGGCGGCACGACCGACATCACGCGCGTGGTGCCTGTCGGCAATCCGAGTGCGGCCATGATGCGCGATTACACTTTGGTGTTGAAAGCGCATATTTCTCTGGCGGAAACCATTTTCCCTGAAAACATCAAAGGCCCGATGATTGATGCCATCTGCCGTAAATCGCTCTGGCAGGCGCAATGTGATTACGGTCACGGTACCGGTCATGGCGTGGGCTATTTCCTCAATGTGCATGAAGGCCCACAAAGCATTGCCGTTGCCGCCGTACCGCAACCGCATCACGCGATGAAATCAGGCATGCTGACTTCCAACGAGCCGGGTCTTTACCGTCCGGGCAAGTGGGGTATCCGTATCGAAAGCCTGGTAATCAATCGTCCGGTTGAAAACCCAGAGGAAACCGAGTTCGGCAAATTCCTGTATTTTGAAACCGTTACCCTCTGCCCAATCGATACGCGCCTGATCGATACCAAACTGATGACCGGCAGCGAAATCGAATGGCTGAACCAATATCACGCCGAAGTGCGCCGCCGTCTCGAGCCTTTGACAGAAGGCGCGGCCAAAGCATGGCTGATTGAACGCACCGAACCTTTGGCGCGTTAACTTGAAAGGCCGTCTGAAACGGCGGATACAAAATTTCAGACGGCCTTATAACAACAATTATCTAAAAACTAAAAAACCTTACCCGACTCCGAATAAAAACAATAACCCGGTCGGAATAGAGAGAGAAACCGGCGCGGCGACGTTACAGACGCCTGCTGCCATTCATCCGATTTCCGCTTCAGGTCAGCTTTGTTTTCACGAGTCCGGTATGTTCAGACAGGACAGCCTGATTATGTTGAAATTCATCATCAAACGGATATGTGCTTCCATCCCGACCATGCTGGTGTTGATTACCGTATCGTTTTTCCTGATGCGGCTCGCACCAGGCAGCCCGTTCACAGGCGAACGCAATCTGCCGCCTGCGGTCATGGCCAACATCGAAGCCAAATACCACCTCAATGATCCGATGTACCTCCAATATTTCCACTACCTCAAGCAGTTGGCACAGGGAGATTTGGGGCCGTCGTTCAAATATAAAGATTTCAGCGTTAATGAGTTGCTTGCCCAATCCCTGCCGGTATCGGCAGAACTTGGCTTCTACGCCTTTTTGATTGCCGCCATCTTCGGTATGTTTATCGGCATCATCGCCGCCTTAAAACAGAACAGCTGGCTGGATTATTCGCTGATGAGCGGCGCGATGACCGGCATTGTTGTTCCCAGCTTTGTGATGGCGCCGGTATTGGTGCTGGTGTTTGCCGTCAGACTGCAATGGCTGCCTGCAGGCGGTTGGAACGATGGCGCACTGATGAACCTGATTTTGCCCGTCGTTACTTTGTCCATCGGTTATGTGTCCAGTATCGCGCGGATTACGCGCGGCGCGATGATCGAAGTATTGAACAGCCCCTTTATCCGCACGGCACGCGCCAAAGGCCTGCCCATGAGCCGCATCATCCTGCGCCATGCGCTGCGTCCAGCCATGCTACCGATTGTTTCTTTCTTAGGCCCGGCATTCGTCGGCATCATCACCGGCTCCATTGTGATTGAAAACGTGTTCGGTATTCCCGGTGTCGGACAATTGTTTGTCAACGGCGCGCTCAACCGCGACTACGGCATGATTTTGGGTTTGACGATTTTGGTCGGCATCATGACCATTTTGTTCAACGCCATCCTCGATATTCTGTATGCCATTATTGACCCGAAAATCCGTTATTAATCCCATTTGCGCAAAGGCCGTCTGAAACGTTCAGACGGCCTGAAGAAAGAAGAAAAAGCGAGAGAGAACATTATGTTATTCAAAAAGAAGCAGACTCAGGCCCTTGCAGAGGCAGCAGAATACGCCCAAGTACACGGCAAAAGCCTGTGGAGCGACGCATGGCGGCGTTTTAAACAGAATAAAGCGGCAGTGTATAGCATTATCATCCTGTTGCTGATCAGCATTTTTGTGATTGTGGCGCCATGGATTGTCCGCTACACCTACGACTTCACCGACTGGGACAATATGCAGATTCCGCCGTCTTTTTCTACCCATCACTATCTGGGTACGGACTTGCTCGGCCGCGATTTGCTGTCGCGCGCGGCAACCGGCGGACGTATTTCCTTGCTGGTCGGTGTGGCCGGCGCATTGGTGGCCGTTGTCATCGGTACGCTTTACGGTGCGATTGCCGGCTTTATCGGTGGTAAGCTCGATTCGCTGATGATGCGCTTTTTGGAAATTTTGAACGCGTTTCCGTTTATGTTTTTCGTGATTCTGCTGACCACATTCTTCGGCCGCAACCTGCTTTTGATTTTTGCCGCCGTGGGTTTGGTGTCTTGGTTGGATGTGGCGCGTATCGTGCGCGGCCAAACCTTGAGCTTGAAGCATAAAGAGTTTGTCGAAGCAGCGCGTGTGAGCGGCGTGGCAAAACGTAAAATCGTAACGCGCCACATTATTCCGAATGTTTTGGGCGTGGTGATGGTGTATGCCTCATTGTTGGTACCGGGCATGATTATGTTTGAATCCTTCTTGAGCTTCTTGGGCTTGGGTGTGCAAGAGCCTATGACCAGTTGGGGTTCGATGCTGCAAGAAGGCGCGATTTCGATGGAAGCCGCACCATGGCAGCTGCTCGTACCGAGTTTCTTCCTGGTAACCACTTTGTTCTGTTTCAACTTTATCGGCGACGGCCTGCGCGATGCGCTTGACCCGAAAGACCGCTAAACCACAACCAAAAGGATAATCAAAATGACAAAACAGTTACTGGTTGTAGAAAATCTGGACATCAATTTCGAACTGCATGAGAAAACCGTGCACGCCGTGCGTAATGTCAGCTTTAAAGTGGCAGAGGGCGAAACATTGGCTTTGGTCGGCGAATCCGGTTCGGGCAAGTCGGTAACGTCCATGTCCATCATGCGCCTGCTGCCTGAAAAATTTGCCCGATACAGCAAAGATTCGCGCATTACGTTTGACGGCATTTCCATTTTGGACGCCGATGAGAAAACCCTGCGCGATTTGCGCGGTAACCGCATCAGCGTGATTTTCCAAGAGCCGATGACTTCCCTCAATCCGTTTATGCGTATCGGTACGCAGCTGATTGAAGCAGCGCGGGTACACAATAAAAAGCTCGGCAAAAAAGAAGCAGGGCAGAAGGCATTGGCATTGCTGCAACGGGTTGGCATCAAAGAAGCCGAACGCCGCATGAAGCAATATCCGCACGAGTTTTCCGGCGGTCAGCTGCAACGCATCATGATTGCCATGGCGCTCATTAACGAACCCGACCTGCTGATTGCCGATGAGCCGACCACCGCTTTGGATGTGACCATTCAAGCCGAGATTCTCGATTTGCTCCACGACTTGCAACAGCAAATGGGCATGGCGATTATCTTCATTACCCACGATTTGGGTTTGGCGGAACACTATTCCAAAACCGTCTGCGTCATGCGCAACGGCGAAATTGTCGAACGTGGCAAAATCAAAGAAGTATTTGCCCATCCAAAACACGAATATACCGCCGAACTCATCAATGCCATTCCCAAAGGCATGAAAGAGCCGGAAGAAAACAACGCCGGTGTGTTAATCGAAGCCGATAATGTCCATGTTTCTTTCGTATTGAAGCAAAACTTTTTCGGCAAACCGCTCAAAACTTTTGACGCCGTCAAAGGCATCAGCCTCAAAATTAAAGAAGGCGAAACATTGGGCGTCGTCGGCGAGTCCGGTTCCGGCAAATCCACACTAGGCAAAGCCGTCATGCAGATGCTGCCTTATACCGGCAATATTTCCTTTGAAGGCAAAGACCTGAAAAACTATACCGCCGAAGAAGCACGCCGTCTGAAATCGCAACGGCAAATTGTGTTCCAAGACCCGTTTGGTTCGCTTTCCCCACGTCTGACCGTTGGCGAAATTATCGGCGAAGGTTTGACGGTTCATCATCCTGAAATGACCAAAAAAGAACGCATCCAGCGCGTTTTGGAAGTCATGAAGGAAGTGTCCCTGCCGCTTGACGCGCTCAACCGTTATCCGCACGAATTTTCCGGCGGCCAGCGTCAGCGTATCGCCATTGCACGCGCCGTTATCCTGCGCCCGAAATTCATCCTTTTGGACGAGCCGACTTCTGCACTTGACCGTTCCGTACAATCCAAAGTGGTCGAACTTTTGCGCGATTTGCAAAAGAAATATGGCCTGACTTATATGTTCATCAGTCATGATTTGTCTGTCGTGCGCGCCGTCAGCGACAACGTGATTGTGATGAAGCAGGGCGAAATGGTCGAGTACGGCAGCGCAGATCAAATTTTCCACCATCCGCAAAACGACTACACCAAACGTTTGATTAACGCCGCGTTTGATTTGTAGAAAAGGAAAAGGCCGTCTGAAAAGAGATTTTCAGACGGCCTTTTTAAGCGGAGGCTTTTTTCATTTAATTAGCGCTACTGTTGCCTATGCCTGTGCGGCATCCAATGCCTGTGCGGCATCCAATGCCTGTGCCAAGTCGGCAAGCAAATCGTCGATATGCTCGATACCCACGCTCAGGCGTACCATGTCGGGGCTGACACCTGCTGCGGCGAGTTCTGCATCGTCAAGCTGACGGTGAGTCGTTGTAGCGGGATGGGTAGCCAGCGATTTGGCATCGCCGATATTCACCAAGCGCAGGAAGAGTTGCAGTGCGTCAATGAACTTCGCGCCAGCTTCACGACCGCCTTTAATACCGAAACTCAGCAAACCTGAGGCTTTTCCGCCGTAGTCTCGGTCAATCAAGGCTTTATACGGACTGTCGGGCAGGGCAGGATAGTTCACCCATTCGACCTGCGGATGTTTCTTTAAGAATTCGGCTACTTTTAGGGCGTTTTCGCAATGACGTTCCATACGCAGGGCGAGGGTTTCCAAACCTTGAAGCAGTAAAAATGCGCTGTGCGGAGACAGGGCGGCACCGGTGTTACGCAATGGGACGACACGGGCACGGGCGATATAGGCGGCCGCACCAAAATGTTCGGAGTAGTTTACGCCGTGGTAAGACGGATCAGGCTGATTGAAGGTTTTTTCAAAACGCGGATTGCCTGCCCATTGGAATTTGCCGCCGTCGATAATGGCACCGCCAATCGTTGTACCGTGACCACCGATATATTTGGTCAGGGATTGGATAACGATGTCGGCGCCATGCTCGATGGGGCGGAACAATGTGGGCGTAGCGACTGTGTTGTCCACCATCAGTGGCAGCCCTTGAGCGTGCGCGGCTTGGGCGAATGCTGGAATATCAACGACATTGATGGCGGGATTGCCGATAGATTCGCAATACACCAGTTTGGTACGGCTGTCGGTATTGGCGGCGATTTCTTCGGGTTTGGCCGGATCGATAAAGCGTACTTCAATGCCTTGGCGCAGCAGGCTGTGGGCAAAGAAATTGTAAGTGCCGCCGTAGAGCGTTTTGGTTGCGATGATGTTGTCGCCTGCTTCAACCAAGGTTTGAACGGCATAGGTAATTGCAGCCATACCGCTGGCGACAGCCAATGCGGCGATACCGCCTTCTAAACGGGCAACGCGTTCTTCCAAAACGGCAGTGGTCGGATTCATGATACGGGTGTAGATATTGCCCGCTACATCAAGGTTGAACAAGTCTGCGCCGTGTTGCGTGTTGTCGAAAGTGTATGAAGTGGTTTGGTAAATGGGGACGGCAGCGGATTTGGTAGTCGGTTCGGATTGATAGCCTGCATGCAGGGCAATGGTTTCCCGTTTCATTTAAATATCCTTGTAGCGATTAAATAATGATAAATAGAGGCCAGCAGATTCGGATTTGAAGGGCAAACTTTCCATAACGGAAAAGTTCGGTATGCAGCAGCATACAGCCTTTCCTACAAGAAAGATTACCCTGAGCGACACGCAACTGACCCAAGAAGAACGATACCACATTCAAGACCTGTCCTGCCACCACACCATCATCGAATGACACCCCATCACAATACCGTTTACCGCGACCTTCTCCAAGATAAAAGCAACGGCGGTACTCTGTGGTAATATCTCGAAATATGCAGCAAACCCTATCGCAAACGATACGGCGGCACACAGACCTGAAGCAAAATGCACAATTGCGTCGGCATAGGAAAAGCCCAGCATGGTTGAGAGAAAATTCCGCATTGGTGATGGGTAGGCTGATGCCATTGACGGCAAAGATTAGAAAAGCGGAGACCTTCGCAAAAGTCCCCCAAGTCTCTAAATGTCTGGGTAGGACTTTAGGGATTTGGGGGAATTTTAAAGGTATTAGGCCGTCTGAAACTGAGTTATAGAAAGTTTCAGACGGTCTTTACGGGATTCTTTGGATTTGAAAATAAAAAAAGACTTGAATCATCAAGTCTCTCATTTCATTTTTCATTAGATAAAAAAATATCAAGAATGGCGGAAGCGGTGAGATTCGAACTCACGGAGGGCTATCAACCCTCGACGGTTTTCAAGACCGTTGCATTAAACCGCTCTGCCACGCTTCCGTTCTTGAAGTCGTAATATTAATGGAACTTACGGCCTTTGCCAAGTAGTATTTTAGGGAAAATATCTAGTATTTTGTTTTTATTTGGATTGTTCTTCACGCATGAATACCCATTCGGCTTCGTTTGAAGCTGCCTCATTGAATGAATAGCCCTCGTAGTCGAAATTTTTGAGCATTTCAGGCTCGGTAATGCCGTGTTCTGCCGCGTAGCGCACCATCAAACCGCGTGCACGCTTGGCGTAGAAGCTGATGATTTTGTATTTGCCGTTTTTCTCGTCTTTAAAAATCGGCGTAATCAGGCGTGCGTTGAGTTTTTTGGTGTTGACGGATTTGAAATATTCTTGTGAGGCGAGGTTGATTAAAACGTCGCTGCCGGCCTGCTTCAGTGTTTGGTTGAGCAGATCGGTAATTTTATCGCCCCAAAATTCGTAGAGGTTTTTACCGCGCGAGTTGGCAAAGGCCGTGCCCATTTCCAAGCGGTAGGGCTGCATCAAGTCGAGCGGGCGCAGTACGCCGTATAGGCCGGAGAGCAGGCGGACGTGTTGTTGCAGGTAGTCGATTTGCTCCGGTTTGAGCGTATCGGCGGCAATGCCTTCATAGACGTCGCCGTTGAACATAAATACGGCCTGCTTGGCGTTTTCAGGTGTAAACGGCGTGTGCCATACGGCATTGCGTTCGGCGTTGAGCAGGGCGATTTTGTCGGAAACGTGCATCAGCTCGGCGATTTGTTGAGGGGCAAGTTTGCGCAATTCCTGCATCAGGATTTCTGCTTCGGGCAGAAGGTCGGGCTGGGTAAAGCTGCTGACGGGGGAGGGGTCTTTTTCGTTGAGGTTTTTGGCTGGGGATAAGACAAAAAACATAATAATTTCGGCTTTGAAATGAATAATGTGTGGGATTGTAGGTTTAAAATCGAGGAAGAACAAGACGGGCTAAACGCATTAATTGAATGCTTTTATTGAAACGTATTTCTGTTGAAAGTAAAATTCGAAGCTTCCACCTGTTTCTGACATTTCTACTTGAGGAGAATATCATGTCTAAAACCATTATCCATACCGACAAAGCCCCTGCCGCAATTGGCGCATACAGCCAAGCAGTCCGCGCAGGCGATACGGTTTATATGAGCGGCCAGATTCCTTTGGATCCGGCCACGATGACTGTGGTTGGTAATGGTGATTTCCGTGCCGAAGCAGTGCAAGTATTTAAAAACCTGCAAGCCGTAGCCGAAGCGGCCGGCGGTTCTTTGAACGATATCGTCAAACTCAATGCTTATTTGACCGATTTAGCCAACTTTGCCGTGTTTAATGAAGTGATGGCTGAATTTATCGAACAACCTTTCCCTGCGCGCGCGGCGGTTGGTGTGGCCAGCCTGCCTAAAGGCGTTCAGGTTGAGGCGGAAGCAGTATTGGTTTTAAATGCATAATTGATGTTTCAGACGGCCTGGGCTGGGCTTGAGGCCGTCTGAAAATAATAACAACGGAAAACAATAATAATGGCACATTACGCAATTGGAGACATTCAAGGCTGCTTTGACGAACTGACTTTGCTGCTTGCCAAAATCGGCTTTAATCATGGTACGGACACCCTTTGGCTGGTCGGCGATATTGTCAATCGCGGCCCGAAGTCATTGGAAACCTTGAAATTTGCTAAAGAGCACGACAGTAGTGTGCAAATGGTTTTGGGTAATCATGATTTGCATCTTTTGGCCGTCGGTTGCGGTGAAGGAACGCTCAAGCGCAGCGATACGGTTGAGCCGATTTTGTCCCATCCCGAGAGTCAATCCTTATTGGACTGGCTGCGTCATCAACCGCTTTTGGTGCGCGGTAACAGGCATGTGATGGTGCATGCCGGTATTTTGCCACAATGGTCGGTTGATAAAGCCGAAAGCCTTGCCCGTGAAGCCGAGGATGAATTGCAAGGTAAAAAGTACAGGAAATTTTTTGGCAAAATGTACGGCAACAAGCCGACTGCGTGGACGGATGATTTGACCGGCTACGAGCGCCTACGGATGATTGTTAATGTCTTTACCCGTATGCGTGCGCTGACGTACAAAGGCGAATTGGATTACGAATATAAATCCACTTTGAAGAAAATGCCGCTTTACCTGCGCCCTTGGTTTAAAGCACCTGATAGGCAGAATTTGGATTATATTACCGTGTTCGGGCATTGGTCGTCGTTGGGCTACGTTAATACAGACCAAGTAATTGCTTTGGATACCGGCGCGTTGTGGGGCGGAGAGCTGACAGCGGTCAATTTGGATACCAATGAAGTAATACAGGTACCGTCTTTGGGCGGATTGGACTGGAAAACGGCATTGAAATAGTTTGGATAAGATGAAAGGCCGTCTGAAATGTTTCAGACGGCCTTTTTGTATTGGTTAATCCAAAGAAGGCAGGAGTTTGCCCGGATTCATGATGCCATAAGGGTCAAGCTGATTTTTGATGGCATGCATCAGAGCAAGTTCGGCTTGTGTGCGCACTCGGGGCAGCCAATGTTTTTTGATGATGCCTACGCCGTGTTCGGCAGCAATCGTGCCGTGGCAGGCAAGGATGTTTTCATAAACAATGGTATTGACGGCATCTTCGTATTGGTAGGCTTCGTTGCTCAATACGTTGGGTAGGAATGTATTGTAATGCAGGCTGCCGTCGCCTAAATGTCCGAAACAGACAATTTGTATGCCGGGGAAACGGGTTTCCAAGGCAGGCGCGCATTGGCGGACAAAAGCGGCTACTTGGGCGATAGGGACGGCGATGTCGTGTTTGATGCTGGTGCCGAGTTTGCGTTGGGAGGCGGAAATATTTTCACGCAAGGTCCATAAATCGGAGCGCTCTTGCTCGGATTGCGCCAAGATGCTGTTTTCCCATCCGTTTTGATAGAGAAATTCGGCAAGCTTTTCATCCAAACCTGCGTCGGGAACAGAGTCGGCAAGTTCAATCAAAATATGCCATTCCGCATCGGCAGGCTTTTTGAGTTGGCTGAATTCCGAAGATAAATCAAGGGCAAAGCGGCTGATCAGCTCGAAGCTGGTCAAACGTTCGGCAAAATGGCCTTGCACAGCGGTCAAAAGCGAGACGGCAGATTCAATATCATCTAGGCCTACCCATGCGGTCGCTTTGGTTTTGGGCCGGGCAAAGAGTTTGAGTGTGGCGGCGGTAATGATGCCCAATGTTCCTTCGCTGCCGATAAAAAGATGGCGCAAGTCGTAGCCGGTTGTGTTTTTGTGCAGGGGCTGAAGGTGGGAAATCAGTTCGCCGTTGGGTAAAACGACTTCCAAACCCAATACCAAATCACGCATGCTGCCGTAACGCAAGACATTCAAACCGCCGGCATTACAGGCGATATTGCCGCCGATTTGGCAAGAGCCTTCGCTGGCAAGGCTGAGCGGAAACAGTCGTCCTGCTTTGTCTGCCGCTTTTTGGGCATTTTGTAAAATCACGCCGGCCTCAACCGTCATGCTGTTGTCGGCAAGGTTGATATCGCGGATGCGGTTGAGCTTGGAGAGGTTGAGCAGTACGCCTTCTGCGGTTACCGTTGCGCCGCATAATCCGGTATTGCCACCTTGCGGGGTGACGCGGATGCGGTTTTCAAAACAGAAACGCATGATTTTCTGCACGCTTTCGACAGAGTTCGGCTGTAAGACAATATCCGGCGAAGAAACAAAACGGCGGCGTTGGTCGTTTAACAAGGCCGGAGTGGCTTCGATGATTTCAGAGGCGGAAAGAAACGTTGCAAAACGGTCGTGAAGGTGCATGGCAGTCAGGCGGAAAAGTCGGGAAGGGGAGTGTGAGGAATGTAAAAAAGCAGGATACGCAATGGTATCCTGCTTTTCTTATATTCAAAAGAATATTATTTAGCAGCTTCAGAAGCAGCAGAAGCAGCGGCTTCAGTAGCAGATGCAGCAGCTTCAGTAGCTTCGGTAGCAGCAGAAGCGGCAGCTTCAGTAGCAGATGCAGCAGCTTCAGTAGCAGATGCAGCGGCTTCGGAAGCAGCAGAAGCGGCAGAAGCAGCAGTTTCAGCAGCTTTATCAGCACCGCCACAAGCGGCCAAAGCTAAAGACAACAAAGCAGCAGCGAACAGAGATTTTTTCATTTTTAAGAACCTTTTTTAAATCGATTTAAACTAAAAATAGCCGTCAGACGGCCTATACAGTAGAAATTCATTGCTGAATTTTTCAATATTATGCCCCACGGGATAGGTCAATGCAACGTTGCGTAACCGTTTGCCGGCTAAAATCAATACGAAAATAGTGAAAATAATGTAAATCATATTGGCGCGCGAAAAATCATCTAAAAATATTCATTATTAATGAAGATTTTAAAAATACATTGTATTCAATGAGTTGTGTATTTTTATTTGTTATAGGTTTTAAGGGTTTGGAATGTTTTTGCGTTTAGGGAAATTTTTGTAATTTAGCAACTTTGTGTTGTGAAAAAGCAACTTTTATGGATTGGAATCATTCGATTTTGTTTTTTATATGGACTTTTTCGGTTTTGTTGTGTTTGCTAAAAGTATTTGTTTAAGGTAAACCGATTGTTTAGTTACAGCTGTGATAGAATAGCCTGAACTTGACTTTATAAATATTGATTAAGGACGACATGATGTCTATTGTTAAAAATTCCGTAGTTTCCCTGCATTATGAAATGTACGATGCAAACAACCAGTTGTTGGACAAAACCGAAGAGCCGATTGCTTACTTGCATGGCGGTTATGACGGTATTTTCCCTTTGGTGGAAGAAGCGTTGCACGGCAAAAATGTAGGCGATACCGTCGAAGTGGCTTTGTCGCCCGATGATGCTTTCGGCGAGCAAGATCCTGAGTTGGTGCGCATTGAAGATGTAAGCGTATTTCCTGTTGAAGTTGAAGTCGGCATGATGTTTGAAGCCGATGATCCGGAAACAGGCGATGTATTGATTTATCGTGTAACCGATGTTGCCGACGGTAAAGCCGTAGTAGACGGCAACCATCCTTTGGCCGGTATGAAAGTATTGTTCAAAGCGACCGTTGAAGGTGTACGCGATGCGACTGAGGAAGAAATTGCCCACGGTCACGTACATGGCCCGCACGGTCATCACCACCACTAATCAGGCTTGAAGCATGATGAAGGCCGTCTGAAAAGGAATGAAACCTTCCTTTTCAGACGGCCTTTAAGTTTTTACAAGACAGATAAATAGGAAATTTTGGCTCAGGTCAAATCAAGCGGGGAAATATGGGGTTTGTTTGATACTACAATGAATTACATATCACGGTGCGGCAGAATCTGTATTAAGATTCTGATATTGGTAAAACAGGCAGAATACAATGAGTGAAACATTGGAGCAGCAGGCGGTACAGGCCGGTATTGATTTAGGTTATCACGACATCAACGGCACTTATCGTGTGACCAAAACGGAAGTTTTGGAATCGATTGTTGCTGTTTTGGATAAAAGCAAACCGGATTCAGATGGCCTTTATTTGAATACGATGGTTGCGCATGAAAATGGCGAAGAATCTTTACAGATGCCGTCTGAATTTCATGGTGCGGAAGCGGTCGTATTGATTGATGAGGCGGATGAGTGCCAGACCTTGACTTTGTATCTGGGCGACAACGATACGCTTTGGATTAAGCTGCCCCAACTGGCTTGCGGTTATTACACTTTGTCGGCCGAGACCGGCGGCAAATGTCGCCTTGTACGCCTGATTGTTGCGCCTGAATCGGTTTATCAACCCAAACTGCTTGCCAATGGCGGACGGATGAATGGTTTGACCATGCATTTGTACAGCCTGCGTTCCGAGCGCAACTGGGGCATAGGCGACTTTACCGATTTGCTGAACCTGATGAAATATGCTGCAGAGAAAAAGCTGGATTTTGTCGGTATCAACCCTTTGCACGCCTTGTTTACCAGCAAGCCTGCCTTTGCCAGCCCGTATAGCCCTTCTTCGCGCGAATGGCTCAATCCGATTTATTTGGATATAGAGAAAGTCGGGGCGTTTACTTATAACGAGCAACTGAAAAACTGGCTGGCGCAACCGAAAATCCGTCAGCGCATCGCTGCTTTGCGTATCACGGAAACGGTGACTTATACCGCGGTTTGGGCATGCAAACGTGATGCGCTGCAAATGGCGTTTAATGCATTTGAACAAGATACTTGTGAAGCCGCGGAAAATGAGCGTGCTGCATTTGAATCGTTTGTGATGGAAAAAGGCAAAGCCTTACAGGGCTTCGGTTTGTTTGAGGCTTTGGACCAGTATTACAGCCGTCCTGGACAAGTGGGTTGGCAGTCATGGCCGTCTGAATTTCATCAACCTGATGGCGAAGCAGTAGAAAAATTCGAGCGCAGTCATGAGCGGGAAATCCGTTTTTATATGTGGCTGCAATGGCTTTGCGCGGAGCAATTGCAAGAAGTTAACCAAGCCGCTGCCGAATACGGTGTCAAACTCGGCATTTACGGCGATTTAGCGGTCGGCGTGGCGCGAGGTAGCGCGGATACTTGGTTAAACCGCCAAGATTATTGTATGGACGTATCGGTCGGTGCGCCGCCCGATCCTTTAGGGCCGACAGGGCAGAATTGGGATTTGCCGCCGCTTAATCCGTCGATGTTGAAGCATACGGGCTATGAAAAGTTTGCCCATCTGTTGCGCGAAAATATGCGTCTGTATGGCGTGTTGCGGATTGACCATGTGATGGCATTGTGTCGTTTGTGGTGGGTTTTAAAGGATAAAACAGCAGATTTCGGCGCATATGTGCATTACGATGCCGAAGTGACTTTTGCCATTTTGGCATTGGAAAGCCAGCGCAACCGTTGCGTCATTATCGGCGAGGATTTGGGGACGGTACCCGATCAAGCGCGTTATCTGCTCAACCGCTATCAAGTGTTCTCCTACAAAGTGATGTATTTCAGCAAGGGCTGGAACGGTTTTCAATTACCTGACGAATACCCCGAGCAGGCGATTACGGTCATCAGTACCCACGATGTCGCACCCTTGGCAGGTTATTGGATAGGCAAAGATTTGGATACGATGTTCAAACTCGGTACTTTGCCTGATGCAGCCGCTTTTCAGACGGCCTTGGATGAGCGCGAACACGATAAAGCCGATTTGCTGGACAAATTGAAAGAAACCGGCTGTCTGGGTGCAGACGTACAAATGCCGGCAAAAGCCGATGAAACCTTGCTGGCGGCTTTGCACAAATACGGCGCATTGAGCCGCAGCAAGCTTTACGCCGTACAACTGGAAAACCTACTGGGCGTCATCGACAATCTGAATGTCCCGGGTGTAACCGAAGGCTATCCGAACTGGGCGCAAAAAATGCCGGTTTCTTTGGAAGATTTCCTACAACACCGCCTCATGGGCGGCCAACTTGCCATTATTGACGAGGTACGCATGAAAACAAACAGCCAAATCAAGGCTTATCATGAACTTGACCAAATCGAGCGCGATACGGTCGAAAGCCTGTTTCTTGCCACCCATAGCGATGTGTTCGCTTATCTGGGACGACACCGCCTTGCAGAGGGCGATGAAGTAGTGCGCGTTTTGATTCCCGGCGCAGTAAGCGTGGATATCGTGAACCGCCGCAGCGGCGAACTCATCGTGCCGTCTGAAAAAATTGATGAACGCGGTTTCTTTGTGGCCGTTTTGCCCGATGATGCGCCCGATTACGCTTTACGTATCCGTTACACCGAAGACACCGAGCCAGTGATTGAAGAAGACCCTTATCATTTCAGTTCTGCGTTGCAAGACATGGATTCCTGGCTGTTGGCCGAAGGTAAACACCTGCGTCCTTATGAGACTTTAGGCGCGCATTTTGCCGAGTTGGACGGCGTGAAGGGCGTACGCTTTGCCGTATGGGCGCCAAATGCGCAACGCGTTTCCGTCATCGGCGAGTTCAACAACTGGGACGGCCGTCGCCATGTGATGCGTTTCCACCGTGACAACGGCATTTGGGACATCTTCATCCCTGCTGTCAAACTCAATGCCCTATACAAATTTGAAATCCGCGATGCCAACGGTAATGTACGCGAAAAAGCCGACCCGTATGCCTTCGGTGCGGAACTGCGTCCGACCACGGCATCTATCGTGCGTGGTTTGCCTGACGAAGTGGAAGAACCGGCCTTCCGCGCCCGTGCCAACGCCATTGATGCGCCGATCAGCATTTATGAAGTGCATTTGGGTTCGTGGAAACGCAATCCGGAAAACAACTTTTGGCTGACTTACGAAGAGCTTGCCAAAGAATTGGTCGCATACGTCAAAGACATGGGCTTTACCCATATTGAATTTCTGCCTGTTTCCGAATATCCGTTTGACGGCTCATGGGGCTATCAGGCAACCGGTTTGTATGCGCCGACCAGCCGTTTCGGTTCTCCGGAAGAATTGCGCGCCCTGATTAAAGCCGCGCACGACGAGGGTATCAGCGTTATCCTCGACTGGGTGGTCGGACACTTCCCAACCGATGACCACGGGCTTGCCAAATTCGACGGCACCGCGCTGTATGAACACGCCGATCCGCGCGAAGGCTATCATCAAGACTGGAACACTTTGATTTACAACTTCGGCAGAAACGAAGTGAAAAACTTCCTGCAAGGCAATGCTTTGTATTGGATAGAACGTTTTGGCTTTGACGGTATCCGCGTTGACGCGGTGGCTTCGATGATTTACCGCAACTATTCGCGCAAAGATGGCGAGTGGATTCCGAACCAATACGGCGGCCATGAAAACCTTGAAGCCATCGCTTTCCTGCGCGATACCAACACCATGTTGAAAGAGGAAGTTCCGGCTGCGACTGAAATTGCTGAAGAGTCTACTTCATTCGCCAATGTAACCCGTCAAGAAGGTTTGAACTTCAGCTTCAAATGGAATATGGGCTGGATGAACGATACCTTGCGTTACATGATGGAAGACCCCATCAACCGCAAATATCACCACAACAAAATGACCTTCGGCATGATGTACCAGTACAGCGAAAACTTCGTCCTGCCACTTTCACACGATGAAGTCGTGCACGGCAAACGCTCGCTGCTCGGACGGATGCCCGGCGACTGCTGGCAACAATTTGCCAACCTGCGCGCCTACTACGGCTTTATGTACGGCTTCCCCGGCAAAAAACTTTTGTTTATGGGCAGCGAGTTTGCACAAGGTCGCGAGTGGAACTACAACGAAGGACTGGATTGGTTCCTGCTGGAGCAAGAGGGCGGCTGGCACAAAGGCGTGCAAGACTTTGTGCGCGAGTTGAACCATGTCTATAAAGACACTGCGCCGCTTTACCAATTAGACCAATGGCCTGAAGGCTTTGAGTGGCTGGTTGCAGATGACGGCGACAATTCCGTATTCGTTTTCGAGCGACGCGACCGCGAAGGCAACCGCGTTATCGTTATTAGCAACTTCACGCCAGTAGTACGCGAAGGCTACCGTTTCGGCGTGAACTCTGCCGGCGAATACCGCGAAATCCTCAATTCAGACGACCTGCATTACAAAGGTAGCGGCGTTTCTGCCGGCGCAACGGTGGAGACAGAAGAAGTTTGGTCGCATGGCAAACCAAATTCCTTGTCTGTTACCGTACCGCCGTTGGCAACCGTGTACCTGTATCAGGCGGCAGTCAAAGAAGAAGCGTAAATCAACTTTGAGGGTGGGCATTATGCCTGCCCAATCAGCTGAAAATTAAAAGATAGTGATATCAATATGACTCAAGGCCGTCTGAAAGATTTTCAGACGGCCTTATATTGGACACGAAACCAAATACATACCAAGGAATCATTCTATGTCTGCCAAATCATGGCATATCGAGGAAGGCAAGCCTTATCCTATGGGCACGACCCTGACAAGTAAGGGTGCAAATTTTACTTTGTTTTCCATCAATGCCGAAAAGGTCGAATTGTGTCTGTTTGATAAGGATAAAGAAACCCGTTTGGAGATGCCTTCGCGGCGCGGTTCGGTATTTTACGGATTTGTGCCGGACGTTAAGGCGGGGCAGCGATACGGTTTTCGCGTGTATGGACGTGAAAACGCAGAATACGGCTCATGTTTTAATCCCAACAAATTGCTGATTGACCCGTATTCCAAAAAAATTGACGGCAAACCAAGCTACCGTAACGCCGAAGAAATGGCATGGTTCAGGCCGGAAGATGAACGCGACAATGCCACCGTTGCACCCAAAAGCGTCGTGGTCGGACGCAGCCGATTTAATTGGGCCAAAGATTGCCGTCCGGAAATACCGTGGGGTAAAACCGTTATTTATGAAGCCCATGTCAAAGGGTTGACCAAGCAATTCCCTGATTTGAAGTATGCAGGCACTTATAAAGCCTTGTGCGATAAACGGGTTTTGGCCTATTTGCAAGAATTGGGGGTAACGACGGTCGAGCTGCTGCCGATTCATTTTCATCTGGATGAATACCATCTTCAGCAGATGGGCTTGAGCAATTATTGGGGCTACAACACTTATTCCCATTTTGCCGTTGAGCCGTCTTATGCCGACATTCCCGAACGTGCGGCGGCAGAATTTAAACAAGCGGTCAAAGCCCTGCATCAGGCAGGTTTGGAAGTGATTTTAGATGTTGTGTACAACCACACGGCCGAGCAGGACGACAAAGGCCCGATGCTGTGTCAGCGCGGTATCGACAACACCTTATGGTATTGGCACACCCCTTACGGCAATTATGAAAACTGGTCGGGTTGCGGCAATACGCTCAATATTGTCCGGCGCGACGTTACCCGTTGGGCGGCAGACAGCCTGCGCTATTGGGCTGAAGAGTTTCATATCGACGGCTTTCGTTTCGATTTAGGAACCGTATTGGGACGTGAACCCGATTTCCAATCGTACGGCCGTTTTTTCCAAGTCCTGTATCAAGATCCTGTGTTGGCCGGTTTGAAGCTGATTGTCGAAGCATGGGACATCGGCGAGGGCGGCTATCACTTGGGCAATTTCCCGCAACCTTTTGCCGAATGGAACGGCCGTTTCCGCGATGACATGCGCGCGTTTTGGTCATGGGAAAGCGGCAATTTGGGCGCATTTGCCGAACGCTTGGCCGGGTCGTCCGATATTTTCAACCACAGCGGCCGCCACCCGTCCGCCAGCATTAACTTCATCACTGCACACGACGGCTTCACTCTGCGCGATTTGGTCAGCTATAACGAAAAACACAACGAAGCCAACGGCGAAAACAACCGCGACGGGCATAATGAAAACATCAGCTACAACCACGGCGTAGAAGGCGAAACCGATGATGAAGAGGTTTTGCTCAACCGCGAATACACCTCCAAAGCGCTGCTTGCCTCCTTGTTTTTATCCAACGGTACGCCCATGCTTTTGGCGGGCGATGAGTTCGGCAACAGTCAGCAAGGCAACAACAACAGCTACTGCCAAGATAATCCGATTACATGGTTGGATTGGCAAAATGAGCCTCATGAGTTACAAAATTACACTCAAGCGCTAATACGCGTACGCAGCCAAATCAAGCTGCTGACAGATGATTGCTGGTGGGAAAAAGAGCGTGTGCAATGGCTCAATGCCGATAGCAGCCCGATGACCGAATATTGTTGGCACAACAGGGGCAGTAAGGCGATTCAGGTTGTTTTGGACGATGAATGGCTGCTGTTGGTCAATGCCAAACGTAGTCGTCAGTTATTTAACCTGCCTCAAGGCAATTGGGAAATTTCTTGCGTACCATCTGAGAAATTTAATTACGAAGAGGCTGGGAAATGTGTTGTTGAGCATATGGGGATTTGGATTTTACATAAAACAAATTAAATGAGAATTAAACTATTGGTTGATTAACTCTTTGATATTTTGTCAGTATTTTCTGATTTGTAGCTTAGTGGTATAAATTGAAAATGCCAATAAGATGATGAATGGTTTAATTGTTAATTAAATGTTTTATAAAGAAAAATATATCCTTTTTTTGAATCTTTCCGCTATAATCTCCTTGGTTTGTAACAAATCTACGCACCATTCCTTTCAGACGGCCTGTTGCTGTTGTCAGGCCGTCTGAAAACCGAGTTTCGTTGTTTTTAATAAAACCATCAGGCGCGTTGTCCAGTGCCTCACGCTAGAGAAAGGCTTCCATGGCTAAGAAAAAACTCCCCATCTCCGGTTACGATTATGTAATGCCTAAACCGGACGCCGAAACCATCCGTAAATCCATCGTTTACAAGCTGATTTTCATCTTGGGCGTAGATCCGAAGGAGGCAACTTCACACCAATGGCTCAACGCCGCCATGCTTGCCGCGCGTGACCTGATTGCGGAAGATTTCCTTAAAACACGCCGTGCCCACATCGACAACAGCAAACGCATGGTTTATTACCTGTCTATGGAATTCCTGCTCGGACGTTCGTTTGTCAACGCGCTGATTAACGAAGGCGTTTACGCCGAATTTGAAGAAGCCTTCAAGCAACTGGGCAAAGAATTTGCCGATGTCTGCGAACAAGAAGAAGATCCGGGTTTGGGTAACGGCGGTTTGGGCCGTCTGGCCGCCTGCTTCCTCGACTCTTTGGCAACCCTGCGCATTCCGGCCATGGGCTACGGTATCCGTTACCAATACGGTATGTTCAAACAAGAAATCGTGGATGGCCAACAAGTTGAAAAACCCGATTTGTGGCTCGACCAAGATTTGGCATGGCAATTTGCCCGTCCGAACAAACAATATTCCGTCCGTTTCGGCGGTCACGTGTTGAACTTGGGCGACAAAAAAGAATGGCAGCCGAGCGAAGAAATTTCCGCCTGGGCATACGATGAAATCATTCCTGGCTATGGCGGCGAATGTGCCAACCCATTGCGCTTGTGGACTGCACACGCAGGCAATCTGTTCGACCTTGCCGACTTCAACCGAGGCGACTATGCCTCTGCCGTTCGCGCACAAAACAGCGACGAAAACATCTCACGCGTCCTGTATCCGAACGACTCTACCGACTCCGGCCGCGAATTGCGCCTGAAGCAAGAATACTTCTTGGTTTCCGCTTCCGTTCAAGACATTGTCGCCCGCCACAAATGCCGTTTCCCAAGCATCCACACTTTGGCAGACGAAGTCGCCATTCACTTGAACGACACCCATCCGGTGCTCGCTATTCCAGAATTGATGCGTATCCTGATTGACGAAGAGGGCATTGCATGGACTGAAGCCTGGAATATGTGCTGTAAGATTTTCTCTTACACCAACCACACATTGATGAGCGAAGCCTTGGAAACTTGGCAGGTTGACCTGATGGGCCGTCTGCTGCCGCGCCACTTGGACATCATCTTTGAGATCAACGCCTACTTCCTCAATGCCTTACGCGCCATCGGCAACTTCGACGATGACTTTGTCCGCCGCGTATCCATTATTGACGAAACCCACGGCCGTCGCGTCCGCATGGCATGGCTTGCCGTGATCGGTTCGCACAAAGTCAACGGCGTGGCCAAAATCCACTCCGATTTGATGACCACATCCATCTTCGCCGACTTTGCCAAAGTGTTCCCAGAACGCTTTACCAACGTAACCAACGGCGTAACCCCGCGCCGCTGGATCAACATCGCCAACCCGGGCCTGACCAAATTCTTGGACAAACATCTGGGCGACGAAGACTGGCGTCTGCATTTGGACAACTTGACCAAGCTCAACGACAAAGTGGACGATGCCTCCGTACAGGCAGAATTCGGCGAAGTGAAAAAAGCCGCCAAAGAGCGCCTTGCCAAATACATCGAAACCGAGCTGGGCATCAAAGTTAATACCGATGCACTTTTCGATATCCAAATCAAACGTATCCACGAGTACAAACGTCAAGCATTGAACGTGATGCACATCGTCGACCGCTACAACAAAATCCTGGAGAACCCGGATTTCGATTGGCAGCCGCGCGTGTTCATCTTTGCCGGTAAAGCCGCATCCGCTTATTACATGGCGAAGAAAATCATCCGACTGATTAATGACGTCGCCAAAGTTATCAACAACGACACCCGTATCCGCGACTTGATTAAAGTTGTGTTCATCCCGAACTACAGCGTCAGCCTCGCCCAAATCATCATCCCAGCCGCTGATTTGCACGAACAAATCTCACTGGCAGGTACCGAGGCATCCGGTACCAGCAACATGAAATTCGCCCTTAACGGCGCGCTCTGCATGGGTACACTGGACGGCGCGAACGTTGAGATTTTGGAAAAAGTCGGCGCGGACAACTGCTATATCTTTGGTAACACCGTCGAGCAAGTCGAAGAAATCCGCCGCAATGGTTACGACCCGTTGAGCTATATCGAGCGAGACAGCGATCTACGCCGCGTCGTCAACCAAATCAGCCAAGGCACTTTCTCTCCGGAAGAGCCAAACCGCTACAACGACGTGTTGCAACCATACGGCGACTTCTATCAACTGATGGCCGATTTCCGCAGCTACATCGACACGCAATACAAAGCGGACGAACACTACCGCAACGTATCCGCATGGCGTAAATCAGCCTTGATCAACATCGCCAACATGGGCTTCTTCTCATCCGACCGCTCCATCGCCGACTACTGTCGCGATATTTGGTACATCGAACCATTGAGCGAAAAAGAATTGCCCGGCAAGAATTAAGCGTTGAGCAGATAGCGAAAGCCGATACATCGGAAAGGTGTATCGGCTTTTTTCAGACGGCATGATATAGAAAGGAGTAAAACAGTATGGTTGTATCGCTGTTTTAGCGTATTTCTAAATGACTCAATTTTAAAATCGATATTTAAAATTTAGTAGCCATTCACTCTGACGGTAGCGGTAATGTGCTGTATTGCTATGGGAGATTGAGCGTCTGAAACGAAACTCAGGGTACACGCCTTTAAGGTTCCACTGCGGAAAGCCCACAGCGGCTATCATTATGTATTGATTGTCGCGCCGCCGTTTGTTGTCGCTGACAAAACTTGCCGCGTCATAAAGACTGCGGCGGTGAAGCAGGATGGCGTTGAGGTAAGTACCGCTTGAAAAAAAACTATACGCTCCCAGCCGTGTTGTATATTCCTTGCTGGAAGAAGATTTTTCGGGATAGGCTTTGCGTGTTGCATCAAAGTTGGCGAACAGACCGCTTTTCGGCGTGATGGAAAATTCCGCCCCCGCGCCCAGTTCGTATTGTTTGTAGTCTGCAAAATAATCTTTGCTTTGTCCGCCGTATCCGGTCTTTTTCGCTCCGGCACGGGCATTGACACGCCAGCGCGGGGAGAGTGTGCGCGACCAGTCGGCATCCACACCCCATGCGCGGTAGTGGGTGTGGCGGTTGCGGAAGTCGTATTCGAAATAGGGCAGCAGGGAAAATGAGGAGCGTGCGTCGGCATAGGCATATCCCGCGTAAAGCGAACCGTTGTGATAGCCGTAATCCGGCATGGCCGCCGAATCTTTGTCTTTTTCCGTGTAGCGGTTGCCGTACAGCACACCGCGCACCTGTACGCCGTGATGCCCTTTGAGCGGGACGGTTTTTTCGGCGGTCGCGCTATAGGATGAGAAGGTCGAATCCGTTGGCGCGGGCAGGGTGCGCTCCATCAGGCACATGCCTGAGATTTCCCACACGCATTGGTTGATGCCGTTGCCTTGGTTTACATTGCTATTGTAGCCGTAGCCGAGGCTGATTTGGCCGTGCCAGCGGCGGCGTTTGCCCAGTTCGGACAGGTAGTTTTCCACGATGGGGTGAGTTTCAGCAGGAATATCCGTTTTCAGAACTTTCTCAAACGCGGCGGCGGACTCTTTGTTTTGGTTGTCTTCGGCATAAAACCGCCCCGCTTCGAGCAGAAGGCGGGGGTTGTCGGGTTCGGCTTCCAAGGCCGTCTGAAAACTGTTCCTTGCCGCGCGGAAATTCCCTTCGTCCCGTTTTTGTAGCGCATCGGCCAAATGAATCAGCGCGGGTTTGTGCTGGGGCAGTTTGTCGTAGCGGGCGGCGAACTGCCGCACCTTGTGCCACTGCCGCGCGTTGAGGGAGTGATAAATCGCGCTTTCCAGCTCTTCCGCCGTATCGCCGACTTGGTAGATTTCGCCGCCTATCGAAATATAGCCGTCGTTTTCCTCTATTTCCCCGCGTGCCTGCTCCGTATCCAGCCAACCACTTTCGCGGTATTGCTGCGTTTGGCGGCTGCCCTCGTCCAGCAGGCGGCGGCGTTCATCTGCGGCATCGTCGGACGGGGCGGCAAGGCAGACCGTACAGAGCGGCAGGAAAAGCAGGCAGAGGCGGTGGGTCATGGGATGGGGTCCTTTGGGAGGGGAGGCCGTCTGAAAGAAGTAAAAGCAGAAATCCATCAAGGCAATGCAGGTTTGCACGGCACTTCGGAAACAGGTCAGCCGCAGTATATTTATGCCTACTGCGGCTGCGGTTAAAAAACGGCGGTTTTTCTGATTGCGGGAACGGACGGCCAAACGCCGAAAACACCGGCATTCCCTAATCGCGTAAGCGGGCAAGGTTATTTTTTCGCGCCGCCGAAGGCTACGTCGTCGCCTTTGCCGTTGCCGCGTTCGGCATAGCCCGCCATAGCTGCCGCGCCTTTGCCGTAGAATTGGCCTTGGATTTTTTCATGATTACCCGCACCGCTTTTGAACAAGCCGTCAGCATTGTTAATTTCAACACCATTAAAGCTCAAATCCTTATCGCCTGCGCGTTTCAGTGCGCCGCTCATAGAACCTTTGTCACCCGTACCGAATGTGGCTTTGATTTCACCGGTATAGAAATCGTTTTTGCCCGGCGTGTGCTTGTTGATACCGACAACATTATAGGTGGCGGTAGCTAAGCCCATAGTGTTTTTGGTCGGATTCTCACCCACAAACCAAACCGTGCGGTTGCCGTCGTTCATATTCAAATCCGTGCTGTTGGTAATCTGATTGCTGTTGCCTTTGCGCGGAGCCCATTCGCCGAAGAAGACGTTGGTTGCCGCAGTCGGCACTTTGGCAAAGGTCATGCCGCCGAATTTCGGCGCAATCGGTAATTTGGGGTCGGCCATTTGGCGTACGCTGAACACTTCGGTGTTGTTGGCGCGTTTTTCATACCACACTTGGGCGAGTTTGGTTTTCGAGAACCAGCCCGCAATCGGGTTGATGTCGCCGGGTTGCAGATATTTCGGATTGGCCGTGCCGTTTACATTGGCGTTCTGATTACCGCCGTTGATGGGCGCATTGCCGTATTTGTTGCGGATGCGCTGCGCGGGGCCGGCTTGGAGGTTGATGGATTTGGACAGGCCGTTGCCTGTGCTGACTTTGATACCGGCCGCACCTGCACCGAAGGGTAGGGAATCTGATGTTTTGGGTTCGATTAAGTTTGGATTGCTTGAACCACCTTCCACATTAGCCGCATGAGCAGCAGAGCCGAAGGCTGCGGTCAGAAGGACGGCGAGGGTTAATTGCGATGCTTTCATGATTTTTCCTTTTAAAGAAAAGATATGATGGATACCGCTGTTTTGTCTCGAGCGGCAAGGTGTATCGGGTGTTACCGATAGGGCGCATATTAATATAAATAAAAATATAAATCTAATTAAAACTCATTATCAAATATAAAGTGCGGATTGCATTTGTCAATATTTTATTTTTAATATCATTGCATTATCATCTAAGAAATACAAATATTATAGTAACGGTAACAGACTATAGCCGACGGGCAGATTCCTGCCCGCCAGCTGCAATATGATGCGGTCAAGCCCTAAAACCTACCCTTGATGCCGAAGGTAACCGTCCTGCCCGGGCCGGGGACGGGGGTGCTGGACATGGGGTCTAGGTAATAGCGGTTGGCAAGGTTGGTCACGCCGAAATTCAAGTCTATATGTTTCCCTATGCGGTAGCGGGCATAGGCATCCAAAAGGGTGGCGGCATGCCAGCCGTAGGGTTTGCCGTTGCGCTCATACACCTGCCCCACGCCGTCGGCAATCAGCTTGTCGTAGTTTTTCCGCTCCGCCTTGCTGTGATGGATGGCGCGCATGCCCAATTCCAGTTTTTCATTAAAGAAGCGCGTGCCGACATCGAGGGTAAGCGAATATTTCGGCTGCAGGGATTGGAAGAAGCGGCTGAGGCCGAAGCCGCCTTCGAGGCATTCGGGTACGCGTTGGTAGTAATAGTCGAATTTGAAGGCGATACTCTTGTCGCACACCATATGTTTCAAGCGGTAAGTGCCGCCGAAGGAGGCGAAGAAGCGGCCGCTGTCGAGGCGGCTTTGCAGCTCCACCCCCTTGCTGATTGCCTTGTCGTATTGGATCATGCCGCCGTCCATATTCGAGGTGTCGATTTGGTTTTTGATTTTATTGCTGTAGTAGGTGAGGCGGAGGTCGCCTTGGCGCAGTTTGGCGAAATGCGGGGCGAAATTGAAATTGTAGCCGACTTCCCAGTTGGTGCTTTTTTCCGGCTTCAGGCTGTATTCGGCCACGGTCTTGCTGCCGTACAGCCCGCCGCTGCCGGTGGAAGCGGTCAATTCATAGAGGCTGGGGAAGCGGCTCATGCGGGCATAGCGGGCGAAGAGGCGGTGGTTGTCGGCAAGATCGTAGCTGACCGACAGCATGGGCGCCCAGGAATGCGCGCGCTGTTCCTGCGGCATGCGCCAGCGGTCGGCTTCGCCGAATGGATGGGGTATCCACGCGGTATTATTATAGTCGTGACTTACCCTTTGATCCGGAGACGGATAGGAGCTGCCCGTATACTCATTAACCAGCCTATCACTAATACGGAAATCATCACCGTATTTGCCGACAGGCGAACCCGGGATATAGCGGCGGTAGCGGCCTATTTTGCCTTGTGGGTTGTTTACCATTTCACGGTACATTTCCGGAGTAATCTGTATTTTATCGGTATCGAATTTACCCGCGACCATCGGGATAATCTGCTTACGGCGCAGGATATAAAGTGCGTCTTTATCTTTATCGGCTTCACTTTTCATGGTAAGGCTGCCATCCACTTTGCCGTAAATACGGGTACGGTAAAAAGCATCATCGGAGCCGTCGTCTTCGACCTGATTGAAATCATAGCCGTTCTTTTCGGCAAAGCGGCGGCTTAACTGCTTATACTCGTCGCTTTGTCTATCCATTTGATCCCAAAAATTGCGGTTGTAAGTCCGCCGCAAACCGTCTAATAAGCGCAAGTCTTCTTCATCCGCCAATTCGTAATACGGCATTAGCAGGCCGGTAACATAGCTGTCCGAACCCAGGCCGTACTGATACCAGGGGTTGCGTGCGGCACGCTGCCGCGCCAGTTCGATATTGCGCCCTTTAAAGTTCTGATAGCGCACGCCCGCCTGTATGTTCAGGCGGGAAGTCGGTTTCCAGTCAAACACCAGGTTCGCGCCCCATTCGTGCTTTTTCGCCGACTGCGGGCCGCCCAAGGCCGCCATGCGGGTCAGTACGCCGAAAGTATTCATCAAATCATTGCTGTCGGCGGTATCGGTGCGTTCTTCCAGTGTTTCACGCTGGTAGTCGGCGGCGAGGGTGAGGCTGAGTTTGTCGGAAAGGCGGAAGCGGTTGCTGAGGTTGAAGCCGTTGCGGACGACGTCGGTACGCTGCCGCGCGCCGGGAACGATGATGCGGTCGGGATGTTCGATGTAGTAGCGTTCCTGATTCAGCTTTTGCTTCAGTTCGGCCAGATTCATCATTTTGCCGATTTGGTTGGTCTGGTCGGTCATCACATTTTTATCGGCGGGCGTGATGGCGTAGTAGCCGCCCGTATGCCCCATCCAGCGGTCGGTAATCGCACGGTTGTTTTCATCGTGTTCTGCCAGCTTGCGGGCGATTTTGTCGGGCGTGTCTTCTATCATGCGCAGCACTTCTTCGTGGGTTCGCGCCGAGCCGTAGGTGTTCGACGCCATCGCGTCTTCGCAGCTTTCCCCCCGCAGGTTGGGCGAGGGCTGTTTGCGTATGTTGCACCAGTACCAAAGGTCGTACTCATAGTCGGGCGTAATGACGCCGACGACGGGGCCGCCGCTCTGATGGCGGTTGCTGTCGGTCTTCACCCGCCACATATCGGCTTGAAGGTCTATCCATTTGTTGTTTTGCGGTTTCCATTCGTAGCCGATTTTGTAGGTTTTGCTGTCGATTTTCGTGCCTATGCCCGGTGCCTGCTGCGCGGGTTCGTCTAGGGATTGTTCGGCGAAACCGAGTATCCATGCCGTTATCAGGGGATTGATTTCGCCGAAGCCGATTTTGTTGTTCATATATTGCAGGCTGATTTTTTGGTTGCTTGGCAGATACCAGTTGTTTTTCAGCAGCAGGGTTTTGGTGTCGGTGTGGCTGTTCATGATTTCTTCGCCCGGCCGGAACAGGACGGCCATATTGGGTACTAGACTGGAAGACGATTTGCAGAGTATGTCTTTTTCCAGTTGCGATTTGTTGGGATACTGATCGTAACAGGCATCTGCACCGTAAATGGGGTTGTTGAGGTAGCTCTGATAGCCGCGTTTGCCCGCGTAGTAGTTGCCTTTTTGGCGGTGGCTGTATGCAGCAAGGCCGTCTGTAATGTCGGTTTTGAAGGCGGCGGACAACATCAACTGCCTATCGTCTTTGAAGTTGGTGTGGCTTTTGCCGCCCGCATACTTCGTACCTGCTATGCCTTCGTCCAACAACAGGGCGGTGGGGGAAGGTTTGCCGGTATAGCCGGTCAATACATCGGGCATACCCGATACTCCGTCCGCCGTTGCGCCTATGGGCGAGAGGGTGCGGTAGTCGCGGCCTAAGAATTGGCGCAAGTCGTTTTTCTGCGCCACGGTGTTGCCGGAAAACTCGGTTTTGACTTCGATTCCCCAGTTTTTGCCTTCGGGGATGATGTCGGCGGGTTCGATGGTGCGGATGGACATCGCGCCGCCGACGCCTGATTTTACGCCGCGCGTTAGGGCGGGGCTTTTTTCAACTGCGATGCTGCGGAACAGGGCGGGGTCAAGGTAGTTGCGGTCTCCCACGCCGTAGTTGTTGAGCCAGACATCGACCGTTTGCTCCGTGCCGTCCAGCGTTACGGGGATGCGGCCCTTGCCGGTGATGCCGCGTATATTGGGTGTAATCGCGCCACCTGCGGTGCGGGTGTTCATGTTGTACACGCCGTTTAGGCCTTTGAGCACGTCGCCGGCGGATTGGACGCGGTAGCGTTCGAGGTATTCTTTGCCGACGTAGGCGTTGGAGACGTTTTTGTAATACACGTCGTCCGCGCCTTTTTGGTCGTTGGTACGTTTGCCACTGACAACAACGGTATCCAATTCCTGGTATTGTTCTGGTCGAGCTGAGGTTTCGATGGTATTGGCAACGGTTAATGTACTGAATGCGCTGGCAAGGCTGAGAATGATTATTTTGGGTTTGGGAGTAAAAGCAGACATAGTTTCTCTTTGTTAAGAACTTAATATAATAGGTTAAAATACTCTTTTATATAAAAAATATAAAATTTTTAAATATTATTAATATTTATATCATAATTGATTATTCTTATCATTATTGAAATAATTTAATAAGTAGTTGTTTTTATCATAATTTTATTTGGATAATATTCAGATAAATAGAGAGATAAAAAGGCCGTCTGAAAATTTTCAGACGGCCTTTTGTTTCATTTGCTTTGAGAATCAATTAAGCAAGATTATTTTTCAGCTTCTTCAAAGCCGACGACTTCTAAGCCGAAGCCGGTGAGGCCGGTGAAGGATGACGGCTGGCCGAGGACGCGTAGTTTTTTGACGTTGAGGCCCGCGAGGATTTGTGCGCCTATGCCGTAGCTTTTGCTGTCCCATTTGTAGGCTTGGTTTGCGCCTTTGGGCAGGGTGCGGTCGAGCAGGGTGGCGCCGTCTTCGGTACGGTGCAGGAGGATGACTACGCCGCTTTCGGCTTGTTGGATGCGCTCAAGGGCTTTGGGCAATGACCATGAATGGCGCGGGTTGGCTTGGATGAAGTCCATGACGCTGAAGGGTTCGTGGACGCGGACGAGGGTTTCTTCGTCGGCGGTTGGTGTACCTTTGACGAGGGCGAGGTGGGTTTCGCCGGAGAGTTTGTCGACGTAAACGTGTTGTTGGAACTCGCCCCACGGGGTTTGTACGGGTGCGTTGCCCATGTCTTCGAGCAGGCTTTCGGTGCGGCTGCGGTATTCGATGAGGTCGGTAATGGTGCCGATTTTGAGATTGTGTTCTTCGGCGAACTTCATCAGTTCGGGCATGCGCGCCATGGTGCCGTCGTCGTTGATGATTTCGCAGATGACGGCGGCGGGAATCAGACCGTTCATTTGTGCCAGGTCAACGCCGGCTTCGGTATGTCCGGCACGGACGAGTACGCCGCCTTTTTGGGCGCGCAGTGGGAAGATGTGGCCGGGTTGGACGATGTCTTCTGGTTTGGCGGATGGGGAAACGGCGGTTTGAATGGTCAGGGCGCGGTCGGCGGCAGAAATGCCGGTGGTAATGCCGTGGGCGGCTTCGATGGAGACGGTAAAGTTGGTGCCGTATTGCGCGCCGTTTTTCTGGGTCATCATGGGCAGACCGAGTTTTTCGACCATTTCGCCGTTCATCGGCAGGCAGACCAGGCCGCGTGCGTTTTTGATCATGAAGTTGATGGCTTCGGGGGTAACGAATTGGGCGGCCATCAGCAAGTCGCCTTCGTTTTCGCGGTCTTCGGCATCGGTGATGATGACCATTTTGCCGGCTTTGATGTCTGCTAGGATTTCGGGGATGGTGGAGATGTGGGACATGGTATTTCTTTCTTGGCTGATGGTGGGGGCGTGGCGGTCTTGGTGGTCTTGATCCAGCCACATGTCAGGCATATTGGCTGCTTGCTCGATTTTTCGGGCTTTTTTCTCGCCGAAAGATTTGTTTTTCAGCAGGGCGGACAGCTCGCCTTGGTTGATGGCGATGGCTTGGGCAAACTTGGTCTGCTGGCCGTTGTGGTGTTGTGTTATCCATTGCCGCAGGTTGTGGCGGCGCAGGTCGGGGGTATTCATGATGAGATGAAATTGAATTGTGTGTAATGGATTGTAGTCTTGTCTTTACCAAAAGGCAAACTTTGTTTGTTAAGATTTTTTTATTACTTTTTGGTAATAAGTTTTAATATTTCAGACGGCCTGGGTAGGGCTTGAAATTGACGGTTTTGGGAGAATATGGGGAATGTTTTGATGATTATTTTAACGGGGGATGTTTGAAATGAAAATGCTTGGGCGCGGATTGGTCGTGCTGGTGTTGTGTGCGCTGACGGCTGCAGGCGGCTGGTTTTATGCCCTGCATGGTCAGAACGAAGAACATCAGGTTTTGTCCCGTGATGGGGTTTTGATGCAGATTAAGCAGATGAACCGCTTGGAAAGTACGGCATTTTATATCGATACGATTATCCGTACGGAGAAAAAAGGGGATTGGCGCAGGCTGTGGCAGGATTCGCAAAGCGGTATTTTTATTGTGCGCGGTAAGGTGTTGGCCGGTTTGGATTTGGACAAGTTAGGCGCGGACAATGTCAATATTGTGGACGACAAGGTATTGATCAGCCTGCCGGCGGTGGAAATCTTGAGCGTGGATTTGGAAAATATCGAAGTGTACGATATTCAGACCGGCTCGTTTAATTTGCTGCCTATGGATAAGTCTGTATTTAAGACGGTGCAGGAAGAGGCGAGACGGCAGGTATTGCAAAGCGCGTGCAAGGCTGAGATTTTGGAACATGCCAACCGTCAGGCGCAAATGCAGTTGGAAAACCTGTTTGCATTGACGCAGACGAAGGTATCTGTCTATCCGGCTGCGGTAGGGAAGTGCGGTTAATATGCGTTATCTTGACCGATTAATTGAACATTGTATACAAGCAAAAAAGCTTGTACCTGACCGTACCTTTGAATTTACAACGTTGGAACAATTGCCCAGTCATGGATGCTTTATTTATGTTATCCAACAGATTGAAGGCGACATTAATACAACTTTTCAGCAATTTCAAAATTTTCGCTTACTTAAAACACATGCCTGCGCAAAATTAAATCGCCCAAGTCAGGTTCTATACGTAGGGTCTTCACGCCACAGTATTCGGAATAGATTGGCACAGCATTTGGGCTTCGGGCATAAAAGTACCTATGCATTGCATTTAAATCAATGGTATCAAGGCCAATATAAAATAACGATTCATCAATATGCCGATACACTTCCCGCTGATGTGCTGCAATTGATTGAAGACGATCTTGCTGATCAATTACAGCCGGCATTTGGTAAATCAGGTACCAACAATAAATAGCACGCATATGAGTGTAGAACATGTAATAGCAAAGATTGACAGGGTTTGGCTCAATTGTTATTTTGCCGCTATTCTCCCATTTTGCTGTATTGTTCATGCCAATAGATTGCTTGAAAAGATAAGGCCGTCTGAAAAATTTTCAGACGGCCTTTGTTTCTTATAGCCATTAACCGCGGCGTAAAACGGCGGTATTGATGTATTTTTGAATACCGGTGGCAATGGCTTGGGCACATTGTTGGCGGAATGATTCGCTGCCGAGCAGCCGCTCTTCGGTAGGGTTGGAGAGGAAGGCGGTTTCCACCAAAATAGACGGAACATCCGGCGCGCGGAGGACGGCGAAGTTAGCCTCGTCAACGCGGCCTTTATGTAATTGGTTGAGTTTGCCCAATTCGGTCAAGACGGAATGGCCGAGCTTGCGACTGTCGCGCAGGGTCGCGGTTTGGGTCATGTCCAAAATCGTGTTGTCGACGTTGCGGTTGCCGCTGGATTGTACACCGCCGATGGCGTCGGCGTTGTTTTGGGTTTGGGCAAGGAATTTTGCCGCCGAGCTGGACGCGCCTTTGGTATTGAGCATATATACGCCGGTACCGCGTGCGGACGGGCTGGTAAAGGCATCGGCGTGGATGGATACGAATACGTCGGCATTGCGTGCACGGCCTTTGGCAACGCGTACGCCCAATGGGATAAAGATGTCTTCGTTGCGCGTCATGAATACGTTGTAACCCAAGGCTTCGAGGCGTTTTTTGGTTTCGCGGGCAATGGAGAGTACGACGTTTTTTTCTTTGAGGCCGCTCGGGCCGATTGCGCCGGGGTCTTCACCACCGTGACCGGGGTCGATCATAATCACGGGACGGCGGTTGCCACCGCTGCCGCGATTGTTTTTAGGGGCAGGGGTGTCGTATGCGATATTGGTATTTTGACGTTGTTTGGGAACATTGCCGTTGAGCAAGGCCATCATCGGGTCGTTGGCATCTGCGCCGTGCGGATAGAGGTCGATAACCAAGCGGTTTCTGAAGTTGCCGACGGGGGCGAGCGCAAAGACTTGCGGATGGGTGCTTTGTTTGAGGTCGATGACGATACGCACGGTGCTGGGCGTATTTTGACCGGCACGAATGCTGCGGATAAAAGGGTCGTTAGACAGCACTTTGCTGGAAATGCTTTGCAGGACGCTGTTGATTTCCGCTCCTTGAATATCTACGACCAACCTGCTGGGGTTGTCTAACATAAAATGTTGGTATTTCATCGAGTGGTTGCTCTCAAGGGTAACGCGTGTGTAGGCGTTCGCCGGCCAAATGCGGACGGCAAGGAATTGCGCAGGAGAGGCCGGTTTGGCCAATGCGGCACCAACGGGCGTGAGGGTGAGAAATAGTCCTGTGCCTTGACGGAGAATGTGTCTTCTAGTTAATTTGACCATGATTCTAAACTTTTTCGGCCTTGGTTTGTGTGGGCGGAAAAGGTGCAGGTTCTGCCCTTATCGGTGTACGTCAATGTAATGGTAATGTCTGCCGGAGGCGTAAATTCCCCACCTTGCTGCGGCCATTCGATGAGGCAGATGCTGTCAGGCGCAAACAATTCGTCCAAACCGGCATCTTCCCATTCCTCAGGCATGGTAAAGCGGTAGAGGTCGAAATGGTGGAGGGTGAATGCATCCAGCGGATAAGATTCGACAATGGTGTAAGTCGGGCTTTTGACTGCGCCCGTATGTCCCAGTCCGCGCAAAATCCCGCGTGTCAGCGTGGTTTTGCCTGCACCCAGCCCGCCTTCAAGATAGATGGTCAGCGGAGCGGAAAGCTGTTTGCCCCATTCTTCACCCAGTTTCAGGGTTGCTTCTTCATCGGGCAGAAAACGGGTGTACAGTCCGTTTGAGTGCATGGAATAGGCCTTGTCGTTCAAAAGGCTTAATTATGATGGAATTGGCGGCGTTTGCAAACCTGATAGACGATAAAGTTAGATAAAGATAGTGTTGAGGCCGTCTGAAAACGGAATTCAGACGGCCTTTAATGTTAAAATCAAAATATCCCCCATAAAATTGCGAGACAGCTTATGCCTTTATCCATAGACGAACAATTATTGCCGCACCGCAATGCCATCGACAGCATCGATGCGGAAATCCTCCGTTTGCTCAACGAGCGCGCCGGTCATGCGCATGCTATCGGCGAATTGAAAGGGACAGGCGCGGTGTACCGTCCTGAACGGGAGGTGGCCGTTTTGCGCCGGATTCAGGATTTGAACCGCGGCCCTTTGCCGGACGAATCAGTCACCCGGCTGTTTCGCGAGATTATGAGCGAATGCTTGGCGGTGGAGCGTCCGCTGACGATTGCTTATTTGGGTCCGAAGGGGACATTTACCCAGCAAGCTGCCATCAAACATTTCGGCCACGCCGCACACACCATGGCGTGTACCACCATCGACAACTGCTTTAAACAGGTTGAAACGCGTCAAGCCGATTATTTGGTGGCGCCGGTAGAAAATTCGACCGAAGGCTCGGTGGGCCGTACTTTAGACTTGTTGGCAGTAACTGCGTTGAAAGCCTGCGGCGAAGTGGTTGTCCGCATCCATCACAACTTGTTGCGTAAAGACAGCCATAAAATCGGCGGCATTACCAAAGTTTTCGCTCATGCCCAAGCCTTGGCGCAATGCAACGACTGGCTCGGCCGCAACCTGCCTAATGCCGAGCGTATCGCCGTAGCCAGCAATGCAGAAGCAGCGCGTCTGGTTGCCGAATCTGACAGTCCGAATGTGGCCGCCATTGCCGGACGTATCGCCGCGGAAATTTATCAGTTGAGCTTTGCCGCCGAGTGTATCGAAGACGAACCGAACAACACCACGCGCTTCTTGGTGATGGGTCATCAAGAAACCGGCCGCAGCGGCAACGACAAAACCTCTTTGGTCGTATCCGCACCCAACCGTGCCGGTGCCGTTACTTCTTTGCTGCAACCTTTCACCGAGTTGGGCATTTCCATGACCAAATTTGAAAGCCGCCCAAGCAAATCGGTTTTGTGGGAATACCTGTTCTTCATTGATATCGAAGGCCATCAAAGCGATGAAAATGTCCAAAAAGCCTTGCAGCTTTTGGGCGAACGTGCTTCCTTCGTGAAAGTTGTCGGCTCTTATCCGACCGTTGTTTTGTAAGGATTATTGGGTATCAAAGGCCGTCTGAAAAGTTTTCAGACGGCCTAAATTATGTTCTCAATAGTTGCCATTTATGCAACATCATTGGCAGATTGATGTCAGTAAGTTTGCATGATTGGAAATGAACCCTCTATAATCCGAACGTTTTTAATATTTTCATGCAAAGAAAGGAGCAAGCCATGACACGCAATACTTCAATCCGCTCAATCACATTCTTTGCAGCCCAAGCGTCGGTCTGATTTTCGGATAACGCTTTTCGCATTCCATGTCGCCCGCTTCGGGCTGCTTTCCCTACGATTATCGGCTAGAAACCAGGCCGTCTGAACATTTCGCAGACGGTGGATATTTATTGTCATCTGTTGTCGGTTTCTATCCGTTTTAAAGAAAGCATAAACACATGGGCAATTATCCCCATCATATTCAAATTATTGCCGATTCAAATACATGGATTGAAGGCAACGCTGTTGCACAGCTCGAAACCACCGCCCGATTACCGCATATGTTACGCGTTGCCGGAATGCCGGATTTACACGCAGGGCGCGGTTATCCGGTTGGAGCGGCATTTTTCAGCGAACGTCATTTTTATCCTGCCCTGATTGGGAACGACATCGGTTGCGGCATGGCGTTTTGGCAGACCGATTTACGCGCAGCCAAACTTAAGCCGGCCAAAATCGCCAAACAGCTGGGCAATATCGATACGCCGTTGGATAAAGACGAACAGGTTGATTTGTTAGGCGACGCTGTCGATATGCGCCAATTTTCAGACGGCCTTGCCGTAGGTACGATTGGCGGCGGCAACCATTTTGCCGAGTTGCAAACCGTTGATACCGTTTATCGCGCCGATTTGCTTCCGCCTAATTTTGATGAAAACCATCTGCAACTGTTGGTGCATAGCGGTTCGCGTGGATTAGGCCAGCAGATTTTGCAACGCCATATTGCCGCCTTTGGGCATCAAGGTTTGGCAGAAGGGGGTGAAGTGGCAGCAGCCTACCTTGCCGAACACCAAACAGCCCTTGAATTTGCCAGCCTTAACCGTCGTCTGATTGCGGCCAGAATGCTCGACCGTTGGCGCGCAGAAGGAATATGCCTGCTCGATGTCCATCATAATTTTTTGGAACAAACCGAGATTGACGGCACAACCGGTTGGCTGCACCGAAAAGGCGCAACGCCCACCGATAAAGGCTTGGTCATGATACCCGGCTCGCGCGGCGATTACAGCTATCTGGTCCGACCTGCCGAAGATTGCCAAATTTCGTTGAATACCTTGGCTCACGGCGCAGGTCGGAAATGGCAGCGCGGCGAATGCAAAGGCAGGCTGTCGCACAAATATACTGCCGACAGCCTGCGCCAGATCGAATTTGGCAGCGTAGTCGTTTGCCAGGATAAGGCACTGATTTTTGAAGAAGCGCCACAGGCTTATAAAAGCATCGACAGCGTTATTGCCGCCATGAAAAACGCAGGTTTGATTGAATTGGTTGCGCGGTTTAAGCCTGTTTTGACTTATAAAACCCGCGGTGAGTGTGGAGCATAAAGATGAAACAGAATATACCAGCGGTTTATCTGCAAATTTCCACCGCGCAAGGGCCGGCAGAGTGCCGTATATTTGCCCGTTTTGTCTTGGGCAAGCTGCTTGCCGAAGCTCAAGCAAAAGGCATTGATGCCGAACTTGTTACCGAAACCGCCGATAAGCACGGTATTTTGTCGGCAACGCTCAAATTGGAAGGGCAGAAAGCCGAAAGCTTGGCGCAAACTTGGCAGGGGACGCTCCAATGGATATGTCCTAGCCCTGTCCGTCCGAAACATCCGCGCAAAAATTGGTATATAGGCGTTTTCCGTTTGCCCAATATGCCGCAGACGTATGAAATGCCGTCTGAAAATGAAATCAAGTTCCAAACCTGCCGTTCGGGCGGTAAAGGCGGGCAACACGTCAATAAAACCGAAAGCGCCGTCCGCGCTACCCATAAAGAAAGCGGCATTTCCGTGCGGGTCGAGAGCGAACGCAGTCAGCATACCAATAAAAAATTGGCGGTCATGTTATTGGCGCAAAAACTGGCGGAGCATCATGCCGGACAGGCAGGAAATTTTGCGCAGGCGCAGTACGCGCAACTCTATCAAGTTGAGCGCGGCAATCCAAAAATGACGTTTGTCGGAGCTATTTTTAAGGAGAAATAATTTATCTGCCGGATAAGTAGGCATTTAAAACATAAACTAAAGGCCGTCTGAAAACGTTCAGACGGCCTTTTATCGTTTTACCGAATTAGCGTTCGCTTAGCGCTTGTTTCATACGCGTAATCGGTTTGATCAGGTATTGGAAGATGGTTTTTTCACCGGTTTTGATGTCCACCGTTGCAACCATGCCCGGAATAATCGGCATAGGTTTGCCGTTTTTGTCTTTCAGTGAGTTGTTTTCGGTTTGGACGAGAACGCGGTAATAGACTTGGTTCGGGTCGAGTTTCAGGTCATTGGCACGGTTTTGCATGGAGTTGCTGACGGTATCGGCACCAACGAGGGTAACCTTGCCTTCCAAACCGCCGTAGATGGAGTAGTCGTATGCGCTGACTTTAACCAATGCAGGTTGGCCTGCGCGGATAAAGGCGATGTCTTGCGGGCGGATGTAGGCTTCGACCAGCAGTTTGTCGTCAACCGGGACGATTTGCATGATGTCTTCGCCTGCGTTCACAACGCCGCCGATGGTGGTGACTTTTATGCCTTTGACGATGCCGCGCATAGGCGCGCGGATTTGCGAGCGTTCAACCGGGTCGGCACGCATGGCAACGTTTTCTTTGGATTGCGCCAGCTCGGATTCGGCTTGCAAAAGTTCGTTGTTGGCATCGGCTTTGTAGCGGTTGCGGCGTTCGGAGATTTGGGTGGCTAAGTCTGCGGAATCGCGGCGCATTCTTAAAAGTTCGACTTCGGAAACCACGCCTTCGGCAACCATAGGCGCAGTAATGGCGATTTCGCGGTCAAGCGCGGCCTTGCTTTGTGAGAGGCCGCTGACGGCGTCGGTCATGGCTTGACGGCGTGCTTTGTAGGCGGCGATTTCGCGACGGCGAAGCTCAGGGCCCACGCTGTCAGGGAAGGAGAGCTTGGTGCCGTAGGCTTCGGCTTTAAGGCGGGCAACGGTGGCTTCGAGGTTTTCGACTTTGGCTTCGCTTTCGCGCAAAACGGCGGAGCTGCGCGTGTCGTCGAGTTTCATCAGAATCTGATCTTTCTCGACCATATCGCCTTCTTTAACCATGATTTCGGTGACGATGCCGGGGTCCAGGCTTTGAATTACTTGCTCACGGCTGCTGGGAATGATATTGCCGTTGCCGCGAGTCACTTCTTCGACAGGGCTGTTGTATGCCCAGACGACGAAGACAACCAGGAAAAGGAAGAATAGGATGATGACCCAAAATTGGCCGCTGTGTTTTTCTTTTTGAAGGGCGGCATTGAGGTCGTTGATGAGGTGTAGGTCTTTGGATTTGACGTTGTTTTCGCGGCTCATAATCGTGTATCTTTATTGTGTTTGGTGGATTTTAACCATTAGGGCAGGCCGTCTGAAAGAGTAAGTAGGTTTCAGACGGCCTTTTGCTTTATTGTGCTGCCGATTGAGGGGCTGCGGCAGCTTGTTGCTGTTGTTGTTTGATGTTGGCTGCTTTGGCCTGTTCGTTTTGCATGAGTTTTTGCAATACCAGGTCGCGTGGGCCGTCCATCACGACTTTACCATTGTCCATCACAATGATGCGGTTGACGATTTGCAACACTTGCGGACGGTGGGTCACCAAAAGCATGGTGCGGTTGCGACCCCATTGGGCGATGGCATTGAGCGCCATACGCTCAGTGGCTTGGTCCAAGCTGGTGGTCGGCTCGTCCAGCAAGACGACTTTCGGGTTGCGCAAGGTCATACGTGCCAGAGCGATGATTTGTTTTTGACCGCCGGACAAGCCTAAGCCGTCTTCACCCAGAGGCATATCTAAACCACGCGGATGGTTGCGGATGATTTTGTCGAGGCCGAAGCGGTTGAGCGCAGTCAGTAAGTCTTGGTCGGTAGAGTAGCTACCGGTACGTGCCAAGTCCATGTTTTCACGCAATGTGCCGAGGAACAGGCGTGGCGATTGGCTCAACAGCAGGACTTGATCGCGCAGGAAGTTGGGGTCAAGCTGGCGCATATCGACGCCGTCAAGGGTAACGTTGCCTTTTTCAGTGTCGTACAGACCGCTGGCCAGTTTGAGCATGGTGCTTTTACCACTGCCGATACGGCCCAAAATACCGACTTTTTCGCCCGGTTTGATGGTCAGGCGCAAGTCTTCGACAGCGCTGTTGTTGTCGGCTTGATATTTGAACGATACGTTTTCAAAGGTAATGTTGCCTTGTACGTTGTCCAAAGTAATGTATTTGCGTTCCGGATTACGCTCGATAGGGCGGGTAACAATATCGTTTACGCCTTTGAGGGCAAGTTTGGCCTGTTGGAAGCGGGTGGCCAAACCGGCGATTTGTGCCAATGGAGCTAAAGCGCGGCCGGACAGAATCACGGAGGCAATCAATGCACCCATGGTGATGCGTTCCGCATGGTTGTCGGCATGAATCAGATAGGTACCGACGACGACCAAGAAGACGGTATTGAGCTGCTGCATGGCAACGGCAAAGTTGACCATGAAGTTGCTGGTGTCTTTGACTTTGATGGAAGAAGCGGAAGTTTTGGCGGTGTATTCGTCCCAACGTTGTTGCGCCCAAGATGTGGCGTTGTTGGTTTTCAGGGTTTCGATACCTTCGATGGCTTCAACAGCAAGACCGGAACGTTGCGAACCTTCTTTCATTGATTCGTTGATGTGGCGAGAGAGTGGGCGTTGTACGACAAAACCGACAATCACGACAATCGGAATGATGGTCAAGGGAACGAGTGCCAGTTTGCCGCCGACCATGGAAATCACGAAGATAAACAGCAACAGGAAAGGCAAGTCGACAATAGTCAACAAGCTGGCACTGGTCATGAACTCGCGCACGGCTTCAAATTCGCGCAGGTTGCTGGCGTATGAACCGGAAGATGCAGGACGGTCTGCCAAACGTAATGCCATCACGCGGCGGAACAGGGCGGAGCTGATGATCAGGTCGGCCTTTTTACCGGCAATATCGGTCAAATGACCGCGAATCATCTTGGCGGCAAATTCAAACAAAATCGCCAAGACCACGCCGATGCTCAATACCCACAAGGTTTCATAGGCTTGGTTGGGAATCACGCGGTCGTACACGTTCATCACATATAAAGAGCTGACGAGCGCAAGGAAGTTGATAATGATGGTGGCCAAGATGACTTGGTAGTAGTAGCTGCGGAAACGCCAAATGACTTTCCAAAACCATGCTTTGGGCAAATGGTATTCAGGCAGCTCCGAGCGCATATCGGTAGCCATTTTGGGTTTGATAAACCAGCAGTAGCCCAAATACAGGCCGGAGAGCTGCTCGTGGCTGAGTTCTTGTTCCAAACCGTCGACTTGGCGGATATGGTATTTGCGCTCTTGGCCGGAACCTTCGATTTGGGTGATGACCGCGGCCTCTTCGTTGTGCAGGATAATCATGACCGGCACGGCGAGCGAGGGGATGTCTTCCAGATTGCGTTTGGATAAGGTGTTTTCAAAGCCGTGGCTGCGCAGGACTTCGACCAGTGAGTGATAGTTGACCTTGAGCTTTTTATCGCGCACGACTTCGGCGGACAAAGCGGCTTCGGATACGGGTGCACCCAAAAGGCGGGTCACTAAAACGATATGTTCAATGATGGCTTTCATATTTTTTCGCGTAATGTTTTTGGTTTAACCGGCGGATATGGCTTTATTTTTGCGCCAAACCGACCCAAGCGGAGATTTTGGCCTGGGTATTTAAATAGTCGAGCGCCGCATCGCGGAAATCGTTGCGTGCGGCAACGTAATCCTGTTCGATGGAGGATAACTCGCTGTATGCGCTCAAAACGTCGGTCAGCGTACGTCGGGCGATTTTAAACTGCAATTCGTACACTTTGATGACTTCTTTTTGGGCGGCGATGTGTTGCGCCGTCAGCGCGGTACGCTGTTCGCTTTCCTGCATATCGATGGCCGATGTTTGAACGCGTTCGTTCATGTCGCGCAGGATTTGTTCGGACTTGGCTTCTGCGGCAATCAATGATTTGGCATTGCGCTCTACATTGTGTCGTGCGGCAATATCCAGCACATTCCATGCAACGTTTAAATAAAGCTGTCTGGTGTTACGCGTCGCACTGCCTTCCAAATTGAGGGCAGGCAGGCGTTCGGCTTTAGAGGCATCCAAATCGGCACGGACGCTGTCGCGCTCGGCCAATTGCGCCTGATAGGACGGATTGTTGTTGCGGTTGGGGTTGTTGAAGCGTTCGCTGATGGATTTCGCCGTGTCGTTTTTAAACGGATCTTCCAAATCGTTGGCAGTCAGCTGGCGCGAGGTATAGCGGGACAGGCGGCTCAGAGCCAAATCCATGGTGCGGCGTTGTTGGGCAATAATGTTGGCTACTTGCAGCTGGCGCGCGCGCGCTTCAATCAGCTCGGAACGGCGGCCGGCATCATATTTGACGATGGTGTCCAAGTCTTTTAAGAGGTTGTTGTGGCGCGCCAAAGTCTGTTCGTTGAGGATCAGGGTTTCTTTTGCACGCAATGCGCTCAGATAGAGGCGGCCGATATCGCTGCCCAGCTGCTCTTGGCTTTCGGTGTATTTGTGTTGATAGTATTCTTCGCGGCTGCGGTCACGGCGGACGGCGGCTTCAATCGCACCCCATGAGTAAATGTTTACGCTGCCGCGCACGCCGATACCGTCATCCATGTCGTTGCTGTTGTATTTATTGTGTTGCGCCAGCACTTTCGTGCCGGTCAGGGTAACGACAGGATAATGGCGTGCGCGCGTGGCTTTGGTCGTGCTTTGCGCTGCTTCTTGAGTGGCTTTGGCTTCACGCACAATCGGGTCGCTGATTAAAGCGTCCCTGAGGATGTCTTGCAGGCTGTATGCAGAGGCCGTCTGAAACGGCAGCAGACAGCAGGCGACGGCGACGGCCGATGACAATAAACGGGGCTTTGTGGGTGAAGAATAAATATGCGACATGATTTTTAACCAAATGATTTATATATTATCGTTGTCCGTATCGGGTATCGCCTGAGGCATGACCGGGTGAATTTTGAACGAGAACACATACATTTACAAAGCATAAAGCATTTTTTCCAGCTTTTCACAATATTCTGATAAAAGGTCGAGATACATGCCTTAAAGTATATTATTGCAGAGCGCGACTATCGTATCTAATGATTTTAATGTAAAAAATCTATCAAATAGGCCGTCTGAAAGGATTTCAGACGGCCTCTTTTCAACCTTAATCCTTACGTTGCAATACAGCGGCAAAGAAGCCGTCGGTTTGGTGTTCTCCTGAGTTGAGGCGCAGGTATTTTCCGGTATCCAAATCGATCTTCAGGCTTTGCAGCAGTTCGGCACAGTTGACGAGTTCAAATTCGGGATGTTCAGACAGGAAACGTTCGACTTGCAGCTCGTTTTCTTCCGGCAACACGCTGCAGGTGGCGTACACCAAGCGGCCTTGCGGTTTCACCAGTTTGGAGGCGGCATCGAGGATGCTGTGTTGTTGTTCCAAAAGGTTGGCCACGGTCTCGGCGGATTGGCGGTATTTGAGGTCGGGATTACGGCGTAAAGTACCCAAGCCGGAGCAGGGCGCGTCCACCAACACACGGTCGGCTTTGCCTGCCAGTCGGGCGATACGGGTATCGTGTTCGCTGCTGATGCGTTCGGGATGGATATTGGTCAGTCCGGCGCGGGTCATGCGCGGTTTGAGGTTGGCAAGGCGTTTTTCGGCGATGTCGAAGGCGTAGATTCTGCCTTTGTTGGCCATTTGCGCACCGACAGCCAAGGTTTTACCGCCGGCTCCGGCACAGAAATCAACAATGATTTCGCCGCGTTTTGCGCCCACCAATAAGGCAAGCAGCTGGCTGCCTTCGTCTTGGACTTCCAGCGTGCCGTCTAAAAACAGTTCGTGTTTGTTAAGCGCGATTTTGTTTTTCAGGCGGATGCCCCAAGGCGAATAAGGCGTTACCTCTGCATCGGCACTTTCGGCTTGCAACAATGGCAGCACTTTGTCGCGTTTGCCTTTCAAAGTATTGACGCGGATGTCGAGCGGGGCAGGTTGGTTGATGCTGCGGCCGAAGGCGAGGATTTCTTCTTCACTCCAATGCTGTTGCAGCTGTTCCACCAGCCATTGCGGCAATTCTGCGGCGGTATTCAGGCCGTCTGAAAACTCGGTTTTGCGGGCTTTCAAATTGCTGAGGAATTCTGTTTCTTCTTCATCGAGCAAGTCTTTGATTTGGCTGATGTTGGTGCTTCTGCCGAGAACCAGTGCGGCGAGTGCGGCTTTGCGCGGCTGCGCGTGAGGACGGCGCAGGGCAGTGCTGATTTTTTGATAGTGGCGCAGCGCGGCAAAGGCGGTTTCGGCGATTTCGTGGCGGTCTTGGCGGCCGAGCTTTTTGTGTTCGCGGAAATAGGCGGAAAGGACGGCATCGGAAGGCTGTTTGAAAGTCAGCATTTCAGCCAAAACTTTGGCGGTATGGTCGAGTTGTGCGGCGTTCATAATGTAATGGGTTCTCTTAAAGTTAGTAAAGGGTTTCAGATGGCCTTCATGATGCGTTCGATTTCGTGCCAAAAGCCGTCCGGCCGTAATTCCAAAACGGCAATCAAGCCTTGGTCGATACGGCGGATTTTGGTTTCGTTCAATGTTTCGGTTTCGGCGACACGCGCAGGTGCAAGATAGGCCATGCGGTCGAGCAAGTGATAACGCGCTTCTTGGCGTTCAAACTCGTATTCCTCCCAATCTTGAATATAGATGCCGCGCCAGCCGTATGGATTAAGTGGCGGCTCAAAAGCATGGAAACCTTGTGGAAAAAATCCGATGCCGCGCACGATGGAAGCAGGGAGCGGATTTTCCGACAGACCTTGTGCGGTTAAGGTTGTTTTGCCTTGCGGCGTATGCAGTAGCTGGGATTGCTGCACCAATTTGGCGGTCTTGTCCGTCAGCGTGTCTTTAGGATTGAGGCCGCGCAGGTTTTGCACTTGGTCTCCGCCGTAGTATTTACACGCCAGCTCGATATGGTAGGGCTGTTGGTTGAGGGAAACGACAAAATCAGCGGCGCCTAAAGTTTGGCCGTCTGAAAAAACGGGCAGATTGTATGCGTGCAGTTTGGCGTGCGGCGCGTTGGCAAACCAGAAAGCCAGCAGCTCTTCGGCATAAATGCCGAGACGGTGGCCGAACGGGGCGCGTTGGGCAAGGTAATCCGTCAGCGGAGCGGGATCGGCGTCCAATGCCAAAAGGTAACGGAAACCGTGTTCCCCCAATAGTTCGCGCACGCTCAATTCGCAACCGCTTTGCCACAAAGGCGGCGCAGTTAGCAGCGAGGCGAGGTCGCGGACGGGTTGGCTGGTGAGTTTCCACCATAATGCGTCTAGGGCGTAATTCATGCTTATCCGAATATCAGTCATGCCGTCTGAAAGGCTGGAAATGTTTTCAGACGGCCTTAATCAGTCTTTTTTATGGATACGGTGGCTGACGGTATTGAAAAAACCGCGCAGGATATCGATGTCTTCGGTTTGCGTGTTGGCGCGTCCGAACAGGCTCTGCATACGGCGCATCAGGCGCTCGCCGTTGCGGCGGTTGAAAAAGCCGATGTCGTTCATCACGCTTTCCATGTGGGCGACCATGCCTTTGATTTGCTCGTGGGTCGCGGCGTGGTCTTCCTGTTGCAGATGGGTCATGGGCGAATCGGTTTGACTGAAGATTTCGTAGCACACGACCTGCACAGCTTGGGCGAGGTTGAGTGAGAAATAGTCGGGATTGCCGTTGATGGTCATCAGTCGGTTGCAGGCTTGGACTTCTTCGATGCTCAAGCCGAAAGTCTCGTTGCCGAAAACCAGTGCCACTTTTTCGCCACGGTTGGCGGACTGCAGTAATTCGGGCACCAAATTGCGCGGCGTTTGCAGCGGCGCGGTGATTTCGCGGCGGCGGCTGGTCAGGGCGCAGGCGATGGTGGTGTCGGCAAGGGCTTCGTCCAAAGAGGCGGCAATGGTGGCATTTTCCAAAACGTCTGCCGCGCCGGAAGCGAGGATAAAGCTTTCTTCCGGTAATTCAAATGATTGCGGATGCTCCGGATCGAACACGGGCGGATTCTCCGTCATCGGCGTTGCCATCAGATTGGGGGCGACGATGGTCAGTTTGTGCAGGCCCATTGTTTTCATGGCGCGCGCGGCGGAGCCGATATTGGCGGGATGGCTGGTGCGCGTGAGGATGATGCGGATGTTGTCCAGATAAGCGGGCAGGGCAGGTTTTTCGGAAGTCATGTTTTGTTTTCTGTTTGTACGGGAATCAGGTATAATGCGCCATCTTTTTGTTTTCAGACGGCCTTTTTTCATGCCGTCTGAAATGTTCTTTAACAGCATCGGAAACGATTAACAGCCTCTTGTGTGCCTTGTTCGGCGCATTAGGGCGTATTTTACCTGAATTAGGAAGAAAACCATGAATCCGTTTTTAAATACCGCTTTCAAAGCCGCCCGTAAAGCAGGGCAAATGATGATTCGCGCCGCCGGCAATCTGGATGCCGTCAAAGTAGACAGCAAAGCATTCAACGACTTCGTTTCCGATGTTGACCGCAGTTCCGAAATGATTTTGGTGGAAGCGCTCAAAGAAGCCTATCCGCATCACAAAATCACTTGCGAAGAAGGCGGCTCCCACGGTAAAGCCACCGCCGAGTACGAATGGATTATCGATCCGCTCGACGGCACAACCAACTTCCTCCACGGCCATCCTCAATACGCCATCTCTATGGCACTCCTGCATAAAGGCGTGTTGCAAGAAGCTTTGGTGTACGCACCTGAGCGCAACGACGTGTACATGGCTTCCCGCGGCAAAGGCGCGTTGCTCAACGACCGCCGCATCCGCGTTTCCAACCGCATTGAATTGAACCGCTGCCTGATCGGTACCGGCTTCCCTGTTGTCGATCAAAGCATGATGGACAAGTATCTGGCGATTTTGAAAGATTTCTTGGCCAAAACCGCCGGTGGCCGTCGTGAAGGCGCGGCTTCTTTGGATTTGTGTGCCGTTGCGGCCGGCCGTTTGGACGGTTTCTTTGAGTTCAACCTCAAACCTTGGGACATTGCCGCCGGTGCATTGATTGTCCAAGAAGCAGGCGGTATCGTTACCGATATGTCCGGCGATGAAGGCTGGTTGGAAAGCGGCGACATCGTTGCGGCCAATCCTAAAGTATTGGCGCAAATGCTGAAAATTATTTCTGAACACCAATAAGCGTTTGTAGGGAACGATCTGTATTTATCGTAGCAGGCTAGAGTTTCAACAATCGGTAAAAGGCCGTCTGAAACCTGAAATAGGGTTTCAGACGGCCTTTTGTTTTGTTGTTAACAGATTCGGATAAGAGCTGAAAATACGGCTTTTAAAGGAAGCGTTTTTAATTTTGTCTGTATTTTCTATTGTTTCGCAGTTATGATGTGGATTAGCTTGGCTGAAATAATGCCGTATGCAATCATAAAAATAGAAAGCAGAGGAGAATAATGAAACGAGATTTTGAAGCAGTAAAATGCATTGTCATTAAGATTGGAACCAGCTCTTTGGTGTTGCCAAACGGTAAAATCAATTTGGCAAAAATCGACCAACTGGCCTTTGTCATTTCCAGCTTGGTCAGTAAGGGCAAAGAAATTGTGCTGGTGTCTTCCGGCGCGATGGGCTTTGGGCTGAATGTCCTCAATATGGAAAAACGTCCGGCGGAAATGGCGCAGCAGCAGGCTGTTTCCAGCGTCGGCCAAGTGGCCATGATGAGCCTTTACTCGCAGATTTTTTCCCATTATCGGATGACGGTATCGCAAATCCTGCTGACGCGTGATGTGGTCGAATATCCGGAAAGTTTGGCAAACGTTACCAATGCTTTTGAATCCCTGCTTTCCATCGGCGTCATTCCTATTGTCAATGAGAACGATGCGGTCAGCGTGGACGAGATGGACCATGCGACCAAGTTTGGCGATAACGACCGTTTGTCGGCAGTTGTAGCGAAAATCGTTAAAGCCGATTTGCTGATTATGTTGTCCGATATCGACGGTTTGTTTGATAAAAATCCGGCTGTTCACGCCGATGCCAAGCTGCGCAGCCATGTTGCCGATATTACCGAAGAAATTATTGCTTCTGCCGGCGGATCGGGCAGTAAGTTTGGTACGGGCGGCATGCTCAGTAAGATAAAGAGTGCGCAGATGATGTTTGAACATCACGGCCAGATGGTGTTGATGAACAGCGCCAATCCGCGCGATATCCTTCAGGTTTTAGATGGCGCGCCTATCGGAACGTGGTTTGCACAAGAGAAATAGGGAGGTTTGATGAGCTATATCGAACAGTTAGGCAAGAATGCCCAAAAAGCCAGTAAAACGTTAATCAGCTTGGGAAGCGTGGAAAAAAACAATTTGCTGCGTCAGGTTGCAAAGGATTTGGTTGAACAGGCTGAGATGATTTTGGCGGAAAATGCCCGTGATTTGGCCGCTGCAAAAGAAAACGGCATTTCGGACATTATGCTCGATAGGCTGCGTTTGAATCACGAACGCATCAAAGGCATTGCGGAAGGCGTTGGGCAGGTTGCCGATTTGCAGGACCCGATTGGGCAGGTTGTCCGCGGCTATACCAATCTGGACGGTTTGAAGATTGTTCAAAAACGCGTGCCTTTGGGTGTGGTCGCCATGATTTTTGAAAGCCGACCCAATGTTTCGGTCGATGCGTTTTCTCTGGCCTTTAAAACCGGCAATGCCATTATTTTGCGCGGCGGTCGCGATGCCATCCATTCCAATACTGCATTGATTGCCGTCATCAGGCAGACTTTGGTAAAGGCGGGAATGGATGTCGATGTGGTGCAGCTGGTTGAAGATACCAGTCATGCCGCTGCCGAGGAATTGATGCAGGCGGTTGATTATATTGATGTGCTGATTCCGCGCGGCGGCGCGCGCTTGATTCAGACGGTGAAAGAGAAATCGAAAGTTCCCGTCATTGAAACCGGGGTCGGTAATTGCCATATTTATGTAGATGACAGTGCCGATTTGGAGATGGCGGTCAATATCGTCATGAACGCGAAAACGCAGCGTCCGAGCGTGTGCAATGCCGCTGAATCTTTGGTTGTTCATGAAAAGATAGCGGAAGCGTTTTTGCTCAAACTGGAAGAAGCTATTGTCAAAGTGCATCCGGTCGAATTTAGAGCCGATCAGGAAGCATTGCGTATGTTTAAAAATGCTGTTTTGGCAACCGAGGAAGATTACAAGACTGAGTTTCTTGACTATATTATGTCGGTCAAGACAGTGAAATCTGTGGAAGAAGCCGTCGATTGGATTAACGGCCATACGACGCATCACTCGGAAGCGATTGTGACCCAAAGCATTGCCCATGCCGAGTTTTTCCAAGAAAGCATTGATGCGGCGGCGGTTTATGTCAATGCGTCCACTCGGTTCACCGACGGCTTTGTTTTCGGATTGGGCGCGGAAATCGGTATTTCCACCCAAAAAATGCACGCCCGCGGCCCGATGGGTTTGGAAGCGCTGACTTCGACCAAGTTCTACATCAACGGCAACGGTCAGATCCGACGTTGATAAACGCCCCTCAACTTCATCAATTTGCGTATAATGGCGGGAAATTTGATTTTTCCCGAACAACCGATTTAGTAAAAAGGAACACACCATGTCCTCTATCCACGATCAAATCAAAGAAGTCGTAACCACCCACCGCGTCGTATTGTTCATGAAAGGTACGAAGCAGTTCCCACAATGCGGCTTCTCTTCCCGCGCCGTACAAATCCTCAATGCGGCAGGTTGCACCGACTATGTAACCGTCAACGTATTGGAAAATGATGCCGTACGCCAAGGCATTAAAGAATACAGCGACTGGCCGACTATTCCTCAACTGTACGTTAACGGCGAATTTGTTGGCGGTTCTGACATTTTGATGGAAATGTACGAAGCCGGCGAACTGCAAGAATTGCTGAAAGCTTAATTATCCACAATATTCCGTAATGTAAAATTGTTGACAAAGGCCGTCTGAAACCCTGATTCAGACGGCCTTTCGCATGAATACGCACTTTGCGCGCCATGCGAAAAAAAGTATAATTCCCCTCCATCAACGCAATTCGGAAAATCAACATGAACGTTACCGTTATCAACCACCCTTTAGTCCGCCACAAACTCACGCTGATGCGTGAAGCGGATTGTAGCACTTACAAATTCCGCACGCTTACCACCGAGTTGGCACGTCTGATGGCATATGAGGCCAGCCGTGATTTTGAAATTGAAAAATACATTATTGACGGCTGGTGCGGCTCTATCGAAGGCGACCGCATCAAAGGCAAAACGCTGACCGTCGTCCCGATTTTGCGTGCCGGTTTGGGTATGCTTGACGGCGTACTCGACCTGATTCCGACTGCCAAAATCAGCGTTGTCGGCTTGCAGCGCGATGAAGAAACTTTGAAACCGGTTTCTTATTTTGAAAAATTTGTTGACAGCATGGACGAACGTCCCGCGCTGATTATCGACCCAATGTTGGCGACCGGCGGCTCTATGGTTGCCACCATCGACCTTTTGAAAGCTAAAGGTTGCTGTAACATCAAAGCATTGGTATTGGTTGCCGCACCGGAAGGCGTGAAAGCCGTCAACGAGGCTCATCCTGATGTAACCATCTACACTGCCGCACTCGATAGCCACTTGAACGAACACGGCTACATCATCCCCGGTTTGGGCGATGCCGGCGATAAGATTTTCGGTACACGTTAATTGAAATGTTTAAGGCCGTCTGAAAAGTGTCAAACCTAAACTTTCAGACGGCCTTGTTATATGGTTTGCTTTAAAACCCACATCAGAAAGGACAATCATGAGCTTCCAAGATAATCTGGCCACCATGCCTGCCATCGACCGTTTGAGCGGCTTGGATATTCTCGATAAAGAGGGCAATGTGGTTCATCACATTCCCAATGCACCCGGCAAACAAGGCTCGCTCAAGCTTTACCATGCTTTGGCGCAAGAGTTTGACGGCAAGCTGGATGCAGCGGCGGCAGAACGCGGCTTGGCATGGTTTGCCGAGCATGTTGCCGATGCCGAAGCCAATCCGGGCAAACATCCGAATATTGATTTGCTGTTTAAAGTAAAAGCTGAAAATATCAGCCTGACTTTGAAACCATTGGCTGCTTAACCGATACAAAAAAGGCCGTCTGAAAACAATTTTCAGACGGCCTTTTTATATGCTTAAAGCCTTAAGCGATAGAAGCTTCAACGAATGCAGTCAGTTGGCCTTTAGCCAATGCGCCGACTTTAGTTGCAACGTTTTTGCCGTTTTTGAACACCATCAGGGTAGGGATGCCGCGAACGCCGAATTTGGCAGGAGTGACTTCATTTTCGTCGATATTGATTTTAACGACTTTCAGACGGCCTTGGAATTCGGAGGCAATGTCGTCCAAGATTGGGGCGATCATTCTACAAGGGCCGCACCATGGTGCCCAGAAGTCCAGCAATACAGGTACGTCGGATTTCAAAACGTCTTGTTCGAAGCTGGCATCGCTGGCGTGGATAATCAATTCGCTGCTCATGTTTGTTTCCTTTTGAATGGGGATCGATAAATACATTATTCAGAATAGTGGCAGACAGGGAAAATTTCAAGTGCCGCCGCCCGGTAATAGTTTTTTTGAAATGCGTCTATCGTAATCCTTAAAGATTCAGACGGCCTCTTGGACCATGTGGCCGGAGTGGGCAATCAAATGGCGCGTGTAGTCGCTGCTTGGATTGGCAAACACATTTTCGCATTCGCCTTCTTCAACGATTTTACCGTCTTTCAACACCATCACGCGGTGGGATATGGCGCGGATGACGGCGAGGTCGTGGCTGATGATGATGAAGGCGAGGCCGTATTCTTTTTGCAGGCCGCTGAGCAATTCAAGGATTTGTTGTTGCCATTGGACATCAAGCGCGCTGGTTGGTTCGTCCAATACGAGAATTTTCGGGCGGACAATGATGGCGCGGGCGATGGCGAGGCGTTGGCGCTGGCCGCCGGAGAATGCGTGCGGATAGCGTTCGAGTGCGTCTTCGGGCAGGCCGACTTGTTTGAGGACTTCTTGAACGCGGCGGCGCATTTCTTCACGCGGCATTTCAGGTTCGTGTACGCGTAAGGCTTCGGAAACGGTATCGAAGACGTTCATGCGCGGATTGAATGCGCCGAACGGGTCTTGGAACACCATTTGGATTTCGCGGCGTAATTCGCGTTTCCATGGCTCGCCGTTGACAATCAGACTGCCTTCGGAATCGATAAGGTGCATAACGGCTTTGGCCAGCGTGGTTTTGCCGCAGCCACTTTCGCCGATGATGCCCAATGTTTCCCCCGATTTGAGATCGAAAGAAACGGGGTTGAGAATGGTTTTGTCGCGTTTTTTAAACCAGCCGTCTGATTCTTTGACGGAAAAGGCGATTTGTTCGGCCTTAAGGACGGTGGCAGGGTTTTCAGGCAAGGGAGCCACGCGTCGCGTTGTGCCAGCGTTGAGCAACATTTTAGTGTATTCGTGCTGAGGATTGGCGAAGACTTCGGCTGCTTTGCCGGTTTCGAGGATACGGCCGTCACGCATAACGGCGACATCGTCGGCAAAACGGCGCACAAGGTTTAAGTCGTGCGTAATGTAGAGCATGGTCATGCCGTGTTCTTCCTGCAGGCGTGAGAGCAGGTCGAGGATTTGGGCTTGAACGGCAACGTCCAAAGCGGTGGTCGGTTCGTCGGCAATCAGGAGCTTGGGCTGGGCTGATACGGCCATGGCAATCATGGCGCGTTGGCGTTGGCCG
>NZ_KV835852.1:328412-360483 GCF_001838135.1 Neisseria sp. HMSC078H04
ATCATGGCGCGTTGGCGTTGGCCGCCGGAAAGTTGGAAAGGATAGGCCTGGGCTTTTTGCTCGGGCTGGTGGATGCCGGTTTCGTCCAGGAGTTCGATAGCGCGCGCCCATGCCTGTTTTTTATCCAAACCCAAATGCAGGGACAGGACTTCGGCGATTTGTTCACCGACACGCATGACGGGGTTGAGGGCGGTCATGGGTTCTTGAAACACCATGCCGATTTCGCGGCCGCGCAGTTTTTGCAGGGCGCGTTCGGGCTGGGTCAGCAGGTCGGTTCCGCAATATTTCAGACGGCCTTCAAAGGTAACCATCGGATTCAGGCGCATAATGCCTTGCGACAATACGGTTTTGCCGCTGCCGCTCTCGCCGACCAATGCCAGTTTGCGGCCGGGTTGCAAGGTCAGGTTGATATCGTGCAGGACTTGCTTGCTCGGAAAGGAGCCGTTTAGGTTTTCGATTTCGAGTATCGGTGTCGTCATGGTCGTGGCCGTCTGAAAAGGTTTGTGGAATACAGGTTGTTTTCAGACGGCCTGCATGAATCAAGAGGCCGTCTGAAACAGCGGTTTAGTCTTGAAACTGTTCTTTGAGTTTGCGTTTTAACACTTTGCCGGTGGCATTGCGCGGCAGCTCGTCTTGGAAGATGATTTGTTTGGGGATTTTAAAGTTTGCCAACAGGCCGCGCAGGTGGCTGCGGACTTCGGCTTCTTCCAGTTTCATGCCTTCTTTGAGTTGGATAAAGGCAATGATTTCTTCATCAGCATATTGGTCTTTCACGCCGATTACGGCGGCGGCTTCCACGGCTTCGAGTTTGTAGATGGCTTCTTCGATTTCGCGCGGATAGACGTTTTGGCCTTTGGAGATAATCAGGTCTTTTTTGCGGTCAACGATGAAGATAAAGCCGTCTTCGTCTATGGTGACGAAGTCGCCGGTTTTCAGCCAACCGTTGACAATGGTTTCATCTGTGGCGTCAGGCATATTGAGGTAGCCCTGCATGACCGAGCCGCCTTTGATGATGAGTTCGCCCACTTCGCCGCGCGGCACTTCGATTAATTCGTCATCGACGGCTTTCACGGTCAGGCCGGGTAGGGCAACACCGACGCTGGCGGTTTTTTGGCGCTCAGGCGTATTGACGGCCACGACGGGCGAGCATTCGCTCAAGCCGTAGCCTTCCAGCAATTTGGCACGCGGGAATTTGGTTTTGAAATCGTCAATGGTTTGTCCGGCCAAAGGCGCGCCGCCGCTGATAAACAGACGGACTCGGTTAAACCATCTGAAATACCAAGGGATTTTGGCTTTACTCATGGCGGTGTAAATAGCCGGTACGCCAAGGAAAATGGTAGCGCGTTTGAGCAAAACCTGTTTCAACACGTTGGAGAACGGGAAGACGGATTTGACCAAAATAATCGAGCAGGCTTGAGATATCGGCAGCAAAACCATGGCAGTCAGCGTAAAGCTGTGGAACATGGGCAAGAAGACGACGAAGCGGTCTTTTTGCGAGATTTGGAAAATTTGTTCGATGCCCGAAAGATTGGAAAACAGGTTGCTGTAACTGATTAATGCGCCTTTGGGATGGCCGGTTGTGCCGGAGGTGTAGATAATGTGCGCCAAATCGTTGACGGACGGCTGACGGCTCAGATTCGGCTTGCCGGGGAATGTACGCGCGGCATCGAAATAGCTGTCATCGCCACTGGCGGCGTTGGTTTCGCCAATCCAGATGATTTTATTGACTTTGGTTTTGGCTTTGATGTTTTTGAGTTCTTTGGCCAACGGCGCGGATGCGAACATAAAGCGTGCGCCGCAGTCATTGAGGATGTAGGAAAATTCTTCGCTTTTCAAAAAGACGTTGAGTGGGACGGCTACCGCGCCGATAGAGGTAATGGCGAAATAGGCGGCAATAAATTCGGGAGAGTTGGAAACGACAAGGGCGACCCTGTCGCCATATTGTACGCCTTGGTGTTGTAGATAGGCGGCGACGGTTTCTACTTCGCGTTTGAGGGAGGAATAGCTGATTTTTTCTTTGTCGTTGAAGATGACTGTGCCTTTACCGTTTTTTTGGCAGGCTGCAGTCAGCATAGCGTAAAAATTAGGGTGGGTGTGCATTTCGGAGTTTGTGTCCATATTGTGTCGATTGATGTACGGTTTCGATGAACCGTTTATTTCGAAGGATAGGTTTTACATCCTATCGGTAAAATAAGCAAGAGGCCGTCTGAAAATACTTTCAGACGGCCTTGAGCTTTGCTGGGCTTAGGAAAGCAATATTTTGAATTTAAACTTATTTATTGTGTTGATGGGAATATTCCCATTCTTCAAAGTCTGCCGTTCGGAAGATAGCGCAAGCCGATTGCGTTTCTGTCTCAAGCCATTTCGAGTTTACCGTTGAGTTTGAGGCAGAATCCTGATGACGGATTGGCAGAGCCGATGGTAGAGGCTTTAGACCTAGCCGTTGTTCAGACGGCCATCGGGTACTTTGTTAAACAGGCGATAGAAATTGTCGCTGGTGTTTTGTGCCAATGTTTCCAAGCTCTCGCCGCGCAGATTGGCTAAGAACTCGGCTGTATAGCGGACGTAGGAAGGTTCGTTTTGTTTGCCGCGTTTGGGAACCGGCGCGAGGAAGGGCGCATCGGTTTCTACCAAGATTCTATCGGCAGGGACGTATTTGGCTGCTTCCTGTATCAGTGGTGCATTTTTAAACGTCACAATGCCGGAGAAGGAGATGTATAACCCTAAATCCAAAGCGGCTTTGGCAAAGGCGATGTCTTCAGAGAAGCAATGAATCACGCCGGAGTTGGTGTGGCACTCTTTCAAAATCCGCAATGTGTCTTCGGCCGCATCGCGCGTGTGGACGATAACGGGCAGGCCGCTTTCGTTGGCTGCTTGGATATGGTCGGCAAAGCGTTGATGTTGCCATGACAAATCGCCTTTGCACCAGTAATAGTCCAAACCGGTTTCGCCGATACCGACGATTTTCGGATGTTTGGCCGCTTCTACCATTTCGGCGATGGTAAATTCTTCCGCTTCTTGGCTGTCGGGATGTATGCCGATGGTGCAGTAGATGTGGTCGTGCGCCTGGGCAATGTCGAAGACTTCGGCAAAACTTTGTTTGCTGACGCTGATGGCAAGCGCCTGCTTGACGCTTTGCGCTTCCATGTTGGCAAAGACTTCGGGCAGGCGGTCTTTTAAGCCGTCAAAGTTGAGATGACAATGTGAATCGATTAAATACATGGTATTACAGGGTAAAAGTAGTGCGGTCGCTGCGCAGACGCGGGCCAAGCTCGGCTTCGATCAGGTTTTTTGCCTGCAGGCAGCTTTCGTGTTCGGAGAATGCAAGGCCTACGCCTTTGGGGCGGTGGGCTGAAGTGCGCGCCGGATTGATCCAAACGACTTTGGTTGGCAGGAAGCGTTTGGGATAGTCGGCGATTTCCACGGCCAAGAGAATGTCTTCGCCTAGGGAGAATACGTCATCGGTCGGTACGAACAGGCCGCCGTGTTCTAAAAACGGCATATAGCAGTTGTACAGCAGATTGGGGTCTTTGAGTTGCAAAGCCAACATCTTCGCCGGAATGTCTTTTTTATTCATCATTTATTACCTGTTAGGGTTTGTTTTGCCAAAAATCCAAATATTCGATAAGCAGATACTCAAGCTGCATTTTAACACTCAAGGTATGGTATCCGTAAGGGTTGAGCGCGTTCAGACGGCCCAATAGGGCAAACAGCTTGCGTGAATCGGTTTTAGAGGCCGTCTGAAGCAGGGCTTGGGCATGGTGCGGATAATAAAGTGGCGCCATGCTTTGTTGTGCCAAGCCGACATCTATCAGCCATTTTTGCAGCCAGTCGATGAAAATGGCCAGCGGTTGTTTTTGTTTGTCGAACGCGGCGGCGTAGTCGAGTATGGCCAACAGGCGCGGGGCAGCCAGCAACGTCAGCAACTCTTCGCGCAATGCGTCTAATTCGGGAGCAGGTGTGAATAAAGGCGCGCCGCTGTGGAATGCCAACAAGGCTTCAGCATTTCCCACTCCTTGTTGACGCAGATATGCCGCAGCTTGTTCATGGGTAGGCGAAGGCAGCACCATCTGGCGGCAACGGCTTTTGATGGTAGGCAGGAGTTTGTCGCGCGCGTGGGTAACGAGCAGGAAAACAACGTGTTGCGGCGGCTCTTCCAAAGCTTTCAACAAACCGTTTGCCGCCTGTGTATTCATGCTTTCCGCTGGATGCACCAATACCACGCGCAGTCCGCCGCGGACAGCGGTCAGGTAAATGTTTTCCACAATATCGCGTACGGCATCGATTTTGATTTGCAGGAGTTTGCGTCCCGTTGCCTCGCCTTCGGGCATTTCCGGCGTGAGTTCGTAAAAGTCGGGATGCGTGTTTTGGCTGAACAAATGGCACGAAGCGCACTCGCCGCAGGGTTCATGGCCGGACTTGGGCGATTCGCACAGCAATGCCTGCGCGACAAAGCGGGCAAACTCGGTTTTGCCGGTATTTTCTTTGCCGGTAAACAGCCAAGCGTTGGGACGGTTTTGCCAATGGGCGGCGAGCTGTTGCCATTGGGTTTCATGCCATGGATAAATCATATCGTTTGGGAACTATAAGGTAGGTGGTTATTATACTCTCAGGCCGTCTGAAAAAGGTTTCAGACGGCCTTTAATAAATTGCCTAAAAATTAATCAAATATTAATTTATTTTGAAATATCAATTATTAAGCTTACTTATTCACAGCCTTTGCACACGCTTGTTTGGGGAAAATGTGCATTTTGTTTGGCAGTAAAGTTGTGCTTAAAATTTAGGCAGATGTGTTTTTTAATTTTAAATCAGACAGTAATCTGATTTATGCACAAGCTGTCCACGCGATTGAACAGTGAAAATGTGCATGGTGGGGAGACATTTCAGACGGCCTTATTTGCTGATTTTCAATAAAGCGGTCAAATCCCCGATAAATTTTGGTTCCCGTTTGATGAGGTAAACAATCAACGGAATATTACCTACGGCAACAATCAAATATAGCAGCGTGATGCTGTTGAACAACATCAGCAAAACCGCGCTCAGAATGGCAGCCGACACCATAAACACACCATTGATGATGTTGTTGGCAGCGATGGCGTGGGCGCGGAAGGTTTCGCTGCTGGCAGTTTGCAGCCAAGTGTAGAGCGGTACGGAGAAGAAACCGCCGAAAAAGCCGATGGCCGACATCACGAGCATAATCGGATACGCTTGGGCTTGCGATAAAAACCAAATAATGCCGTTTAATTCGGTAAAGCGTTGGCCTTGGGTCAGCCACACCAGCAATAATCCATAGACCGTCAGCCCCAGAGTGCCGATGGTAACCAAGCCCAAAATCAGGCGTTCGTGGCTGAGTTTGGCGCATAATACCGAGCCGATAGCGATGCCGATGGAGAACAGCGCCAACATCAGGTTGAACACATTATCGTTGCCGCCCAAATGGATTTGCGTGAACGTCGGCAGTTGGGTGGTATAAACCGAGCCGATAAACCAAAACCATGAAATACCGATGATGGAAGTGAATACGGGACGATTGGCCGCCGCTTCACGAATCAGTGAATTCGTGTCTTTGATGATGTTCCATTCGATTTTTGTGTCCGACATTTTAGCGGGTACAGACGGCATAAACAGGCTGGCCATCGAGCCGCCGATAGCGACCAATAACACCAAACCACCAACAATATACGGCGGAACACCTGCAACTGCGGTGCCCAAAATTTGGCCGAGCAAAATGGCGATAAACGTACCCGATTCAATCAGGCTGTTGCCCATAATCAGCTCTTTGTCGTTGAGGTAATCGGGCAAAATCGCGTATTTCAGCGGGCCGAACAAGGTCGATTGCGTGCCCATGCAAAACAGGCAGATTAAAAGCAAAGGCGCGGATTGGATGTAGAAGCCATACGCCGCCACTGCCATGATGATGATTTCCAACAGCTTGATCCAGCGCGCCAAAACTGCTTTATCAAATTTGTTGCTCAGCTGTCCTGACAGCGCGGAAAACAGGAAGTAGGGCAGAATAAACAGCATTGCGCCCAAATTCAGCATTTGGCTGGGCGGCAGAAAGTCGTTTTTACCCAAACCGTAAAAACTGATCATCACGAATAATGCGGTTTTGAACATATTATCGTTCAACGCGCCCAAAAACTGCGTCCCAAAGAGCGGCGCAAAACGGCGGGTCGTGTGGAAATTCAGATTGTCTTTTTTAAGGCTCATTGTTTGGATTCTTTGTCTTCGTCTTTTTCGATCAGTTTTTCAGTGGAATCGTCGTCCATCAAAATGCGGTGCGCAGGTCCTTCAAGGTCGTCAAACTGTCCGTTTTTACCCGACCACCAGAAAAACCAACCGATGATAAAGGCCAAAATAATGCTGATGGGGACAAGGATAAACATACTTTCCATTACATCGCTCCGGTCAAATCGGTCAGGATAAAGGTTTTACCGCTGATGGTCAGGTATTCGTTGCGCAGCACGCCGATGTTTTTATCATCAAAAAACAATTCGATATGGTCTTTAACCACGCGCCAGTATTGCGGGATATCGGTTTGCTCAAAAGGCGACAATACCGCCGCTTCGGCTGCGTCTTCACTTTGCAGCTTGATTACAAAGCGTCCGCTTTGCGGCGGATTTTGCGATTCATCGTCTGCCAGCATAATGAAAAATCCGGCGTGTTCGCCGTCTTGAGTGTGGATACTGAAATAATGCATATCGGTAAATTTTCAAAACCGCCGTCATTTTTTCAGACGGCCTAAAATAAAATTCCGTCCATTTTACATCAAATATTAAGTCAAGCAGCCGATTACATTTTTTGTTAGAATACGACGTTTACTTTGTTAATCTGTTCAGACCGCTACCCACTATGTCCCACAAGGGGTGCAACCCAGCCGGAGCAGCAGTAAGGCCCCGACAAAAAATGCCGTCTGAAACCTCAAGGAGCATAAAAATGTCACAAAAATTAATCTTGGTTTTGAACTGCGGTAGCTCTTCCCTCAAAGGTGCCGTATTGGATAACGACAGCGGCGAAGTATTGCTGAGCTGCCTGGCAGAAAAGCTCAATCTGCCTGATGCCTACATTACCTTTAAATTCAACGGCGAAAAACACAAAGTTGACCTGTCTGCCAAGCCCGACCACACCGGCGCAGTTGAAGCCCTGATGGAAGAACTCAAAGCCCACGGCCTCGACAGCCGCATCGGCGCCATCGGTCACCGCGTCGTCAGCGGCGGCGAGTTGTATAGCGAATCCATCCTCGTTGACGACGAAGTTATCGCCGGCATCGAAAAATGTATTCCGCTCGCTCCGCTGCACAACCCGGCACACCTTTTGGGTCTGCGTGCCGCACAAAGCATTTTCAAAGGTTTGCCTAACGTTGTCGTATTCGACACTGCCTTCCACCAAACCATGCCGGAACATGCCTACACCTACGCTGTTCCACATGAATTGTATGAAAAATACGGCTTGCGCCGCTACGGTGCACACGGTACCAGCTACCGCTTCGTTTCTGACGAAACTGCACGCTTCCTCGGCAAAGACAAAAAAGACCTGCGCATGGTTATTGCCCACTTGGGTAACGGCGCATCTATCGCGGCAGTTGCCAACGGCGAATGTAAAGATACCAGCATGGGCCTGACTCCGCTGGAAGGTTTGGTAATGGGTACACGCAGCGGCGATATCGACCCTTCAGTTTTCAGTTTCTTGGCTGAAAACGCCAACATGACCATTTCCCAAATTACTGAAATGCTGAACAAAAAATCCGGCCTGCTCGGTATCTCCGGTTTGTCCAATGACTGCCGCACCATCGAAGAAGAAGCTGCAAAAGGTCATCCAGGCGCCAAACTGGCTTTGGAAATGTTCATCTACCGCTTGGCTAAATACATCGGCAGCATGACAGTCGCGGCAGGCGGTTTGGACGCATTGGTCTTCACCGGCGGTATCGGTGAAAACTCCGACATCATCCGCGAACGTGTATTGGGCTACTTGGGCTTCCTCGGTCTGTACATCGACCAAGAAGCCAACCTGAAAGCCCGCTTCGGCAATGCCGGTGTGATTACCACTGCCGACAGCAAAGCTGTTGCCGTTGTGATTCCTACCAACGAAGAATTGATGATTGCACACGATACTGCCCGTCTGAGCGGCCTGTAATCCGTCATCATTGAAAACCTGTCCGCAAGGGCAGGTTTTTTGTTGTGTATAGATGAAGAAAATTTTTAGAATATATTGAGAAAAGCCGGTAAACATTACGTTTGCCGGCTTTTCCGTTTGATCCACTCGCAGTTTCTGCGAATTCTCTTTTAAGTATTTTTCATAGGGTTGCATGAATGCTATTTCTTACCGTTCTTAATACCCTCACTCAACACCTGTTGAAAACGCTCGTAATCACAAAAGCCCTTTTCATCTTTTTCACAGCCTTTGAGCGTTAAAGCTGTTTGGTTTGGTGGTGTCGCTAAACTTAATGGCGTGGTGTTAATCAGCTGTTCGGTAGATTGATACACATAATCCAACTTAAATTTGAGCTTACCACTTGGTTTGTGCTTCCATACTTCAAATAGCAGCTTGCCACCGATTGGGATATTTTCCAATGAACCATCTAATTCATAAGGCTCAACACCTAATGCAGCCAGCAGAGCGACGATATTAGAATCGTGTCCAACCAATAAGTTAATTTTATTTTCGCTATTTAGCTGCTGCTGAATAAATGCCAATAACGGATATGATGCATTTTGTGCTAACGCTTCATTGTTTTTAAATAAAGTGCGGTAATATTCGTTTTTAATTTCGTTAATTGCGCGCCATTTTTCTTGGCTATCCACACGACCGTTTGCAATTTCAGAATCAGGCTTACCCACATAATGTGCGAGCAATAATGCACTGACAATTTTCTTCCCGGTGCTGATAGAACCCGTAATCTTGACCGACTTGCCATCTTTGATACTGTATTCACCGACTTTTCCACCTAAATCACATTCGCCTTTTTGCAAGCAGTTTGGTGAATTTTTATAATCGATGATTTCACTCAATAGCGCATAATTTGGCGCTAATTTTTGCTGTAAAGCGGTTAAATCAACGTTATTTTTTGCAGATTCAATCAAAGCTTGGCTTGGATTGTGCGCCTGCGTGTTAAAAATTGGATCTTTTTCTGAACCAATTTCACCGTGATGTTGCAGTTGAACATTACAGCCTGCAAAAGCTCCCGCCACAATGGCCTGACCTGTTGCAATGGTGCGTTGCACTCCATTCGCATAAGCGAAAATACCTTCACCCGATGCACAACGATCTGTCGTTAATAATCCTTTATCCGCAAGCCATTGTCCTAAATATTGGCCGAAATAGGTTTCTAGCACTGTCCCTTTTGCCGTGAGATAACCAGATGGCACATCCCATTTTGCCCACGCATACGGGGAATATTTCGCCATTTCTTGCGGATCTTTTTCCACTGGTGAACGCAATCCGTGTCGGCTGAAAATCAATACTTTCTCTAATTCATAATCAGAACTTGAGGAAGTTTGACCATTTTCTGTTGCAAACGCACTACTTGCTAAAGCTGAGCCAAGCAAAAGTGCGGTGAATTTTAGGGTTATTTTTTTCATATTCGATACCTAATCATTTAATGTTGAAATTGAGCTATAAAAATTCAAGGCATATTTGGTGCCGTAAACTAACACCATAAATACTGCAACAATATTGACTACCGCTTAATCAGTGCAATATTAAGATACTGATAGATAGGTTTAGAACTTATAACTGATGGTAAACAGCAAAGTCCTGCCTCGTGCGTAGTTGTTCAAAACGGAGCGTGTCGTACCGCCATATTTGCCATTGCATAAACCGTTGGCATCGCATTCGACTTCCTCATCATCTAAACCGCCTTTTCTTTCAAATACGCTGAAATAGCGCTGGGTTGCGGCATCATTTGCGGCATCCAAAGGATCGACATAGCGTTTATTGAACGCATTTTGAATGTCAAAACGAAGGATAAGGTTTTTCTTCGGTTCATAATTGGCATAGAAATCAAAAATCATCGGCTGTCTGTTGATGCTTTCTGTTTTTTTGATCACCCTTCTGCCCATTTGATGTGAAGAGTAGGTATTGGCGCCGGTTGTCCCGTCAACAAATTCCTCCTCAGTCGTCGCCCGTGTACTTTTGCCGTAATAGCGCATAATGCCGCCGATGGTCAATTTGTTGCCCAACCATCGGGATCCTAATTCAAACCGACCATAATCTCGGGGTAAGCGTGAAATTTTGCTTAAGCCGTAGCCCTGTTTAATTTGGTCTTCTTTAGAAGAGTTGCGGGGCGATTCGCTGGCATCGCTATAATTGGTTGGCTGGTTGGTTTTTTGATAGGCGTAAGACAGGGTTGTAAAAAAGCGGCCGAAATCATAGTTCATTTCCACTTCCAAACCATTTTTATGGACAGGTTTGGCATAGTTTCGATGCTGGATGGAGTATTGCAGGCCGGTACTGGTTACCCAGCTGGGTGCTTTATCCAAATCCCACCATTTGCCATAAACATTGTGGATATAGTTGTTTATCCTGCTGCGATAGGCGACCAGTTTGAAACCCAATACATCGTCCGGCTTGAAAATCCCTTTTTTGAAGGTATTGAAGCCTATTTGGTAAGTATTGGCCTGTTCCGGCTTGAGGGCGGTATTGACGCCTGAGTCGCCTATTTGTGAAAAATACATTTCTTGAATATTCGGCATTCTATGCGTACGCGAATAGCTGATAAACGGCATAAAATAGTCGTTGACATTGATGTTTAATGCCACCGAATGATTTACCACATGCTTTTTACCGGATTTGGTATAAACCGGTTCGTAAAGGTCGCAGCTTGGTGTGCAATGCTGTTTATAAATTTCAGAATCTTCTCCAAATGCTTTTTTAAAGTCTTCTTGGGTATTGAAGTAGTCGGTATATTCGCCCTTATAGCGGTAGTTGACCATATTGGCGCTGTAATTCAATTGATAAATGCCTTTTTTCAAGGAAGTATCAAAATAGAACGTATTGAATTTTTGCTGGCCTGAAGGTTGCAATATCGTTGATTTTTGGGGAAAGATTCCTTTGTCGCCTTTGAAGCGGCCTAAAAAGCTGTACAGGCCGGCATCTTGATCCGGGCCGTCGTAAAACAGGCTCAGCTCTTCCGGAAAACGGTTTTTACTGTATTGGTTTTTAAAGAAATTGAAACCGACGGTGGCTTTTAAATCTGTTTTGTTGGGAAGTTTGAAAGAAAAGCTGTTGTTGATATCCAAAAGATTGGCTGTGTTTTTGGTTTCTAAATAATCAAGCAGCCCCCATCCTGAAAAACGTGAGTTTTTCGGATATTTTTGTTTTCCCAAATTATGGGCGGCCAACACGTTTAAATCGATATAATCGCCAATGTTTAAGTTGTAATTGGCTTGATAGTTGCGGTTTTCTACTTTGCGGCTGCCGATACGGTTGTTCATGGTACGAAGCTGAAGGTCCAGCTTGTTGTTGTCGTTTTCGTATTCCACTTTGACCAAATGGCTGTTTGAGCGTTGTTGCAGGCTGGTCGGGTCGATTGGAGTCAGGTCCCATTGCGGTGCTAAATTCTCTTTCCAGCTTCTTTCCAAGTCATCGACATAATCTCTTTGCAAAACCTCAGGATCGTTATATTTTTTGGAGAAAGGGTAGTCCCAATAGCTTTTACCGACTGCGTTACGCTTGGAAAAATCGCGAACCCAGAGATTTTGTTCGTGGTCGAATTTCAATAGGTTGCTCTCAAAATATTCTTGTTTTTTACGGTCCAAATATTCCTCGCCAAAATTGCCGATACGCTGACCGCCGCCGCCCACTTTATAGTTTTGCTCGACATTACGGTGGCTGTAACCATATAACGCACCAACGCGCGCACCGCTGTCAAGCCATTTTTGTACAGCTCCGGTTGCCATAAAGTTGCTTTTGGTGCTGTTTGTGCCGGTCAATCCTTTGGTCAAGAGGCCGAAGGTATTGTTTCCGTGTACCACATCGTCTACCCGTAAAGTACGGAAATTGGCTGTACCGGATAAGGTATTGATGCCGTTGGCACCCGAGAAACTGCCTTTGGTTACATCGACGCCGGCAATGAAATTGGGATCTAGTGCCGTACCGAATTGCGAGGAGCTGCCGCTGCGTCCGGCATCGGCAGAAGTGGAATAGAAGGTTTGGGTTACGCCGTCAACCATCGTATTGACGCGTCCCAAACCGCTATCGCCACGAATATTGACCGCCAATACCCCCGATCCCTTGTCTTGTTGGGTGAAAACGCCGGGCATGCTCCGAACGATGGTATCGATGTTTTCGCTGGATTGATAAACGCGTTCACGCGAACTTTTGGCTTGGCCTTCGGTAAAAACTTTTTTCTCTTTGGCAATGTGTTTACCTTTGACTTGAATTTCATCAAGCTCTTGAGTTGAAAACTCTTCTTCTGCGTGTGCGATACTTGTTATAGCCAGTAAAGATAATGTTAGTAGATTTAATTTGAAATTCGGATTCATGATAGTTACCTCAGAAACGAAGCTGCTACTGTATAACATATTATTAAACTTTACAAATATTTTGATAATGGTTTTTATTTGTTAAAAAATAAAGTAGATTCTTGTTTTAGGAGATAATCCAACCGCATATGATTAATCTGGCTGAAAAGATAAAGCAGGTCTGAATTTGAATTTGGTTGGTCGAGAAAAGGCTAGATTTAATTGAATTTAAATAGCTGGAAGAAGAAAATTTGATTGCGATATGTGAATTGAGCCGTCGGTTTCAAATGAAACCGGTAAAAAACATGAAATGCAAAATATAAAACCAATATAGAAAGATTTGAAGTCAATTGAAGAAAAGGCCGTCTGAAAATGATATTTCAGACGGCCTTTATTGCTTTAAGCCTTATTCCGGACCGCGGAATGTGTCGTGGCAGGATTTACAGGTTGCACCGGTTTCGCCGTAAGCGGCTTTGATTTCTTCGAGCTTGCCGGTTTGGGCGGCAGCGTTGAGTTTTTCAACCGCAGCGACGAATTTTTCTTCTTCGGCTTTGAAGGTTGCCGTGTCTGTCCAGATGGCAGGCAGGGCGCGGCCGTTGCCTTGAGGGTCGGATTCAAACAAGGTGAACGGTTTTTTGCTGTTTTCGGCGAAGGTTGCGGCGGCTTGTTTGAATTTTTCTACGTCGTAAGGCTCTTCGTCTTTGACCATTTTGCCCATGCGGGTAAACTCGGGCATCATGGATTTGAATGCGGCCGTACGGTCTTCGGAAATAGGGCCTTTAGGCTGGGAGGGCGCGCCGTTGCCGCCGCAGGCGGTCAGGGTAAGCGCCACTGCCGCCAAAGCGACAGGGAGAAAACGGGTTTTCATATGGAGTGTGTCCTATTGTAATGATATGATTATCGTTAAATTTAAAATCAGCCGGCCAAACTCTCAGGCCGTCTGATAAGGCGTTATCATACCTTAAACCCAAGTCTGAAACGAGTATAGAAAGGAAACGATATGGCAATTTTGATTACCGGTGCATCGGCAGGATTTGGTGCGGCAATGTGCCGAACCTTTGTTGCGGCAGGCTATCATGTCATCGGCGCGGCAAGGCGCGAAGACAAATTGCAGCAGTTGGCAGAGGAATTGGGCGAGCAGTTTTACCCTTTGGAAATGGATGTTTCTCGTACGGAGTCAATTCAAAACGCTTTAAACAGCCTGCCCGAGCATTTATCCGAAATCGATTGCCTGATCAACAACGCTGGTTTGGCTTTAGGTCTGGATACTGCCGATAAAGCCGATTTTGGCGATTGGGAAACCATGATTCAAACCAATATCATTGGCCTGACTTTTCTGACCCGCCAGATTTTGCCGCAAATGGTAGCGCGCAAACAAGGCTACATTATCAATTTGGGTTCGATTGCCGGCAGTTATGCTTATTCCGGCAGTAATGTCTATGGCGCGACCAAGGCTTTTGTGCGCCAATTCAGTATGAACCTGCGCGCCGAATTGGCAGACAAAAACATCCGCATTACCAATATCGAACCGGGCTTGTGCGGCGATACCGAGTTTTCCAACGTCCGTTTCAAAGGCGACGATCAGCGTGCGGCCGAGGTTTATGAGAATGTCGAGTTTATCCAGCCGCAAGATATTGCCGATACCGCTTTATGGCTCTATCAACGTCCTGCGCGGATGAACGTCAATTCCATCGAAATCATGCCGGTCGCCCAGACCTTTGCAGGCATGAAAGTTTACCGCGATGAGCCTGCTCCGGTGAAGGAAGAAACGTTTGAAAAACAAAGCATGTCTTTGTTTGGAAAAATTAAATCTTGGTTTAAGTAATCGGCATCAGGCCGTCTGAACGTTTCAGACGGCCTCTTTGTTATCTGAAATTGAACAAACACGTTATAATGTAATTTTTTATTAACAAGGCCGTCTGAAAGGCTGTTTCAGTTATGAACGCAATCAAACAAAAAATCTTAGAACAAGCGCAGCGCGATGGTGTGCAGGTAACCGCTTTGCGCGAGCAAGTGCTTGATATTGTTTTGAAACAAAGCGGCGTGATTAAAGCCTACAACGTTCTGTCGCAGATGCAGCAGCAAAGCGAGGGCGTGGTTGCGCCGCCAACGGCCTACCGCGCCCTTGATTTTTGGGCAGAACAGGGCGTTTTGCACAAAGTGGCGGCGGTCAACGGCTATATTTTGTGCAGCCACGCGCAGCATGAGTGCAACGACCATTGTCACGACCACGAAGAAGCCGAAGCGCACCACAGCGCGTTTATTTTAGTTTGTACCGAATGCGGTACGGCAGATGAGCAGACCTTGAGCCAAGAATGGGCGGCATTGCGTGCAGGCGTGGCCGAAGCCGGTTTCTCATTAAAAGAAGAACATGTTGTTTTAACAGGAATTTGTAAAAAATGTCAGAAGTAAAAAAGACTAAAGTCCACCTGATTTCAGGCTTCCTCGGAACAGGCAAAACCACCGCACTCAAAAGCCTGATGGCGCAAAAAGACCCGAATGAAAAATGGGTCATCATCGTCAACGAATTTGGCGAAATCGGCATTGACGGCGCCGTCTTGAGCGACAACGGCATTCCCGTAGCTGAAATCGCCGGAGGCTGTTTGTGCTGTACTGCCGGCGCGCAAATGGGTACGACCGTACAAAAAATGCTGCGCGACGCCCAACCCGACCGCTTGATGATTGAAGCCAGCGGCCTGGCGCACGCCGCCAGCGTTATCGACGAACTGAAAGCCAAACCGCTCGACAGCATGCTGGAAATCGGCGCCGTCTTTACCGTTGTTGATCCGCGCCAATTCATTAATCCCGATTACGCGCAACAAGCTTTGTATAAAGACCAAATCGGCATTTGTGATGTATTGGTTGCCAGCAAAACCGACTTGTGCACGCCGGAGCAACTTGCCGAATTTCATGATAAAGCAGTCAAACTGTTTCCGCCCAAAGCCAAAGTGGTTGAAGTCCAAAATGCGCAGCTCGACATCCAGTGGCTTGATATTCCCGTGGTCGAAAAATCGCGCTACCGCCTCAAAGCCCTGCCGGACAACACTATGGGCTTCCAGTCGCAAGGCTTTACTTTCCCTGCCGGACGCGATTTCGACGGTGAAAAGCTGACCGATTTCTTCAACGACCTGCCTAAATTGACAGACGGTCTCGTGCGTGCCAAAGGCGTGTTCCAAGTGCTCGGTACATGGGTATGGCTGAACTGGGTGGACGGTCAATGGGGCGCAAACCAAGTTTCATGGCGCCGCGATTCTCGCTTTGAGCTGATTGCCAAATCCTTTGACGCGGATTTGATTGAGAAAAAATTGCTGGAGGCTTTGGAGAAGTAAATCATCGTCCAAATGCTTATTAATCCGTTACGATAACGCCGTCTGAAGCAAGCGGTTTCAGACGGCCTTCAAATCAAAAAAATAGAGGAACACTTAACCATGTGGCGTTATATCTTTCATCGTTTGCTCCTTTTGATTCCCACGCTGTTGGGGATTTTGGCGATTACCTTCGCCGTGATTCAGTTTGTTCCCGGCGGCCCGGTGGAGCAGATGGTTCAGCAGCTGACTCAGGGTGCGGTTGGCGGCGAGACGGCGGGGCGCAGTATTCCCGGAACTTTGGCTAAAAACGGCAACCGCATCAGTGCGGAAGATTTGGCCGCTCTGAATGCTTTATACGGTTTCGACAAGCCGCCTGTAACGCGTTTTGTCGATATGGTATGGAAATTCGCCCGGTTCGACTTGGGTGAGAGCTTTTTCCACCATCAAACCGTATTTGAGCTGGTGAAAGAGAAAATGCCGGTATCGATGAGTTTGGGTTTGTGGACGTTCTTCCTAACTTATTTGATATGTATTCCGTTGGGTATTGCCAAGGCGGTCAGGGATGGCAGCCGATTCGATACGATTACGGGTATGATCATTTTGGTCGGTTATACTGTACCGCCGTTTGTATTGGGTTTGGTGTTGCTGGTGTTGTTTGGTGGCGGCAGCTTTTTTGCCTGGTTCCCGCAGGGCGGTTTGGTGGGCGATGATTTCGATACGCTCTCTTGGGCAGGTAAAGTCAAAGATTATTTGTGGCATATGGCTTTGCCGATTACTGCTTCGGTAGCAGGCAACTTGGCGGTGATGACCGTATTGACGAAAAACGTGTTCCTTGAAGAAATCCGCCGTCAATATGTTTATACCGCGCGAGCCAAGGGCTTGCCTGAGAAGCAGATTTTGTGGAAGCATATTTTCCGCAACGCCATGATTCCTCTGATTACCGGTTTCCCGGCCGCATTTATCGGTGCATTCTTTACCGGAAGTCTGTTGATTGAAACGCTGTTCTCGCTGGATGGTTTGGGTTTGCTGTCTTACGAGGCAGTGATGAAACGCGATTATCCTGTCGTAATGGGTACGCTGTATGTGTTCACACTGATGGGGTTGTTGGCTAAATTGGTGTCGGATATTTCTTATTCGTGGGTCGATCCGCGCATTCACTTTGGCGGACAGAAATAAGGCCGTCTGAAAATATCTTCAATCCATTATTAAAGAATGTTTCGAACCATGAAAAAGAAAAAATCTACTTCAAACCCTACTTGGCAAGCCTTTAAGCAGCATAAGCGCGGTTGGTTGGCTTTGCGGATTTTGGCCGTTTTGTTTGTCGTCACTTTGCTTGCGCCTTTGTGGAGCAACGACAAACCTTTGTGGATACGCTATCAGGGCGAGTATTTCTTCCCCTTGGTAAACGAATACAACGAAACCGCATTTGGCGGCGATTTCGATACGCCTGCGGATTATTTGGATCCGCTTATCCGCCACAACATCACTTCAGACGGCAATTTTGCCCTTTACCTGCCCAATCCTTACGATGCCGATACCTTAAACGATTTCGATACGGCCCCCGATCCTGCCAAGCCGTCCGAACGGCATATCTTGGGAACGGACGACCGCGGCCGCGACCTGTTGGCGCGCTTGGTTTATGGTTTCCGCGATTCGCTGCTGTTTGCCTTGGTGTTGACCGTGGTGACTACCGTGATCGGCGTGGTTGCAGGCGCGGTGCAGGGTTATTTCGGCGGCAAAACCGACCTTCTGATGCAGCGTTTTATCGAGGTTTGGGGCGGTATGCCGGAGCTGTACCTCTTGATTATCCTGTCTTCGTTCTTTAATCCGGGACTGTTGATTTTGCTGGTATTGCTGTCGCTTTTCGGCTGGATGGGCTTGTCTGACTATGTCCGTGCCGAGTTTTTGAAAAACCGCCAGACCGATTATGTTTTGGCGGCGCGCGCGATGGGTGTGGGCAACCGTGAAATCATGTGGCGCCATATCCTGCCCAACAGCTTGACGCCGGTATTGGCCTTCCTGCCTTTCCGTATTTCCGGTGCGGTACTCGCCCTGACCAGTTTGGACTTCTTGGGCTTGGGCGTACCTGCCTCACAGGCGAGCTTGGGTGAGTTGCTGGCGCAAGGCAAAGACAACTTGGACGCGTGGTGGATCGGCTTGTCTGCCGTTGCTACGCTGACGGTAATGCTGCTTTTGCTGGTCATGATCGGCGAAGGTTTGCGTCAGGCATTTGACGTACGCGCACGCAGTTAATTGCTTTTCTAAAGCGTGAAGAGGGTGGGCGGAAAAGCCTGTCCTGCATTCTTAGGGCCGTCTGAAAAGTTTCAGACGGCCTCATCCATTCGTTTGAATCATTAAAAACCATGAATCAAGAAATCACATTTCTTACTCTTTTTCTGCTCGGCTTTTTTGGCGGAACGCATTGTGTCGGTATGTGCGGCGGATTGAGCAGCGCATTTGCTTTGCAGCTGCCGCCACATTTAAACCGAATCGGCCTGATTGTATTGTTGAACTTGGGGCGCATCAGCAGCTATGTCATCATTGGCCTGTTGGTCGGCTTGGTCGGGCAGGTCGGCATTTCCTTGGACGATACGCGTGCAGTTCAAAACGGTTTGTATATTGCCGCCAATGTTTTGCTGCTTTTGCTCGGTCTGTATCTTGCCGGTATTTCGACTGCTGCAACCAAAATCGAAGGCATCGGCAAACCGATATGGAAACGCCTGAATCCTTTGCTGAACAAATTGCTGCCGATTAAATCGGTGCCTGCCTGTTTCGGCGTGGGCGTGCTTTGGGGTTGGCTGCCTTGCGGTTTGGTGTACAGCGCGTCTTTGTATGCTTTGGGCAGCGGCAATGCCTTGCACGGCGGGCTGTATATGCTGGCGTTTGCATTGGGGACCTTGCCGAACCTGCTCGCGATGGGCATATTTGCCGCGCAGTTGAAAACCTTTCTGCAAAAACGCATGGTTCGTTTGTGCGCCGGATTATTGGTGGCAGGATGGGCGATATGGCGCTTGGCCGTATTTGCAATGGGGCAAATCGGGTAAGGTAAAAATTTGTTGTTTTGCAATTAAAAAGGCCGTCTGAAAGATTTTCAGACGACCTTTTTACAAGAAAGATTTAATGTATCAAATTCCAAGCCATCTTGGCGGCAATCAGCAGCAACATAATGCCAAAGGCGATTTTGAGTTTTCGGGCGGGCAGCTTGTGCGCTGTTTTAACGCCGAGCGGAGCAAAGAGGATGGTGGCAACGCTCAATATGGCCACGGCCGGAAGATAGATAAAGCCTGCCGCGCCTTCAGGCAGGTTGGCAATATGCAAACCGTTGGCAAAATAGCCGATGGTGCCGGCAATCGCAATCGGCCATGCTAGACCTGAAGATGTGCCGATGGCGCGGTGCGCCGGAAAGTTGCAATACAGTAGGAATGGAACAGATAGTGAACCGCCGCCGATACCGACCCAGCTCGAAGCTGCGCCAAAAATCGTGCCGACGGCTGTCAGGCCGGGGAGGGCGGGTAGGGTGCGTGAAGGTGTGGGTTTGGAATCGCGTAGGGTTTTGAGGGCGATAAAGGCAAGAAATGCAATAAAGAAAATCTGCAAAGCCAGTGTCGGCATATATTTTGCCGTTACCGCGCCGAGGAGTACGCCGAGTATCATGCCTGGCGTCATTCGGCGGACGGTCGCCCAATCGATGGCGTGCTTTTTATGTTGGGCGTACATACTGGAGAAGGTGGTAAACACCATTACGGCAAAGGAAGTGCCGATGGCAAGATGCTGGGCATAGGGGTGGCCGCCTATGCCTTGCAGTTGCAATGCCCATAAGACAACGGGAACAATCAACGTGCCGCCGCCTACGCCGAACAGTCCGGCAATAAAGCCCGCCGCGCTACCGACGGCGAGCAGGGCAAGGATGATGTCCCAAGACCACATTTCAGACGGCCTTGTCGTGTTTGTGAGTTTTATGGCGTTTTTTAAACCAACGGATGACTGCCATCACATAACCGGACAGGCTGTAACCGAGGAAAAACAGGAAGAGGATGAGCGAAGGCTCCCAATTAATCAAAAGCAAAATCAACACGGCCAACACCATGCCCATAAACGGCACTTGGCGGCGGACGTTGATTTCTTTAAAGCTCCAAAACGGAATCTGCACAATCATGGAAATGCCGGCAAACAGGGTAATGCCCAATGCCCACCAATGCACTCCGGGGAAGCGTTCAAAGCTGTGATTGACCCAAATCAGGCCGACAATCAACGCTGCGGCGGTCGGGCTTGGAACGCCGATAAACCAGCGTTTATCGACTTTGCCGATAAGCGTGTTGAACAGTGCCAAACGCAGGGCGGCGCAGGCGCAGTAGATAAAGGCGATGGAATAACCGATTTTGCCAAACTGCCAAAGTTGCCATTTGTAGGCAATCAGGGCAGGCGCTACGCCGAAGCTGACCATATCTGCAAGGCTGTCGAGCTGTTCGCCGAACGCGCTCTGGCTGTTGGTCAAACGGGCAACGCGTCCGTCCATGCCGTCGAGCAGCATGGAAAGGAAGACTGCAATCGCTGCCGTTTCATAACGTCCGTGCATGGACTGTGTAATGGCGAAGAACGCGCAAAACAGTGCTGCGATGGTAAAGGAATTGGGCAGCAGGTAAATGCTGTTTTTGCGGATGGAGTTGCGTGGAGGAATCGGATTTTCTGTATTTTGTGAGTTGTCCATAATGTTTCCGTATATGCTGCGTGTGCAGATGAGGCATTATACCGCATTGGCAGGTTAAGGATTTTTAACAGGCAAACATAGTTTCACTTCAATCGCATAAAGTTTCAGACGGCCTTTATTGCGTCAGTCAAACAACTCGCCCTGCGCCTGCTCTTTGGTCACGCGTACGTCGGTTTCGCCGTCGGCAAAAGTGATGTGCAGTTTCTGTCCTTGTTTCAACGTATCGGCATTGCGGATAACTTGTCCGCGGGTGTTTTTGACGACGGAGAAGCCGCGCTCCAGAATATGCTGCGGAGATACGGCTTCGAGCAATGCGGCTTGGGCGGTCAGGCTTTGACGGCGGTGGGTAAGCAGCTGGCGGAAGGAATGCGACAAGGTCGTTTGAAAGTGGTTGATGTTGTTTTTGTAAACAGAAACATCAGGACGGCAATGTTTTAGGGTTTGGGTTTGGCGTTCGAAACGGGCGGTGTGGGCGCGGAGATTTTGCGTCATCGAGTAAGACAGCGTTTGCGCCAGCTTGCTGATTGAAGCGCGCTGATCGTCAAGTTTTTGGCGCGGATGACGGATTTGCCGCGCCAACCAGTCGAGTTTTTGGCTGGCATCGAAATAGCGTTGTTCCAAAACGGTTTTCAGATGGCCTTGCGCTTGGGCGAGACGATGTAGCGATTCTTGGCGGTTGGGGCTGACCAATTCTGCCGCGCCGGTCGGTGTCGGTGCACGCACGTCGGCAACAAAGTCGGCAAGTGTGAAATCGGTTTCGTGGCCTACGCCGCTGACGACGGGAATCGCGCAGGTTTCGATGGCGCGCACAACCGGCTCTTCATTAAACGCCCACAAGTCTTCAATGCTGCCGCCGCCACGGCAGACAATCAGCACGTCACATTCGGCGCGTTGCGAAGCGGTTTTAATCGCTTGGGCAATTTGCAACTCGCTGCCTGTGCCTTGTACGGGTGTCGGATAAACGATAACGGGGATTTCGGGTGCGCGGCGGTTTAAGGTGGTCACGACATCGCGCAATGCCGCTGCCGCCAGACTGGTGACGATGCCGATACATTGCGGGCGGGCGGGCAACGGTTTCTTGCGTTCCGCCGCAAACGCGCCTTCCGCCTGCAACTGAGCTTTCAATCGCTCATAGGCTTCGTAAAGTTGCCCCAAACCTTTGAGCCGTACTTCGTTTACAGTAATTTGAAATTCGCCCCGCGCTTCATAAATGCTGATTTTTCCTGATACTTCGATATGGTCGCCTTCTTTCAAAGGCTTTGCCAAGCGCATGGCTGCACCCTTAAACATCGCGCAACGCACCTGCGCGCGGCTGTCTTTGAGCGAGAAATAATAATGTCCGCTGGCAGCACGGGTCAGGTTGGATACTTCGCCGGCAATCCACAAGCCTGCGAGATGGTCTTCCAACAAGGCTTTAGCGAGGGCGTTGAGTTCGGATACGGAAATAGAGGAGGGCGCGAAGAGTTCGGACATTGCGAAACAGGAAAAATTTGGGAAAGTTGAATTATAAGGGTTTTAGAGCGATTCGTTGTATTCGTTTTTATGAAACTTGCGCCCTTTGTTTTAATATTATCAAAGACGCATGTTCAGACGGCCTTGCCTGGGCGGGCTTGTGTTATATTATCGTTTGATTTTCGCTTCAAAAGCCGTGCGTATGCCCAAACTCCACCAAATTATCGAAGGCCATTGGCAATCCCCTAATCCGTTTTTGTCTTTGCTGTTAAAACCATTGTCCAAGCTGTTTGCCAGAATTGCGGCGAAACGGCGCGATGATTTTGTTTCAGGCCGTCTGAAAAGCGAAAAATTGCCTGTGCCTGTGGTGGTGGTCGGCAATATCCATGCAGGCGGGACGGGGAAAACGCCGATAGTCGCCGCGCTGGTGTTGGGGTTGCGGGAAAAGGGCGTTAAGGTCGGCATCATCAGCCGAGGTTACGGGCGCAAGAGTAAGGCGGTTCATGTATTGAATATAGCCAGCAGTGCGGCAGATGCAGGCGACGAGCCTTTATTGCTGTTTCGCCAAACCGGCGCGCCGACGGCGGTAGGCAGCAGCCGTGCAGAAGCAGGCAGGGCATTGCTTGCGGCATATCCGGAGCTTGAATTGATTGTGGCCGACGACGGCTTGCAACATTATGCCTTGCAACGCGATATGGAAATTGCCGTATTCCCGGCGGCGGATGCTGAACGCACCAATTTGGATTTACTGCCCAACGGCAGCTTGCGCGAACCTTTGTCGCGATTAGCTTCCGTTGATGCGGTCGTCGTCAGCGGCGGAAAAGCAGATGCGGCATTTAAGCCGTCTGAAAATATGTTTGCCAGCCATATTGAAACAGGGCAGATTTACCGTTTGAACAGGCCGTCTGAAAAATTGGATTTGGCGGGTTTGGGAAATCAAACCGTTGCCGCCGTCGCCGGTATCGCCAAGCCGGAGCGTTTTTTCAATACGTTGCAAAGCATGAATATCGCTTTGAAACAAACCGTTGCCTTGCCTGATCATGCAGATATTACGGCAGCGGATTTGCCGGACGCAGATGTGGTGATTATCACGGAAAAGGATGCGGTCAAATTTTCAGACGGCCACGGCCTGAATCATGTGTGGGTGTTGCCTGTTTGTGCGATAATTGAGCCGGACTTGGCGGCGTTTGTATCCGCGAAAGTTTCAATCTAAATGCTTATAGATGTTTCACAGATGTTTTAAAGATGATCTTCAAACTACGCGATAGGAGTAAATCATGAAGTTAAAATATTTGTTGGTCGCTTGCGCAGCTTTATTTGTATCCACTCAAAGCCTGGCTGCTAAACCAAGTGATGAATCTGCAATGAAATGGTTGGAGATTCAAGGGATAAGCAATAATTATAGCGAGAAAGTGCAACGTTCTTTGGAGATGGTGAATAAAGAGGACAATGAGCGCTTGTTAGCGATGACGCCCAAAGCTCAAAAAGCGCAGATGAAGGCGGTCATCAGCCATTATATGAAAAACATGCAAGACGATTTGAGCCGCCCTGAGTTGAAAAAGCAATGGTTGGATGAAGAAAAGCGTGCCGTACAGAAAGTATTTACACAAGAAGAAGTCGATGTGCTCAACCGCTTTTTCTCTTCCCCTCGTGGCAAGGGTATTTTGAGAAAAATCAATCATCTCAGACAGCATGGCGGAGATATTGATAATGTGCTGAGCCAAGCAGACGTGGACAGCATGGCAAAATTGTTTGGGCATGGGGTCGGTAAGTCTGCATTTGAAAAGATGGAACGTTTCGACAAATTGAATGATGAGATTGTTGAAAAGACAATGAGCAACAACTATATCAACGCAAGCAGGAAATATACGCCCGCTTTTGAGGCGCAAACGCGCGATATTTTGTGTAAGGGCAATAAACATTCTTCGGAATGTGCCAAATAATGTGCAGGTCGTCTGAAAATATTTATATTTATTAAGTAGGTAGAAAAAATGAAATTGAAAACTTTATTGTTGCCTTTTGCTGCTTTGGCCTTGTGTGCCAATGTGTTTGCCGCGCCGCCCAGTGATGCGTCGCTTGAGCGTCTGTTTGAAGTACAAAGGATGGACGCTCTGTTGGATCAGTCTTTCCAAAGGGTTGGAGGCATTATGCTCTCCAATCCTAATATACAGAATTTTTTGAAAGATGCGCCGGCGGACAAGCGTCCTCAGTTGGAGGCAGTCTTGAAAAATCATGCAAATCAAATAGCTGCCGAAATCAATACCCCGAAAGTGCGTGCCCAATTGCGTAAAGCAACTATGGACGGCATAAAAACAGTTCTTACTCAGGAAGAAGTCGATGCGTTGATTGGCTTTTACGGCACGGAGGTAGGTCAATCAATACTCGATAAAATGCCGCGCTATCTTGAGGCAACGATGAATCCTACAATGAACATCATTGCCGAAAAATACGAAAAATCAAATCAAAACGAAAAATTAGTCCGAGAAATCCAGCAGATTATGTGCAGCGGCAAAAATCCTGCCCCAGCCTGCTCAACGCAACCCCAAAAACCGGCACGGAAAAAATAATGCCGCTTGAGGTCGTCTGAAAACGAGCGAAGCAAGTTTCGCCAAAACGAGCGAAGCGAGCTTCGCTAAAACCATCAAACCCGAAAGAAACCCCATGGAAAAAAAATTCTTAGACATCCTCGTCTGCCCCGTTACCAAAGGCAGGCTGGAATATCATCAGGACAAACAGGAATTGTGGAGCCGTCAGGCGAAGCTGGCTTATCCGATTCGTGACGGCATCCCTTATATGTTGGAAAACGAAGCGCGCCCGTTGAGCGAAGAGGAACTGAAAGCATGACCGAATTTGTCGTATTGATTCCGGCGCGGTTGGATTCTTCACGTCTGCCGGGAAAGGCTTTGGCCGATATTCACGGTAAACCGATGGTTGTACGCGTCGCCGAACAGGCGGCGAAAAGCAAGGCAGAGCGTGTTGTCGTTGCCACCGACCATCCCGATATTCAGACGGCCTGTCAGGCGCATGGTGTCGAAGTGGTCATGACTTCCAGTCAACATGAAAGCGGTACAACGCGCCTTGCCGAAGCGGCCAATACGCTGAAACTGCCGCAGCATCTGATTGTTGTGAACGTACAAGGCGACGAGCCTTTAATCGACCCTGAACTCATCAACCGTACGGCCGAAGTTTTGGTTGAAAACAATGTGCAAATGGCGACCGCTGCCCATGAATTGCACGATTTTGACGAGTTTATGAATCCTAACGTCGTCAAAGTCATCCTCGATAAAAACCGCAACGCCATCTATTTCAGCCGCGCCCCGATTCCTTATCCGCGCGACGTCATGCGCGCCGAAAAACGCGAATTACCTTCAGAAACAGCTGTTTTGCGCCATATCGGCATTTATGCCTATCGTGCAGGTTTCCTGCAACGCTATTCCGAAATGGAAGTTTCTCCTTTGGAAACCATTGAATCGCTGGAACAATTGCGCGTCCTGTGGCACGGTTATCCGATTGCCGTTGAAATTGCCCAAGAAGCGCCAGCCGCCGGCGTGGATACGCAGGAAGATTTGGACAGGGTAAGGGCTGTGTTCGAGGCCGTCTGAAAGGAAAAAACATGAATGATTTACGCCATTTGAGCCGTGAAGAACAAAAATTGCTTGCCGATGTGGCGAAGCTGGTAAGAGAAGACGAACAAGAATTTAACTATGACATGCTGAAAATAGAAGCGCCAGAGCAGGCAAGCGGCGAGTTTTGGTTCCGCATGGCAGAAATGCTCAGCACTTTGCCGCCCAACCAGTCGTTGGACTTGCGTATGAACGGCGGACGCTTAACCGTTGCCGTATCGATTTTGTCGGTATTGCTGCAAGACAATCCGGATGTTCCGCAGCTTTGGGCACAAAAAATCATTGCGCTCAACTATTTGGCTCATGGCCATCAAACTCGTGCAATCGGTTTGGCGCAGCAGCCTGACAAAGCGGCCGAAGCCAATGAGGAAGAATATTTGGCGAAAGCCTTATCGCAAAACTTGCTTTCCACTTCGAAAGACGCGATAGAGCGATTTCCTGAAGACTCATGGTTTATCGAAATGCGCGACGATGCATGGAAGCATTTCGGCCCGAAAGAGGCCGTCTGAAGTTTTGAACGATAAACACAAGCCGTGTAAAATTATCTGAACATTAAATCCGTCAACCAAAAGGACTCATCATGAAAGTATTATTGTTGGGCGCACCAGGCGCCGGCAAAGGCACACAGGCTCAATTCATCACTGCTGCATTCGGCATTCCTCAAATCTCTACCGGCGACATGCTCCGCGCTGCCATCAAAGCAGGTACTCCGCTGGGTTTGGAAGCAAAAAAAATCATTGATGAAGGCGGTTTGGTACGCGACGACATCATTATCGGCATGGTTAAAGAGCGCATTGCCCAAGACGACTGCAAAAACGGTTTCCTGTTTGACGGTTTCCCACGCACATTGGCACAAGCCGAAGCGATGGTTGAAGCAGGCGTGGATTTGGACGCGGTTGTTGAAATCGATGTACCCGACAGCGTAATTGTCGACCGCATGAGCGGCCGCCGCGTGCATTTGGCTTCTGGTCGTACTTACCACGTTACCTACAATCCGCCTAAAGTCGAAGGCAAAGACGACGTAACCGGCGAAGATTTGATTCAACGCGACGACGACAAAGAAGAAACCGTGAAAAAACGCCTTGCCGTTTACCACGAGCAAACCGAAGTTTTGGTTGATTTCTACAGCAAACTGGAAGGCGAACACGCGCCTAAATACATCAAAGTTGACGGCACTCAGCCGGTAGAAGCCGTGAAAGCCGAAGTATTGAAAGGTTTGGGCAAATAAGTTTTGCCGAAGTAAAATCATGAGGCCGTCTGAAAAAATATTTTCAGACGGCCTTTTGCTGTTATATAAAGGTTAATAATCTCTGTTATTTGAGTTAATAGCGATAATGGCCACTATTATTAGTTTTAATAAGAAAAGTAAGCCACCTATTGCAAATGGAAGTACGGCGAGGCATAGAAGAAATGTAAGCATGATAGTTATCCCAGTTGTTTTAATTGATAGTCTGAAATACTACGTTATTCGTAGTAAATAATCAAGAAAAATATACGAAATTCGTAACTTTGATTTTTAGGATAGAAGTTATGAATTTACAAGAAATTTTTACAAGACGATTTAAGGAAGCAAGAAAAGCAAAAAATTTGACTCAGGAGAAACTGGGACTGGCGATAGGATTAGATGAGTTTGTGGCAAGTACGCGTATTAATCGCTATGAGAAAGGAAATCATCAACCTGATTTGAATACTTTGCAGAAAATTGCTGAAGTATTGGAAGTTCCACCAGCCTTTTTTTTCAGTGATGATGAATTTTCTGTAAAAATTTTAGATTTATATAAGAATAATTAAGGTGTGTTGTGATGAGGCCGTCTGAAAAAATATTTTCAGACGGCCTTTTGTGTACAAAAGCTGTTAAAATCGAAGCTATAACCGTTTATCCGCAGGCATCTTATGAATCCCTTAATCTCCGACTTCCAAACCCAGCAACAACGTACTCCCGTCATCGTCGCCCTTGATTTTGCCAACGAAAAAGATACGCTCGGATTTGTTCGTAATCTTGACCCGGCATTGTGTCAAATCAAAATCGGCAAAGAGCTGTTTACCGCAACCGGCCGTAGTTTGGCAGAAAGCTTAATCAATCAAGGTTTCAAACTTTTCCTCGATTTGAAATACCACGATATTCCCCACACAGTTGCTCAGGCCTGTAAAGTTGCTGCCGATATGGGCGTTTGGATGGTCGATATGCACGCCTCCGGTGGCCGCCGCATGATGGAAGCTGCAGCAGAAGCCGTTGCCGGATATCAAACCAAGCCGCTCTTGATCGGCGTAACCGTGTTGACCAGTATGGAACAAAGCGACTTGGCAGAAATCGGTTTGAACATCGCCCCTGAAGAACAAGTTATCCGCTTGGCGAAACTGGCGCAAAGTTCAGGCTTGGACGGCGTGGTATGTTCCGCTCAAGAAGCCGCACCATTGCGCCGCGAATTGGGGCAGGATTTTGTCTTGGTCACACCGGGTATCCGCTTGGACGTTGCTGGCAATAATGACGACCAACGCCGTATTATGACACCGGCTGAAGCCTTGGCTGCAGGTTCAACCTATTTGGTAATGGGCCGTCCGGTAACGAAAGCTGCCGATCCGGTAGCCGTATTGCGTGAAGTGAACCGCGTGGCAAACGCTTAAGGCCGTCTGAAGTATGAAGGCGATTGTGATTGGCGCGACAGGCGCAACAGGAAAATCCTTGTTGCCTCTGCTTGCAACCAGTTCAGAGGTTGAGTCTATCGACTGCTTCGGTCGCAGACATCCTGATTTTACCCACCAAAAGCTAAATAGCCATCAGATTGATTTTTCTCATCCTGATGATTGGCGCGAAAAAGTGCAGGGGGATGTATTGTTTGCCTGCTTGGGAACAACCCTGAAAGCAGCAGGAAGCAAAGAAGCGCAATGGGCTATCGATTATGAAGCGAATCTTGAATTTGCCAAAGCAGCTAGGCAGAACGGCGTCAATGCTTTGGTTTTGATTTCCGCTTCCGGTGCAAATTCTGCTTCGCGCCTGTTTTATCAACGGATGAAGGGCGAATTGGAGCAAGCAATTATCGCTTTGAATTTTCCGCACCTTATTATTTTCCGCCCGCCATTGCTGATTCGTCCGAACAGCGACCGCTTGGGCGAAAAAATAGCAGAACGGATTTTTCGCGTACTCAACCGCATCGGCATGCTGAAAAACCAACGTCCGCTTGCTGTCGAAAAATTGGCGCAAGCCATGCTGAAAGCAGCGTTGTTGTCATCTCATGAACAGGCGTCGTACTCGAAAAACCATATGCAGGTATATGAGCCTCAAGATATTTTTAGGCTGTTAGATCAATAAACTGATAACAAGCCTTACACAGAGATTTTAATGGAGCCAGTATGGTAACCAAGTTCCAACAAGAAACCCTAAAATCACGTTTTTCACAAGCCAAAGTCCTTGTTGTCGGCGATGTGATGCTCGACCGCTATTGGTTTGGCGATGTGTCCCGCATTTCTCCTGAAGCTCCTGTACCGGTGGCGAAAATCGCCCGTATCGACCAGCGGGCAGGTGGAGCAGCAAACGTTGCCCGCAATATCGCCTCATTAGGCGGTAAAGTAGGGCTGTTGTCCGTGACCGGCGATGATGAAGCTGCAGATGCGTTGGACGCATTGATGATGCAAGACGGCGTTTCTTCCTATCTGATGCGCGATAAGCAAATTGCGACTACTGTCAAATTACGCGTTGTTGCCCGCAACCAGCAGCTTATCCGACTTGACTTTGAAGAATTGCCTCATCGTGAGGTATTGGAACAAATCAAACATCAATATCGAGAAGTGTTGCCTGAATACGATGCCATTATTTTTTCAGACTACGGCAAGGGCGGTTTGTCGCATATTTCCGATATGATCGACTGGGCGAAACAGGCCGGTAAACCCGTTTTAATCGACCCGAAAGGCGATGATTACGAAAAATATGCCGGCGCTACGCTGATTACGCCTAACCGTGCAGAATTGAAAGAAGTGGTGGGCAGCTGGAAAAACGAAAACGATTTGACCGAAAAAGCCCAAAACCTGCGCCGTCATCTTAACTTGACCGCGATTTTGCTGACCCGCAGCGAAGAGGGTATGACCCTGTTCAATGAGGGCGAGCCGATTTATCAGCCTACACGGGCTCAAGAAGTCTATGATGTATCCGGTGCGGGCGATACCGTTATTGCCGGAGTGGGCTTAGGGTTGGCCGCTGGTTATGCCATGCCCGAAGCCATGCACCTTGCTAATACTGCGGCAGGTGTTGTTGTGGCGAAACTTGGTACGGCGGTTTGCTCGTTTGCCGAATTGACTAAGGCATTGGAAGAGCAATAATTGCGGTTTCAGACGGCCTTAAAACCTAAAGGCCGTCTAAAAATACAGTTGGCAAATAATCCAGACAGACAAGTTTTTATTTTCAGATGGCATAATTTCTTCAAGGCCGTCTGAAAAATCAAAATAAAGGAAATTCATTATGACCATTATCGTAACAGGCGCGGCCGGCTTTATCGGCAGTAACATCGTCAAAGCACTTAACCAACGTGGCATTACCGACATTGTTGCCGTTGACAATTTGAGCAAAGGCGAAAAATTTAAAAACCTTGCCGAGTGTGAAATTGCCCATTATCTCGATAAACACGAATTTATCCGTCAAGTGCGCGGCCATCTTCTGCCTTACGATGATATCGAAGCCGTTTTCCATCAAGGTGCATGTTCTGACACCATGAATCATGACGGCCTTTACATGATGGATAACAACTACCAATACACGCTCGATCTCTTGGACTGGTGTCAGGATGAGCGTATTCCGTTCCTTTATGCTTCCAGCGCCGCAGTGTACGGCAAGGGAGAAATCTTCCGCGAAGAGCGCGAACTGGAAAAACCACTCAATGTGTACGGCTACTCTAAATTCTTGTTTGACCAAGTATTGCGCCGCCGCATGAAAGAAGGCCTGACTGCCCAAGTCGTCGGCTTCCGCTACTTCAACGTATATGGACAGCAGGAGCAACACAAAGGCCGTATGGCATCCGTCGCCTTCCATCATTTCCACCAATACCGAGAACACGGTTATGTTAACCTGTTCGGTGCCAATGATGGCTACGGCAATGGCAAGCAAACACGCGACTTTGTCAGCGTAGAAGACGTTGCCAAAGTTAACCTTTACTTCTTCGATCATCCTGAGCTTTCAGGTATCTTTAACCTCGGTACAGGCCGCAGCCAACAGTTTAACGAACTTGCCGCCGCAACAGTCAACGCCTGCCGAGCAGCCGAAGGCAAGCCTGAAATGAGTTTGAAAGAGTTGGTTGAAGAAGAACTTATCCGTTATATCCCATTCCCAGATGCACTTAAAGGCAAATATCAGAGCTTTACTCAAGCGGATATCACCAAACTGCGCGAAGCCGGGTATAAAGAAGAATTTTTGGATGTAAAACAAGGCGTCAGCCGTTACGTTAAATGGATGCTGGAGAACTTGGTTTAAGTTCTTTGCTTAAATGAAGAAAGGCCGTCTGAAAAAGGATTTTCAGACGGCCTTATCATTTTGGGAAATTTTAAAATGAGAAATTTACTTTTCTTTGATGGAAATTGGAATAGTATTTTCAAAACTCATGTTTTATAAAAGATTTAGCTTATCAGGGGGATATCTGATGGGGTATTGGTTGATTACTTTTCTAAAAGCGGTTGGGATAATTAGACGTAAATAGGTATAAATAGGCTAAGGTTATGGCCTATAAAAATAACTGAAAGTTCTTGTTTTGTAGATTGTAATAGACGAAAAAATAACCGCCTAAAAGCGGTAAATGGTGCCCGGAGCCGGAATCGAACCGGCACGGCCGGTTTAGGGCCGACGGATTTTAAGTCCGTTGTGTCTACCTATTTCACCACCCGGGCGTAGACAGTAAATTGAGAAATTGGAGGCGGGGGCGCGGATTTGAACCGACCTATATAAGGGTTGCACCCCTTATAGCATAAACACTCTGCCACCCCGCCATGAAAGGGATGGAGGCGAGAGTCGGAATCGAACCGGCGTAGACGGATTTGCAATCCGCTGCATAACCACTTTGCTATCTCGCCAAAACTACGTTTGAGTGTTGTAGTATGAAACTGGAGCGGGAAACGAGTCTCGAACTCGCGACCTCAACCTTGGCAAGGTTGCGCTCTACCAACTGAGCTATTCCCGCATTTGAGTGCATCTGAAATTAAACTGGAGCGGGAAACGAGTCTCGAACTCGCGACCTCAACCTTGGCAAGGTTGCGCTCTACCAACTGAGCTATTCCCGCGTATTCGGATGCATGATTTAATGGAGCGGGAAACGAGTCTCGAACTCGCGACCTCAACCTTGGCAAGGTTGCGCTCTACCAACTGAGCTATTCCCGCATTTGAGTGCATCTGAAATTAAACTGGAGCGGGAAACGAGTCTCGAACTCGCGACCTCAACCTTGGCAAGGTTGCGCTCTACCAACTGAGCTATTCCCGCATATTGAAAAAGAACAATCAACAAGTAATCAGAATGGAGCGGGAAACGAGTCTCGAACTCGCGA
>NZ_KV835852.1:360583-369114 GCF_001838135.1 Neisseria sp. HMSC078H04
AGGTTGCGCTCTACCAACTGAGCTATTCCCGCTCTGATAGTTTGTTGCTTCGTATATCGAAGAAGACGCAATTATTATGGATTTAATCGTGTGCGTCAAGTGTTTTGTTTTTATTTTTTTAAAAATTTTATTTGAATTCTTTCCACGCCATTTTCAGGTAGTAGCACATGGACCAGATGGTCAATACAGATGCTATAAACATCAATATGTTACCAATGAGATAGAAAGGGTCGTTATATTTGTCTGTGCCAATAAGCAAAAGGAAGATGGCGATCATTTGGGCAGTGGTTTTGAATTTGCCGATTGTGGCCACTGCAACGCTGCCGCGTTTACCCATTTGTGCCATCCATTCGCGCAAGGCGGAAATGGTGATTTCCCGGCCGATAATAATCATGGCGAAGATGGCGTATGTTCTGCCAAGGCTGACGAGCAGGAGTAGGGCGACTGCAACCATAAGCTTGTCGGCAACGGGGTCGAGGAATGCGCCAAAGTCGGAGGTTTGTTTCCAGCGACGTGCTAAAAAACCATCAAACCAGTCTGTAATAGCGGCAAGTGCAAAGATGATAGCGGCTGTCCAGTTGACGGTTTGTGGTTGAATCCATGTATTCGGTAAATAGAATAGGATGGTGAACACGGGGATTAATAGGACGCGCATCCAGGTAAGTAAAATAGGTATGTTCCAAGGCATGGTTTGGGATCTTTTGGATGATGTGTCGGGTTGTTCATTATAGCTTATTTGTTCACTCTGCTTTTTGAAGTGTTGTTTTTTTGCCGACAAGTATCTTGGGCATAGATTTTTGTCGTGTGGGTTGTGAAGAAAATCTGCTAAGGCCGTCTGAAAAATAGGCTGTTGCGGGGTGTAAATGTTTTGGGGTAGAAAAGTAGCTGCGAAATAGTGAGCAATAAGGTCTGCCTGTTGTTCGATATTTAATTGGTTGATGTGGGGTAAGGGGATGGGATAGGTGTAAGCTTTGCGTTTTCTGTATCCGCCTTTGAGCATGATGAATAGGCCGGAAAGCCAAACTTTGTGACCGCGCTGGTGTTGCCAGACATGTGTCAGCTCATGAATCAGCCAAATTTTGTAGGCTATGCCGGCTTGAGTGAAATCTTCGGGGCAGTGTTTACGCGGAAAGTATATGTTTCCATTGGGCGCAATGGCGGTATTGGCGTTGGGTAGAAGTGGAATGCCGCGATATATTTTGATGCGGTGGAAGTTTATGCTGTCCGCAAAAACTTGTTTTGCCATACGGACTTCATTTTCGGTCAGTCTGCGCCAATCGGAAAAAATCATATTTGGAAGGGAATATAAGAGGGTATGAAGATTTCAGGCCGTCTGAAAGGTTTCAGACGGCCTGGTTCGGGATTTATTGTTCTGTTGAAGCGGCTTGTTTGCCGTTGTCGAACAATTTGTCCATAGGCGTCAGATTGACTGCGTTGCCTTGGCTGACTATCCATTTGTTTTCAACACGCCATACGCCTGAGGCATCTTCAACGCGCAGGTACCAATGATTGGTTGGGCGTAAAGGTTTAAAGACGGCTTCGTATTCCATGCGGCCGTTTTGTGGTTCGGCTGTTACGGCGCGCAGCTTGACGGTTTGGTCATCGGCTTTGCGCGTTGGGTGCATCAACAATAGGTTTAATGGCTGTTTGGTATCGAATTGTCCGCTGACGAATACTTTGGCGGCATTCATATCCGGACTGATTAAGACCTGCACCTGAATTTGCCGTTTAACGGCTTCTTCATCACGGTGAAGTTGGATTTCGATGTGTTTGCCGTCTTTGTAGTAATCGTCAGACACCAAGTCTGTCGTGTGTTCTTTTGCGACGAAGAACATGGAAACGCTGGCGATAACGACGAAGATGGGGCCGGCCATCAGCACCCAGGGCCAAATATGTTTGTACCAAGGTTTGATTTTGGGTTGTGGGGACACCGTTTATTCTCCGATAAAGGTTGCTTTTTCTTCTAAAGTAGTCGGTTTGGAGTCGGCAGAGCCGGTCTCGCGATAGATAAAGGTAAATTCAATCGGATGGCTGCCTTTGTCGGCGTATTCGGGAATGGTAGATACCTGTACTGGGATGGTAACGGTTTCCCGCGGCGCAATTTTAATACCGTTTTCAGGCAGGCCGGTCAGCGCGATTTCGTCAAAGCCTTTGACGGTTGCGGTCATCAGTTGTTCGTTTTCACTATTGTTGATAATACGCAGGTTATAGGCATTTTCCAACCAGCCTTGGCTGTTTTCGCGAACCATGACGCCACGGTCTTTCAGGATATCGACTTCGACCATTTTTCGGGTGGAAATGCCGACCAGGAAGGCGATGATGACCACCAGGAGTACTGCGCCATAACCGGCTACACGCGGACGTTTCAAGCGTTTTTTGATGTCGCTTTCAGGATATTCGTGTTCCAACGCGCCTTCGGTCGTATAACGGATCAAGCCACGCTCGTAGCCCATTTTGTCCATGATTTCATCGCAGGCATCGATACACGCCGCGCAGCCGATACATTGGTATTGCAAACCGTCGCGGATGTCGATACCGACGGGGCAGACTTGCACGCACATGGTGCAGTTGATGCAGTCGCCCAAGCCGCTGTCTTCTTTGTTGGCGGTTTTCTTGCGTGCGCCGCGCGGTTCGCCGCGTTCGGTATCGTAAGAAATAATCAGCGTGTCTTTGTCAAACATTGCACTTTGGAAACGTGCATACGGACACATATGCAGACACACTTTTTCGCGCATGATGTGGGCGAAGAAGAAAGTCATGAATCCGTAAAATGCTGCGGCAAACATCGTGCCGCCGCCTGCTGCTCCGGTGAATAAATCGGGAACAAATTGGCGGATCGGGACAAACCAGCCTGCAAAAGTGATACCTGTCCATGCGCAGACAAGGAAAATCAGCAGGTATTTGGTGGCCTTAATGCGAATTTTAGTAAAGTTCCAAGGCGATTTTTCCAGTTTTAGGCGTTTGTTTCTATCGCCTTCGACTAAGTTGTCAATCCACAGCATAATTTCGGTGTAAACCGTTTGAGGGCAAGAGTAGCCGCACCACAAACGACCGGCAATGGTTGTCCACCAAAACAATCCGAATGCGCAAATCATCAGCAGCAAGGCAAGGTAAATCAAATCGCCCATACCCAGCGACAGTCCGAAAATGAAGAAATGACGGTCAGGGATATTGAATAAAACCGCCTGACGGCCGCTCCAGTTGAACCATGGAATAACGTAAAATACAAACTGGGTCGCCAATACTGCGGCAATACGCAGTTTGGCAAAGCGTCCTTCCGCCTTTTTGGGATGGATGCGTTCGCCTTCGGGATGGATTTGAATCACGCTGGATTTGGGTTTGGAAGGTTTGGGCGGAGTGGCTTTTGCTGTTTTTTCTGTTGAGGGTGAGGTGTTTTCAGCTTGGTTTTCTGGTGACATTTCAGTGTTCCTTGATGAAGTGCACACAAGCCTGTTGTCATGGTAGTAGTTTGATGTGAATATTTTCAGACGGCCTTTCGCGTGCATACAAATCATAACATTTGACTCTATTCAAAGCAAAAGAGGGACTTCGTCTTAACGATGGATTTCTTGCGGCCGTTTGATGTAGGGCCGTCTGAAAAGGGCAGTATTCAAAGGTTTATGGTTCGGCCTGTGTGCAAACTTATAGTGATTTGCTATTTACACGATAAAAATATATAAAGCACTGTTTCAAAACGAAATAACAGTTAATATCATCTGTCCCGTCCGTTTCGGGCAACCGAGTGGAAACAGGCCGTCTGACAAAGCGAATATCAAAAGCTATCCTTGAAAGCACGGCTGATTCAGGCGATAATCGGCACACCTTTTTTCATATTTCCAATCTTGTCCAAGGAAGGTCAAACCATGTCTCAACTGGCAAACGCAATCCGTTTCCTCTCAGTCGATGCCGTACAAAAAGCCAACTCAGGCCACCCGGGTGCGCCTATGGGTATGGCGGAAATGGCGGAAGTGTTGTGGACGAAGTTTCTCAATCATAATCCGGCCAACCCAAAATTCTACAACCGCGACCGTTTTGTCCTCTCCAATGGTCATGCTTCCATGATTCTTTACAGCCTGTTGCACCTGACCGGCTACAACGTTTCTATTGATGACCTGAAAAACTTCCGCCAACTGCACAGCAAAACCCCCGGCCATCCTGAATACGGCTACACCGACGGCGTGGAAACCACGACCGGCCCGTTGGGACAAGGTATTGCCAACGCAGTGGGCATGGCTTTGGCCGAAAAAATCTTGGCTGCCGAATTCAATAAAGACGGTTTGAACATCGTTGACCACCACACCTACGTCTTCATGGGCGACGGCTGCATGATGGAAGGCGTATCGCACGAAGCCTGCTCGCTTGCCGGTACTTTCGGCTTGGGCAAACTGATTGTTTTATATGATGACAACAATATTTCCATCGACGGTAAAGTGGACGGCTGGTTTACCGAAAACATTCCGCAACGTTTTGAAAGCTACGGCTGGCAGGTGATTCCAAATGTAAACGGTCATGACACTGATGCCATTCAGACGGCCATTGAAGCCGCCCGCGCCGAAACCGGCAAACCGTCCCTCATCTGCTGCAAAACCTTAATTGGCAAAGGCAGCGCCAACAAAGAAGGCAGCCACAAAACCCACGGTGCGCCTTTAGGTGCGGACGAGATCGAAGCCACACGTAAACATTTGGGTTGGGCTTATCCTGCGTTTGAAATCCCTCAAGAGATCTATGCTGCATGGGATGCAAAAGAAAAAGGCGCGAAACTTGAGGCCGAATGGAACGAACTCTTCGCTCAATATCAAGCCAAATATCCTGCAGAAGCTGCAGAATTCGTGCGTCGCATGGATAAAAAACTGCCTGAAAACTTCGACGCTTACGTTCAAGCCGCATTGAAAGAAGTGTGCGCCAAAGCCGAAACCATCGCCACCCGTAAAGCCAGCCAAAACAGCATTGAAATCTTGGCAAAAGAGCTACCTGAATTGGTGGGCGGTTCTGCCGACTTGACCCCGTCCAACCTGACTGACTGGTCAAACAGCGTTTCCGTTACCCGCGAACACGGCGGCAACTATATTCACTACGGTGTGCGCGAGTTCGGCATGGGTGCGATCATGAACGGCCTTACCCTGCATGGCGGTGTTAAACCATTCGGCGCGACTTTCCTGATGTTCAGCGAATACGAGCGTAATGCCTTGCGCATGGCTTCGCTGATGAAAATCAACCCTGTATTTGTATTCACCCACGATTCCATCGGTTTGGGCGAAGACGGTCCGACCCACCAACCTATCGAGCAAACTGCCACTCTGCGCCTGATTCCGAATATGGATGTATGGCGTCCATGTGATACCGTTGAATCTTTGGTAGCGTGGTCTGAAGCCGTTAAAGCGGCCGATCACCCGTCCAGCTTGATTTTCAGCCGTCAAAACCTGAAATTCCAAGCGCGTGATGAGCAACAGCTGAACGACATCAAGCGCGGTGGCTACGTCATCAGTGAAGCTCAAGGCAATGCACAAGCTGTTGTAATTGCTACCGGTTCTGAAGTTGAATTGGCTCTGGAAGCGCAAAAAGTATTGGCAGAACAAGGTATTGCCGTACGCGTTGTTTCCATGCCTTCTACCAATGTATTCGACCGCCAAGATGCCGCCTATAAAGCCGCCGTTCTGCCGGAAGGTTTGCCACGCGTAGCCGTAGAAGCAGGACATGCCGACGGTTGGTATAAATACGTTGGTTTGAACGGCGCAGTGGTTGGTATCAACCGCTTTGGCGAGTCTGCACCTGCTGACTTGCTGTTCAAAGAATTCGGCTTTACCGTAGATAATGTGGTTGCTACTGTTAAATCCGTTTTGTAAATCGGATTTTTGATTGAGATAAAAAGGCCGTCTGAAATTTCAGACGGCCTTTTTTCTAGGTCTTGCCGTTTGGATCTTCGAATACGCTAAATTGTCATTTAAAGAGAAACGTTTTAATCAGCATCATTTCCGAGTTTGTGGGGAATTACTTTTAATTTAGTAACTGTTTTTCAAATGCCTGTTTCTTGGAATTTCCGACGGCCCTCCACCTGTATAGGAAAAAAGGTTGATTGAAACGGCATGTTTTGTTCCCAACCCTGTTGCATTAAAACTGTTTCTCCACACTGATGAATGTCTGCATGCTCTTACGGGAATAGAAGCCGCTCATATTGCTGTCGATTTTCAGATAACGGAAATTCAAATGCGGCACTAAGCCTTTCCATGAAATTTTATTGTGCCAAATAGAGGCATTTGCCTGATATTCATGGTCTTTACGGGTCAGATGGTACACCAGGCTACCCGGTGCATCAAAGGTACGGCGGGCGTAGCGCAGGTTGGTGCGGATGCCGAACCCGTTCTCAAACGCTTTCGCCGCGCCGAAGCGTATGCCCTTGCGCACGGATGCCTGCTCCGCTTCTTTGGTCATGTCGTGCGACCAGTCCACACCTCCGTAAATCAGCCAGTTTTTTGGCGCAGAGTACGCCAGCGTTGCACCCGCCAGCGGCATATGGCTGTTGTACCGCATTGCCGAATCGCTGTTTCGATAGTATTTCTTGATATAGCCTGCATTGAGAGAGAGCTGCCATTTTTCGCTCAGACGACGTGAGAAATCGGTATTGATACCGGTTTCGCGATTATAGCGTTTGCCGCCCAGCCAGTTTTGCTCGGCAAACGGCACAATTCCGAAGGATTGCACAGCCGAACGGTTTTTATAGCCCGCCGCCAAGCGCAGGCTTTGCTCGTTAAAATCCTGATTGTCCCAATAATGCACGCCATTGCCGCTCAGGCTGCCGTAAACAAAATGATGTCCGCCCACATTGATTTCACGCGACACACCTGCGCCATAGCGGATCCCGCGCGCCTTTTGCGGCAGGCTGTCAGCGGTTTTATTCCAGCGTCTGCCGTTCCATTCTATAACACGCTCGGACGAGGCATTGTTCACATTATCGGTCTGCTCGTATTGTAGCGAAATATCGGGCTGCCAGCTTTGCGTCGATTCAATGGCGGCAAGATAACGGTCGGCAAGTTGCTGCATGGGCGGCTGCAAATCCGGTTTTGCCCGTTTCAATTCCGCCTTTGCCTCGCGGTACTGCTTGTTTTCAAACATCATAACGCCCAAATCGAAACGCGGATACGCCAAATCGGGATGTTTCGCCAAAATACCGCGATAGAGCGATACAGCCTCACCATGCCGCAACTGACTGCGCCGCAACGCGCCTAAAGCATAATCGTATAAAACGGCATCACGGTCGGGCGCGGCTTTATATTGCGCCAATAAACCTTCCAGCATCTTCCAGTCGCGTCCGATTAATGCGCGGTTGATCTGTGCTTCCAATGAGGAATCGGCAGAAAGGTCGTCTGAAAGCCTCTGTTCTACGGGTTTGTCGTCGGTAAAATCTTTTGAGGGTGTTTCGCTGTTGGGTTGTTTGTCAAAAAATACAGGCTCAGGTACACGGACAACGGGTGTATCGGCAAGGGCGGCTATTGGGAAAGGGAGCATCAGTAAGACGAGATGATTTTTATTCATTTTATTCAGTAGGATATGGATGGCAGGAGTATCCGGTTATTATACGGATAACGCGGTGAAAATGGTCGAAAAGGTCGTCTGAAACGGTTTCAGACGACCTTTTACATCATAATTAAGATGGAAAATTATTTTTGAATCTCTCCGCGTTTCCCGCCGAAGCCGACAGTATCTTTGCCATTAAAGATAACTTTGCCTGCAATTTCTTCTGCATTTTTACCGAAGAAACCTAAAGAGTAAGAGCCTGATTTGTCACCTTGGGTTGCAGTAGATGAAATACCAGTTCTTGAAATCGAACCTTGTTTTAATGTAATGTTATTTCCTAAGCCGGTAATAGTTCCTGAGCCTGTTTTATTTTCAAAATTAACATTGTAATCTAGTGTTCCATTATTTTCGGCATCAAATGCTTTACCGCTATAATTAGCTGTTCCTTTTGTTGGTATCGCTTCTAATTTTGTTTTTAGGCCGGCAATTCGTACATTCGATAGTTCATTAATACTAGAAAAATTACGAACACCTGATTTAGTATCTGCAAAAATAATTGAATACGGTTGATTATAGATTGCTTTACCGGTAGTAATAGTTTCTCTTACTGAATAGCAATGTCCATTTGTACAACTAGATGAGGAACTACTTGATGTGCCATATTGATTTGTAGTTAGCCCATTACGATATTGTCCATTATAAATTCCTTTAGCATTATTGACGATAAGTGTTTCAAGGTTGACTTTTGCTGTATCTTCATCTAAATCTACATTATTTTTAGCAAAATCAGCGGCTTGATATTCATTAAGGCCTTCAGCAATAGCAAGTTTTGTCAAATCTTTTATTTTAATCATGTTATCTAAATTTGCTTTAGATACATCATCTTCATTATTGATATTATTTTGCGCAAATTGTTTTGCTTCGTCATCGTTTAGCCCTTTAGATTTAGCTTGTTCAATTAACTCAGCAGTTTTTTGTGCAATACGAGCTTCTTCAGCTTTACGAGCTTCTTCAGCCTT
>NZ_KV835853.1:0-59051 GCF_001838135.1 Neisseria sp. HMSC078H04
CGAGCTGCTTCAGCCTTACGTGCTTCTTCAGCCTTACGTGCTTCCTCGGCTTTGCGAGCTGCTTCAGCCTTACGCGCTTCTTCGGCTTTTGTATTTTCAATATTGGTATTGGTTGGTCGTGTAGATGGCGTTCCACCTCCACCTCCACCACAGGCTGCCAGGCTTAAAGCAATAACGGTTACTGCACTTATTTTTTGTAAAGACATGGATGTTTCCTTTGTAATGAGTGGGTTGATAATCAAAATGCAGACGTATTATCAACCAGTCATTTGAAAATATCAAGTAAATAATTTACAAAAACAACAGAACTGTTAATTTTTGCAACAATCGGCTATTCATAATTCTCAATTATGCATACCGAACAAGACAAAATCGATTTTAGCGAACGCTTGAAAACCGCAATCAGGCTGGCGGGTTTGGATAATCTTTCCAACGCCAGCCTTGCCAACCGCTTCAATCTGCGCCATCCCAATCAATCCGTCAGTACGCAGGCTTTCCATCATTGGTTAGTCGGACGTTCGATCCCAACGCCCGATAAAATTGAAACATTGGCGAAATGGCTAGATACCAGCGGAGAATGGTTGCGGCACGGACGAATGTTGGAAGAGGGTGGGGCAGTTTCCCCGCAAGAGGCGTTGTTGCTGAAATATTTCCGCGCGCTGTCGCCGGAAAAGCAGGAGGCGTTGATTACTTTGCTTCATAAAGCGGAGGATTGAGTTTTCATTACAAAAAGGTCGTCTGAAAACGGAAATCTCGTTTTCAGACGACCTTTTGCCTTTATCCGTCAAACCGCTGCTGCTTCAGGTTTGACCTTGCTTTTCTTAAACTTCAATACGGCTTCTTCTTTTGTTGCATCCCAGTCTATCAGCACAAAGCCGCCTTCGGCGAGTTTGCCGAACAGGAGTTCGTCGGCGAGCGGTTTGCGGATTTTTTCCTGAATCAGGCGGTTCATCGGGCGTGCGCCCATTTGTGGATCGAAACCTTTTTCCGCCAGATATTTGCGCAATGCCGGTGTGAATTCGGCTTCGACTTTTTTGTCGAGAAGTTGGTGTTCGAGCTGGAGCAGGAATTTGTCCACGACTTTGACGATGATGGGTTCGGACAAGGGTGCAAACGGAATAATCGCGTCCAAGCGGTTGCGGAACTCGGGCGTGAAGAGTTTGTTGATCGCCTGCATTTCGTCGCCGCGTTCGCGTTTGGCGGTAAAGCCGAGGCTGGGTCGGCTGAGGCTTTCTGCGCCTGCGTTGGTGGTCATAATCAGGATGACGTTGCGGAAGTCGGCATTCTTACCGTTGTTGTCGGTCAGTTTGCCTGCGTCCATGACTTGCAGGAGGACGTTGAAAATGTCGGGGTGGGCTTTTTCGATTTCGTCCAAGAGCAACACGCAATGCGGCTGCTTGTTGACGGCTTCGGTCAAAAGGCCGCCTTGTTCAAAGCCGACGTAGCCCGGAGGTGCGCCAATGAGGCGCGATACGGCATGGCGTTCCATGTATTCGGACATATCGAAGCGTTGCAGCGGTACGCCCATTGAGTAGGCAAGCTGTTTGACGACTTCGGTTTTGCCGACGCCGGTCGGACCGGAGAAGAGGAAGCTGCCTATGGGTTTGTCGGGTAGGGCGAGGCCGGAGCGCGACATTTTGACGGCGGCAACCAGTGCATCGATGGCATTTTCTTGACCGTAAACCATGTTTTTCAAATCGCGGCCGAGGAATTGCAGTACTTGTTTGTCGTTGTGCGACACGGTTTTTTCAGGAATCCGCGCAACTTTGGCGATGACGGTTTCGATTTGCGCTTTACCGATGACTTTTTTCTGTTTGGATTTGGGCAGAATCCGTTGTGCTGCGCCTGCTTCGTCCATTACGTCAATGGCTTTGTCGGGCAGGAAACGCTCGTTGATGTAGCGTGCGGAAAGTTCGGCGGCAGCTTCGAGTGCGCCTTGCGTATAGCGGACTTGATGGAAGTCTTCAAACATCGGTTTCAAGCCGCGTAGGATTTGTACGGTTTCGGAAACGGTGGGCTCGACCACATCGATTTTTTGGAAACGGCGGCTTAATGCGTGGTCTTTGTCAAAAATGGTACGGTATTCGTCATAAGTAGTCGCGCCGATGCAGCGCAGCGAGCCTTTCGCCAGCGCGGGTTTGAGTAGGTTGGACGCGTCCATGGTGCCGCCGCTGGTGCTGCCCGCGCCGATGATGGTGTGGATTTCGTCGATAAACAAAATGGCGTGCGGGATTTTTTCGAGCTGTTTCAGGACGGATTTAACCCGCGCTTCAAAGTCGCCGCGGTATTTCGTGCCTGCCAAAAGCGAACCCATATCCAGTGCGTACACTTCGGCTTCTTTCAGCGCATCGGGAATGTCGCCGTTGACGATTTGATGCGCCAGACCTTCCGCCAGCGCGGTTTTGCCCACGCCTGCTTCGCCGACCAAAAGTGGATTGTTTTTGCGGCGGCGGCATAGGATTTGCACCAGCCGTTCCATTTCGTGTTTTCTGCCGATTAAGGGGTCGATGCGGCCGGCTTTGACTTCGGCGTTGAGGTTGACGGTATAGTCGGAAAGTGAGCCGGTTTTTTGTTCCGCTTCTTCGCTCTCGCGTTCCAGGCCGTCTGAATCATTACCGTCTTCGTCATCGGGCGAGCCATGAGCAATACAACGCAAGACTTCGAAGCGCGTAATGGATTGCAATTTGAGGAAATAAACGGCATGGCTTTCAGATTCGCTCATCATGGCAACCAAAATATCCAAAGGCTCTACTGCGGCTTTGCCGGCAGACTGGGTATGCACCATCGCCCGTTGGATGACGCGTTGGAAGCCCAATGTCGGCTGGGTTTCGACCGTATCCAAAAGATGATCGGGAATTTGCGGCGTGTTTTCAGCAACGCTGGCGGCAAGCTGCTCGGACAGGACTTTCAAATCCGCACCACACAGTTTCAAGACGTTCGGCACAGCCGCATCTTCTTCTATCAACACCAAAAGCAGGTGTTCCAAGCTGATAAACTCATAACGGGCATTGCGTGCTTCACGGTAGAGCAGTTGCAGGATGTGTTCCAATTCGGGTGAAAGCATGATTTAAACCTCTTCGACTATACATTTGAGCGGATGCCCTTCAGCTTTAGCACGTTCCATGACCTGATGTTGCTTGGTCTGGGCAATATCGCGCGTGTAGGTGCCACACAGGCCTTTGCCTTCGTGGTGCACCAGCAACATAACGGCCACTGCCTGTTCCTGTGCAAGCATAAAGACTTCGGTCAGGATTTCGACGACAAATTCCATGGTGGTGTAATCGTCGTTCAATAAAAATACGCCGTAACGTTTCGGCGGCTGTGTGTTGATATCGCTGAGCAGGGTATCGGATTGGTGGTCGGTATTCGGATGGTTCATAATCTTAGGTTTCAGTTTTCAGACGGCCTGTTTTAGAGTGTAAACCGTTTTCTGTTGTATTTCGGCAATTTTTTTCTATTTTCCCACTTTTTTGAAAACATAGCTTGACGTTTTGTCTTAACAAATGTAAAAAGACGGTTAAGCAGAAGTTGGCACTCGACTGCGTATCCAATACGTGGAAGAAACGCTGAACGTTTTAGTTTGCTGTATGCCTTGTTTTGCTGATTTTGTTAATTTTTAAGTATAGGAAGTTTCTAATGGCAACCGGTATCGTAAAATGGTTTAACGACGCTAAAGGTTTTGGTTTCATCACTCCTGATGAAGGTGGCGAAGATTTGTTCGCTCACTTCTCAGCGATCAACATGGATGGTTTCAAAACCCTGAAAGAAGGTCAACGCGTATCTTTCGACGTAACCACCGGCCCTAAAGGCAAACAAGCTGCTAACATTCAAGCTGCTTAATCAAATGCGTGGCGTAAGCCGTAAAATCATGGCGGGGTTTCCCGCCATTTTTTATGGGCGTTCGGGTCAAAAATTATGAATCAAAATTCATCTTATCAAAATGCTTTAAACCAGTTAGACGAGCTTATCCGTCATTTTCGCAGCGAAGGCGAAGTCAGCTGCGCCGTTGCCGAGCGTGAAGACCAAATCTTGATCCGCCTTGCCGATTTGAAACTGGATTTGCGCCCTGAAGATGAAAAAGCCATTGCCGATATAGACCGCTTTTACCGCCGCCATGTTTTAAGTGAATAAACGTTTCAAAATCGTTTGCCGTTTTATTTTTTAAGCACGCCTGATAAAATAGGCCGTCTGAAAAGTTTGTAAAGAATCAGCACAATGAGTATTGCCAATAATAAAAAAGCCTTTCACGATTTCTTTATCGAAGACCAAATCGAAGCCGGTATAGTATTGGAGGGATGGGAGGTCAAAGCCATCCGCGCTGCACGCGTGCAATTAAAAGAAAGCTATATCTATTGGAAAAAAGACGCATTCTATTTGGTGGGCTGCCACATTACCGCATTGCCCACTGCTTCGACACACGTCAAACCCGACCCTGTCCGTCCGCGTAAGTTGTTGTTGAAACAATCGGAAATCAATAAGTTAATCGGCAAAACCGAACGTGCCGGTTATACGATTGTGCCCTTAAACCTGCATTACACCCGCGGTAGGATCAAAGTGGAAATCGGTTTGGCCAAGGGTAAGAAACAGCATGACAAACGCCAAAGCCTGAAAGAAGCGGATTGGAAGCGTGAGAAACAGCGTTTGATGAAAAACGTACGTTGATTTTTTCAGACGGCCTTTGCATAAAGGCCGTCTGAATATTTATTGTTTGAAAATTTTAAAAAGGAAAACAGATGAAAACCATGATTTTAGCGGCAGCTTCAGCCGTATTATTGCTGGGCGCGTGTTCCACTACTGAACAAAGAGTATTGAAACCTGAAGAGCTGACCAGCATCAAACATGTCTGCATCATTCAAAATGCAAAAGTAAGACCGCATGATTTGGATCGTGCTTTGTCTAAAGCTTTGGCAAAACGCGGCATTGGCAGCACTATTGTGACAGCGGATAACCGTGGCAAACTGTATGATTCTTCTTGCCCGTATAACCTGCGTTACAAAACCAAAGGCAATGACGAAATCTTGCGTAAAGGCGTATTTGTGTTGCGAAGCACGAAGTATGCGGTTTCTACGGTCAGCTACTCTTTAAATGATGAAAACCACTTCCGAACCAACCCTGATTTGGTAAAACAGGCTGAAGGCGTTGTGGCCAAATTGTTGGAAAAAAACAGCAAATAAAGACCAGAATAAAAAACCGGCTTGCCGTGATATGGAGAATATCGGGCAAGCCGGTTTTATTTTCAGACGGCCTTAAATGGATTTGATTTTTTCCCAGAGGGTTTTGACCGTACCTTGATAGTAGGTTTCAGAAGTACAATAGACTGTTTCTAAAGCGCATTGTCCTTGTGAGCCGTATTTTTTGATACACTGGTTCAAGGCAATTTGATGCACGGTTTTGAAACGTGGGGAGGTAATGGCCACCACGTTTTGAGCAGTCAATTTGCCCATGGCTTTAGGATAGGCAACAGCGATACAGGTGTTGTGCAGAGGGACAACCGTTTTGCAGCCTGTTGCTTGGCCTGCGCCGATACCGGCTAAGGCATCTTGGCCTTTACAGAATGTTTCGAGTTCGGCTGTCGCATCCAGTTGGGTGGCATTTTCTTTGGTGGTTTTGATTTGCAGCGCTTCATTGCTGTCGGCAGGGTTTTGCCACATGGCCAGGTAGCCGTAAGTATCGGCAGCCAGGGCGGCAGGAGTCAATGCGCAAAGGATAAGTGTCATTAGTGTTTTTTTCATGTTTGTTCCCTGTTTGTTGGGTATTTGTCGTTATTATAAAGCAAAAGTACTTATTTGATATAAATTTGCTTTTAAAATGAATATTTGAGGGTGGCAGATAGATTATAGGCCGTCTGAAATTTCAGACGGCCTTTTGATTATGTTTTAAAGAGTAGGGCGGAGCTTATAGGCTCATACGCCGTGGCGGTCGAGCCAACGTTCGGCATCAAGCGCGGCTTGGCAGCCGGAAGCGGCGCTGGTGATGGCTTGACGGTAGGTATGGTCTTTGACGTCGCCTGCCGCCCATACGCCTTCGATATTGGTTGCGCCGACATTGTCACCGGTACCGCCTTTGGTTTTCAGATATCCGGTTTCATCCATATCGAGTTGGCCTTTGAAAATATCGGTGTTGGGTTTGTGGCCGATAGCGATGAAAACGCCTTTGACGGCGATTTCTTCAGTGCTGCCGTCATTGTGTTTCAGGCGTGCACCGGTAACGCCGCTTTCGTCGCCCAAGATTTCATCAACCGAGCTGTTAAACTTGAGGATGATTTTGCCTTCTTCGACCCGTTGCATCAGCTTGTCCACCATGATTTTTTCGGCACGGAAGCTGTCACGGCGGTGAATCAGGGTAACGGTGTTGGCGATATTGGCAAGGTAGAGGGCTTCTCCCACAGCGGTATTGCCACCGCCGACTACGGCAACATCTTGTTTTTTATAGAAGAAACCATCGCAAGTTGCACAGGCGGAAACGCCTTTACCGGCAAAAGCTTCTTCGCTTGGTAAACCTAAATATTTGGCGGATGCGCCGGTGGCAACGATGAGCGCATCGCAGGTGTATTCGCCCATATCGCCTTTGAGGGTGAAAGGACGGTTTTGCAAATCAACGGTGTGGATTTGGTCGAAAATCATTTCAGTACCGAAGCGTTCGGCATGAGCTTGGAAACGGGCCATCAGTTCCGGACCTTGTACACCTTCGGCATCGGCAGGCCAGTTGTCCACTTCGGTGGTGGTCATCAATTGTCCTCCTTGCTCAACGCCGGTAATGATTACAGGGTTGAGGTTGGCACGGGCGGCATAGACGGCGGCCGTATAGCCGGCAGGGCCGGAGCCGAGGATGATGAGTTTGTGATGGTTGCTCATGATGGTTTCCTTGCTGATAAATGATTGAATTTTGTCGTATCTAAGCTTTCAGACGGCCTGAATTTTACTTGAATCTGCCGCCGTCTGAAATATGTTTGTTACTTGGGTTTAGTGGCTGTCTTTCCATTGATAGTATTTTGAGCCGAGGAAAGAGCCGAGTTTGCGTAGGAAAGGCTGGGTAATGATGTTGCTGTGGCGCAGTTGCTCAAAAGGTTTCAGACGGCCGTCATCTCCCATGATGGCTTCGGCAATCGCCAAACCGGCAATGCCGGTAATCGCCATGCCGTGTCCGGAATAGCCTTGGGCGTAGAAAACGGTAGGGGCGAGGCGGCCGAAATGTGGAGCGAGGTTGCGCGTGATGTCGCATTCACCGCCCCAAGAATGCTCGATTCTGGCATCGGCAAGTTGTGGGAAAACTTTCAGCATGTCTTGGCGGACGAGTTCGGTCATGCGGCCAGGATCGTCGATAAACTCGTTGTCTTTGCCGCCGAAGAGCAGGCGGCCGTCAGCGCTGAGGCGGTAGTAGTCGAGGACGTGGCGGTTGTCGCAGATGGCCATATTGTTGCGGATCAGGTCTTTGGCACGTTCGCCCAGAGGCTCGGTGGCAATGATAAAGGTGCTGACTGCAATGGCTTTTTGTTCCAATACTTTGAATTTCGGGTGTAAACCGGCATAAGTATTGACGGCGTAAACGAGGTTTTTGCACTCAACGCTGCCATTGGGCGTATGAACCAGCCAGCCATTATCGCATGGTTCGATACGTGTCATCGGGGATTGCTCAAAAAGTTGTGCGCCTGCATAGGCTGCCGCTTTGGCAATGCCTAAGGTGTAATTGAGCGGGTGTAAGTGGCCGGATAAAGGATCAAATTGCGCGCCTTGATACATATTGCTGGCAAGTTGTTGCTTCAGCGTGGCTTTATCCCAAAGCTGGTAATGGCTTGCGCCATAATGTTTTTGGGCGTGTTCGTGCCATTGTTGCAATTCTTCCCAATGCTGAGGATGGACGGCGACGGTAGCGTAGCCGCGTTGCCAATCGCATTGGATGTTGTGTTTTTGAATGCGCGAGTCAACCAGTTCAACGGCTTGCAGAGATTGCTGCCAGAACCATTGGGCCTGTTCCAAACCGACTTGTTTTTCGATTTCTTCCATGCCGCAGGCAAAGTCGCTGATGACTTGTCCGCCGCTTCGGCCTGATGCGCCGAAACCGATACGGGCGGCTTCAAGTACGATGACGTCATGGCCGTTTTCAGCAAGCGGTAGGGCGGTGCATAAGCCGGACAGGCCGCCGCCGATAACGCAGGTTTCAGTTTTCAGACAGCCTTCAAGCGTCGGATAAGACGGATGGGGATTGGCCGTGCTGACATAGTAGGAAGGAAGGTATTCTTTGAAGCTGGGATTGATCATGATTTGAGCTTTAGGTTGGTTTTCACTTCATTGAAATTGGTTTTCAGACGGCCTTAAATGTGGGCTTAGATTCAGGCCGTCTGAAAGGATAAGATGCAGTTAATAAAACAGGCTGTTCCGACGCTTTATCGGACAGCCTGTCTGCATATTAGGCGGCTTTCTCGGCTGCCAATTTTTCTTGGCGGTAGGCTTCGGCAGCCTCACGTTCCCGTTTGGTTGCCTGACGCATCATCCAGTAGTTGACGACAATCACCAGCGTACCGATGATACCGATCAGGATGGTTGCCAAAACGTTCATCTGAGGGTCAAGGCCGAGTTTGATTTTGGAGAAAATCACTTGCGGCAATGTCGATGAACCCGGGCCTGACAGGAAGGAGGTAATCACCAAGTCGTCCAAAGACAGGGTGATGCCCAAGAGGAAGCCGGAAGCAATCGCAGGGGCAATCAGCGGCAGGGTAATCACGAAGAAAATCTTCAGCGGACGGGCACCCAAGTCCATTGCAGCTTCTTCCAAGGATTGATCCAATTCCACCAAGCGCGAGCGGATAACGACGGTAATGTACGCCATGCAAAGCGTGGTGTGGCCGAGGAAGATGGTGAAGAAACCGCGATCGAAGTAGAGCGATTGCAGCAATTCGCTGCCTTGCAGGAACATTTGTACCTGAATAATCAGCAGCAGCATGGACAAACCGGTAATCACATCAGGCATTACCATAGGCGCGGAAATCATACCGGCAAACAGGGTGCTGCCTCGGAAGCGTTTGATACGCGCCATGGCGTAACCAGCCAATGTGCCGAGTGCCACGGCGGCAAGCGAGGAAACGATGGCGATACGCAATGACAGCCAGGCCGCTTCCAAGATGGTGTCGTTTTCCATTAATGCGCCGTACCATTTGGTTGAGAAACCGCCCCAAACGGTAACCAGCTTGGATTCATTGAAAGAATAGATGACCAAAACCACCAGCGGAATATAGAGGAATGCCAGCGAGAGCAGGAGCATCAGTTTCAAGAACCAGGATAATTTGGTTTTCTGCATTATTTGCCTCCTTCTTCCAATTCGCGGTTTTCATAGTGCTGGAACAGGGCAATCGGTACAACCAGCAGGGCAACCATGACGACGGCAACAGCAGAAGCCAGCGGCCAGTTGTTTTGGTCGAAGAATGCCTGCCACAATACTTTACCGATCATCAGGTTTTCAGAACCGCCCACCAATTCAGGAATCACAAATTCACCGACGGCCGGAACGAAGACCAGCATAGAGCCGGCGATGATGCCTGTTTTGGATAAAGGCAGGGTAATGGTAAAGAACGATTTGATCGGACCTGCGCCCAAGTCGGAAGCGGCTTCGAGCAGGCGGTTATCCAGTTTTACCAATTGTGTGTACAGCGGCAAAATCATAAACGGCAAATAGGCGTAAACCATCACCAAATTCAACGAGAAAGCATTGTAGAACAGGTCTAAAGGCTCGCTGATGATTCCATATTTGATTAAGAAATTGTTGATGATGCCGTTGTGACCCAATAAGCCCATCCATGCGTAAACACGCAACAGGAAAGAGGTCCAGAAAGGCAGCATGATTGCCAACAGCAGACCGTTGCGCGCAGCCGGATTAGCGCGTGAAATGGCATAAGCGGTCGGGTAACCAATCAACAGGCAGATGATGGTTGTCGTCAGCGCGGTCTTAATCGAAGACCAGTAGGTCATCAGATAGATATTGCTGTTTTCACTGTCGCCAAAAGGATTGAGCGTATTCCAAAAGTTTTGGAAGATGTCGGCGTAGTTCTGATAGCTGATGGCAATGTTCAGACGGCCTAAGTCTTCATCAATCGTTGTCAGCGGCGTAAATGGCGGAATAGCGATTTCTTGTTCGGCAAAGCTGATTTTCAATACGATGGCGAACGGAATCAGAAACAGAATCAAAAGCCAAATATACGGCACGGCAATAACTGCACGCTGTCCAGGACGGCGAAACAGTTTCTTTTTCAGTTTTTTAAGGTCCATTGCATTTCCCTCAAATTAACTGTACAGAGGCGTAGGTTGGTTTTCAGGCCAGCTGATATAGACGGTCTCGTCCCAAGTCGGTGGCGTAATGTTACGCACATACCAATAAGGTGCGGGAACTTGGCTTTTGACGACACGGCCGTTGGCGAGTTTGATGTGGTAAATCGCAAAGCTGCCCAAGTAGGCAATTTCTTTGACTGTGCCTTTAGCCCAGTTGTGTGCGCCCAAATGTTCTGGTTTTTCTTTATGCAAATCAATATCTTCAGGGCGGATACTGATCCAGATTTCATGCTCGTTCGGAACGCCCAGGCCGTGGTCGATGCGGACGTGGTTTTCCAAGCCGTCACATTTGACGATAGAGAAATCGGCGCGGTCGTCAACAACGACACCGTCAAAAATATTGGTTTCGCCGATAAATTCGGCGGTAAAGCGACTGTTAGGGTAGTCGTACACATCACTAGGTGTGCCGACTTGGCGCAATTGGCCGTCGGACATAATGGCGATACGGGTAGCCATCGTCATCGCTTCTTCTTGGTCGTGGGTAACCATGATGCAGGTTACGCCGACTTGTTCCAGTGTGTTGACCAATTCCAGTTGGGTTTGTTGGCGCAGTTTTTTATCGAGTGCGCCCAAAGGTTCGTCAAGCAGCAGGATTTTTGGACGTTTCGCCAGGCTGCGCGCCAAAGCGATACGTTGTTGTTGGCCGCCGGAAAGTTGGTGCGGCTTGCGTTTGGCGTATTTGGTCATTTGCACCAGGCGTAGCATTTCTTCGACGCGGGCATCGATTTCGCCTTTAGGCATTTTGTCTTGTTTCAGACCGAAAGCGATGTTTTGCTCAACGCTCATGTGCGGGAACAGGGCATAGCTTTGGAACATCATGTTGATTGGGCGTTCGTACGGAGCAAGTTTGGTAATGTCTTGGCCGTCGAGAATGATTTTGCCCTGATTGGGGCTTTCCATGCCTGCCAACATGCGCAGCAGCGTGGATTTGCCACTGCCTGAGCTGCCCAAAAGGGCAAAGATTTCGTGTTGGTAAATGTCCAAGTCGATGTTATCGACAGCGTAATTGTCACCAAACTTTTTCACCAAGCCTTGGATTTGCAGATAAGGTTTGGCTGAAGACGCAGTGGTTGCGGTCATAATGGCAATACTCCAAAAAGAAAGACGAGTACCGGCAAAACGGATTTTCGAATGGGTGATAAAAAGCTGTTTGATTGCTGGCGGGAGTCGGACGGAGGCCGTCTGAAACTCTTGTAAAGCGCACGGGCAGCGTGGATAGAAAGCAGTTTAAGCCTAAGCTTTTGCTTTCGGCAAACTCAATATTATATTAGCCTAAGCCTCATAGGGGCAATATGAAATTGCTTGTATCGGCTGATTTGAAACAAATATGAAAGGAAAGGCAGACAGGGGGACAGGATAGCAAAAATGGGTAACGTTGTTTTTCTGCACAAAGGGGTTTAATTGTTATTCATTTGTCTTAAATAATTATTCGAAATAGAGTAAAATACGCAAATTGCATTAATTTTAATAAAATCGTGCGGATTGCGTTTTATACGGGCAAGATGGTTTTGTTCTAAATAAAAACTAAATCCGCTATATGAATAAAAAGGGAAAACATGAGCATTAAAGAATGGCCTGAAGGGGAGCGGCCGCGCGAGAAGCTCTTGGCGCACGGTGCGGCGGCGTTGAGTGATGCGGAGTTGCTGGCGATCTTGTTGCGTGTCGGAACGCGCGGTATGAGCGCGGTCGATTTGGCGCGTTATTTGTTGAGTGAGTTTGGCAGCTTGGGGAGGCTGATGAGTGCGGATGCCAAAACACTTCCTGCTTATAAGGGCATGGGTTTGGCGAGCTATACTCAGTTTGCAGTGGTCAAAGAAATCGGGCGGCGGATTTTGGGTGAAGATTTGCAGGAACAGATAGTTTTGTCAAACCCGAAATCGGTTGCGGATTATCTGCGCCTGCATCTTGGGCATGAAAAAATCGAGGTCAGCGTTGCTTTGCTGCTCAACCGTCAAAATCAATTGATTGCGGTACGGGAATTGTCGCGCGGTACGGTGGCGGAAAATACGGTTTATATCCGTGAAATCGTCAAATTGGCATTGGATGAATATGCCGATAGTTTGATTTTGGCACACAATCATCCGGGCGGTTCGGCAAGGCCGTCTGAATCTGATGTGCAGTTTACAGAGCGTTTGAAACAGGCTTTAAGTTTGGTCGATATTACGCTGTTAGACCATTTTATCGTGACGGCAAAAGAAACCTGCTCTTTGCGCGAACAGGGCTATATGCAAGGATGAATGTTCAGACGGCCTCAACAAGATTGGTTACCTTGCTGAGGCCATCTGAAGTATTATTGCGCTACTTCGTCAGAGGATTCTTCTTTATAGATGATCTCTTCCGATTTTGGCTTTTCTTTGCTCTTTTCCTTCTCTTTTTCTTTATCCTTGTCTTTTTTACCGTCGGGAATGGCGGCATCAATCACTGCGCCCGTTCCTTTGACAACCAATTTTCCGGCAGTCAGGACGGTTGTAGCAGCCAAATCGACAGCCGCGCCTACAACGCAGCCGTTAAGCGTCAGGCAAAGGGCAAGTGCAGGAATCAGGCGTTTTGTGCATCTCAATGGCTGCATCCGCAGTGTCCTTCGTGATGATGGTCGCATCCGAGTGCTTCTTGCCAAGCATCATCATCGCCGTCAAATTCTTCAACTTCGTCAAATTCGCCGTTTTCTACCATGCTTACCAGCTCTTCTAAGCTTTCTGCGCCTTCCACCCAAAAGCAGGGAATATCGGGTGGTGTGTCGGGGGCAAGCAGGGCGGCTTGTTGGTCGTGCCAAGCAATCCAATAGCCATTTTGTGTTTGTACGAATACGGCATCGGGATGGATGGTTTCGTTTTCGGTATTGACCAGCATTCTGGCGGCGATATCGGTTTGAAAAGGTAAGGTTTGCATGATGGTTTGAGAATGTGAGAAAAGAAAGTATTGTAACATGGCAAAAACAAACGCACCGTCTGAGTCAGGCGGTGCGTTTGTGTCTCGGCAACTTGGGTGCGGTCGGTTATGGAGTCGGCCACACCGGGAATGTCATTCCGTCAAGATTATTTGTCTTCGTTAGCCAACACGAAGCGGTAAATAGCCGCGCCAACTGCTGCGCCGGCAATAGGAGCCAACCAGAACAACCACAGTTGTTCAATAGCCCAGCCGCCTTGGAACAAGGCAACACCGGTAGAACGTGCAGGGTTTACGGAAGTATTGGTTACAGGGATGCTGATCAAGTGAATCAGGGTCAGACCCAGGCCAATGGCGATAGGGGCAAAGCCGGCCGGAGCCAGTTTGTCGGTAGAACCCATGATGATGATCAGGAAGAATGCGGTCAGTACGAATTCGATCAGCAAAGCGGCCATCATGTCGTAACCGTTAGGAGAGTGTTCGCCGAAACCGTTGCTGGCAAAGCCGGAGGCAACGGCATCAAAACCGGTTTTACCGGAAGCAATTAGATACAGAACGCCAGCAGCGGCAATCGCACCGATAACTTGGGATACGATGTAAGGCAACAGGTCTTTACCGTTGAAACGGCCGCCGATGAAAAGGCCGATGGAAACGGCAGGGTTGAAGTGGCCGCCGGAAATGTGGCCGACGGCGTATGCCATGGTCAGTACGGTCAAACCGAATGCCAAAGCGACACCGGCAAAGCCAATGCCAAGTTCAGGGTAGGCTGCTGCCAAAACTGCGCTGCCGCAACCGCCGAATACCAGCCAGAAAGTGCCGAAAAATTCTGCAAAATATTTTTTCATTTGTTTTTCCTCGTAAAGGTTGGGGTGTTGCCGAAGGCATGAATCATAATAATATTGCTTCTAATCGAAAAACGGATTTACCTGTTTTTTCCGGTCTTGACAAAAGGCCGTCTGAAAATGGCGACAAATGAATAGGGGTATATCTGGCAGGTCGAGTTTTGTTTATTGAGGCTGGGTTTATTTAATAGCGAAGCAAATGCCGTTAATGCAAAAGCATTTGGTTTTGTTGGTAATATTATTTACAGATTATTTATTTAATCGGAATCTTTGAACTGATTATCTGATAAAAAAGGCCGTCTGAAAGTTTTCAGACGGCCTTAATTTTAAACAAAGATAAATTAATCCAGATGGTCGCTGCTTTGCGCCAAGATGGTGCGGTTGCCATTGTTTTCCGCCGGGGAAACAATACCGTCGGCTTCCATTTGGTCAATCAGGCGGGCAGCGCGGTTGTAGCCGATGCGCAGTTGGCGTTGGATATTGGAAATGCTGGCCTTACGCGATTTTAAGACAACGGAAACGGCTTCGTCATACATGGGGTCGAGATCGCTGTCGTTACTGCGGCTGGTGCCGGTAAAGTCTTCGGTCGAACCGCTGCTTAAAATATCATCGATATAGTCAGGCGCGCCGAATTGTTTCAGGTATTCTACTACGCGGTGAACTTCATTGTCGGATGCGAATGCGCCGTGTACGCGTTGCGGATAGCCGGTGCCAGGTGGCAGGAACAGCATATCGCCTTGGCCGAGCAGGTTTTCCGCACCCATTTGGTCAAGAATCGTGCGGCTGTCGATTTTGCTGGACACTTGGAAGGCAATGCGTGTCGGAATATTGGCTTTAATCAGGCCGGTGATGACATCCACGCTTGGGCGTTGAGTGGCAAGAATCAAATGGATGCCGGCTGCACGCGCTTTTTGGGCAAGACGGGCAATCAGTTCTTCAATTTTTTTGCCTGCAGTCATCATTAGGTCGGCAAACTCATCTACCACGACCACAATAAACGGCAATTTCTCCAATGGCTCAGGATTTTCAGGCGTGAGGCTGAACGGGCTGCCGATTTTTTCGCCACGAGCTGCGGCTTCGGCAATTTTTTGGTTGAAACCGGCAAGGTTGCGCACACCCATAAAGCTCATCAGGCGGTAGCGTTTTTCCATTTCGTTGACGCACCAGTTCAGGGCGTTTGCGGCCAGTTTCATATTGGTTACGACAGGAGCGAGCAGGTGCGGAATGCCTTCGTAAATGCTCAGCTCCAGCATTTTCGGGTCAATCATAATCATGCGCACGTCTTCAGGCGTTGCTTTGAAGAGCATGGACAGAATCATGGCGTTCACGCCTACGGACTTACCTGAACCGGTCGTACCGGCAACCAGCAGATGCGGCGCTTTGGCCAAGTCTGTCACAACAGGCTGGCCGGTAATGTCTTGGCCGAGGGCGAGGGTCAGTTTGGATTTGGATTCGGTAAATGCAGGCGAATTGAAGATTTCGCTTAAGCGGATCATTTGGCGTTTCGGATTAGGCAATTCCAAGCCCATGCAGGTTTTGCCGGGGATAGTTTCCACCACGCGGATGGAAGCCACGCCAAGCGAGCGCGCCAAGTCTTTTTCAAGGTTCAAAACGGCACTGCCGCGCACGCCGACATCAGGCTCAATCTCGTAGCGCGTAATGACCGGGCCGGAATAGGAGTCCATCACTTTGACTTTAACTTTGAACTCGGCCAGTTTTTCTTCAATGGTAATGCTGTTTTCCAGCAACTGTTCTTCAGTTTGCGAGGCGCTTGGGTCAAACTGCGGCGGCAGAAGCAGGGCGGTAGTCGGTAGGTGTGCCTCGGTCAGTGTTGCCGAAGCTGGAATAGCTACACTTGGCGTACTCTCTTGAATGCTTGGTTCTACGGTTTGAACAGGCGTTTCAACGACTGTTTGAGTATATTCAGACGGCCTTGCGATTGTTTCAACAGATTCAACGGGTTCAATGGTTTCAACCGCTTGAATAGCTTCTGCTTCCGCTTGTACAGGAGTTTCCGGCTCACTATTGAATTCCGTTTCTTCGACGGCAGATTCGCTGATTAAATAATCGCGGATACTGCGTTCAGGCTGGTTGCTGACGTGCGCATTGACTTGCGAATCAAAAATCGGCACTTGGATTTTATGTTCAAAAGCAGGTGGCTCGGGGATGTCAATCGGCGCAATCGAGGTTTGGAAAACGGGCGGCTCGGGAATATCGGTTTTAGCCATAGGGACAACCGGTACGGCAGGCGGCTCGACTACGGTTGCGTTTGGTGCGGCAGGTCGGGAGATATAAGGGGATTTTTTAACAGGAGCAGCCGGTTTTGGACGGGACGGCGTTGCCGGTGCGGTAGGTTGTGGTGCAACAGCTTCCGTAGCAGCTTGTTTACGCGCCCATCTTTCGGCGGCCGCTTCGGTATGGCGAACTTGACGGCGTAGGCTGGCAGGGCGGCTGATTTGTCCCAAGTTGGCCAGAATTTCATCATTTTCGATGGTGCGCGGAGAGTAATCGCGCAAAGGGGCGACGGCCGCGGCCAGTTTGTGGCGTGCTGCGGTGCGGCGGGCAAGGTTGTCGTGAATATCTTCCGCTTGGATTTCAGAAGGGAATGCCTGCATGGAAGTATAGGGGAGGATGGCTTCTTTTTCGGCAGTTCTTAAGGCCGTCTGAACGGTTTCGATATGCGGCGCATTGGCTTCTGCTACGCGGACATTATTGGCGCGCGCCAAGGCACGCTCGCGTGTGCGGCGCAAGATAGGGTCGTTGTAGTCGATGATTTCCATGCCTGTCATCGGCAGGGATGAAGCACGCAATAATGGGGTTTCGACTTCGTCTTTGTAAATCGGCGCATTTTTTTCGGCCAAATGCTCGTTCCATTCTTCAACCGCTGCTTCGTGCAGGGAACGGGTAGCTTCTTCTAATGTGATTTCTTCAAAATTGCTGTTTTGCACCAAAGATGGGCTGTATTCGGGCGTTTCCATCTGTGCAAACGGCGTGATTTTAGGAATACGTTCCGGTTTGGCAGCTTTGCGGGTTTTAGGCGCAACTTTGATTTCTTCTTCGGTCGTTGAGATGTGTTCCGGCTCTTCGGCAAACGGCTCTGCTGCATGCTCTTCGTTTGTTTCGGCGCGTTGCGTTTTATTGTGTTCGAGCGCGGAAAGCAGGCGGATGCGGGCGATTTTATGGTTGTCGGCAGTGCGCTTGTTCATGCTGAACAAACGTTTCAGGCTGTCCAGTTGGTCGGAAAAACCGACCGGGCTGTCTTCTTCGTTTATTTCTTGTTCGTCGCCACTGAGTCGGGCCAATTCTTGGCGCCACTTTTGCTCTTGTTTCTGGCGCCACCAGAACAAGCCGGCTATGACAGCCAGCAGAATTAAAGCCAATATTGTCCAAAGCATGCGTCCATCCCCTTAATTAAACGGCAAAGTCCGTTATTCTAACGCTTTTTTCGGGTAAACAAAACCAGCCGAAACAAGCTTTAACGGCAAAGGCAGACAGGATTGTCAAAGCTATGGCTTGAGACGCGTATAATAGGCCGTCTGAACATTTTGCGGATGAGATGATGATTTTTCAAAACGGATGGTTTCCCGTCGGTATCGTGATGGCGGCATGGCCTGTGTTGCTGGTGATTTTTGCTTTGTGCGCAAAGCAGGCATGGGTGTCGGTATCGCAGCATCGTTCCGCTTTTTTGGTGGCTGCCGTGATGTTGCCGCTGGCTTGGAGTTTGAATGCTTCCCCGGAAAGCGGACAACTGGCCGGCATGAGCTATCATTTGCTTGCCTTAAACTTGACGGCTTTAATGCTGGGCACCTCTGCCGCGTTCTGCCTTGGCGTTTTGCTGTTTTTTCCGTATTTGTGGCTTTGGGGCGATTGGCATATGTTCCCTATCAACGCCTTGTCCGTATTGCTTCCGCCTTTGTTGGTGAACTTGGGTTTCCGCCATTGGGTATCGCGTTTGCCTGCCAATATCTTTATCTTTATTTTTCTGAATGGTTTTTGGGCTGCGGCGGTCGGCATGGTGTTTACCGGCGTAATTTTGGTCGGTTTGTTGGACTGGGCGGATGTATTTGATACATCGGTATTGTGGAAAACCGCTTTTCCTGTTTTCTTCTTAATCGCTTGGGCGGAGGCATTTTTGAGCGGTATTTCAACAGCCATTTTTATCGCGCTCAAGCCGCAATGGATTTGTACTTTCGATGACGACAGGTATTTGAAATCCGTGCCTAAGATTTGGCAATAAAATATAAATGCATCCTTGCTTGGTTTTCAGACGGTCTAATGACCGGATGGCCTGTTTTTTGAATTGAATTTTTAACTTGTTATGTTTGCTTATATTTTTCCCATTGTTTGCGGTGCCATTGTCGGAGCTGTATTGCGTTGGCTGTTTGGCTTGGTGCTAGTGTCTTCTGCGCCTTTTTCTATCGGTACATTGGCGGCAAACTGGCTGGGCGCGTTGCTGATTGGTGTATTGGCAGAACTCTTAACCGATCCGCAATGGCGTTTGCTTTGGATTACCGGCTTTCTCGGCAGCTTGACCACATTTTCAGGTTTTTCAGTGGAGATGGTGGGTTTGATGCAGGCACAACGTTGGGGCATGGCCTTGATGGCAACCTGTCTGCATGTTTTCGGTTCGTTTGGTTTGACGGCGCTGGGGATTAAATTGGCGCAGATTTGGAAGTAAGCAAAAATAACGGGGTGCAAAATTGCACCCCGTTATTTTTTATAGGCATTTAATCAATGCCAATAGGCAAACAGACGGTTTCTTGACAATAGATTTTGCCGGACTCGCTTAAGTGTGCCGGTTTGTAGGCGGCAAAGGTGTAGGTCAGGTCTGCGCGGAATGTGTCAGGATCGGCTTCGGCGGTGTCGCAGTTGAGGCCGGTGGGAATATCGAGGGCGACTTTCAGGCCGTCTGAATGATTGAGTTGGCGGCAGAGGGTGGCGATTTCGGTTGGAAGCGCGCCGCTGAAGCCTGTGCCGAATATGCCTTCGATAATGATGTCGTAACCTTTTTTCAGACGGCCTTCCAGTTCTTGTGCGGATATCAATTCAATATGGGGCAAACCGTTGAGGCGTTCGCGATTGGTTTGAGCTAAAGGGGAGAGGTTTTCTCCGAGTGAAAACAGAATATCGATGTGCCACCCTTGCGCCTGCATATATCTTGCCATGACTAAGCCGTCGCCGCCGTTGTTGCCTTTGCCGCAAACAATCAGGGCGCATCCGGCTTGAGGATGACGCTGCATGAGGTCTCGGGCGGCAGAACTGCCGGCGTTTTCCATTAGTTGGTCGAAGCTTGTGCCTTTATCGACAGCTGCTTGTTCGCGTTCGCGCATTTGGGCGGCGGTATAGACTTTCATGATCGGCTCTCTTTGCAGGAAGTTATTTATCGGCGGTATTCATCAGGCGCAAGGCTTTCAGACGGCCTATTTCTTTTTGATATTCCACCAGTCCGATAAATGCGCCGTCTCGGTTGTATACACGGATGGGCTGTTCGGCGGAAATGTCTTCGGTAAACTGGGGGCGTTGGCCGTGTTTGAGCATGGTAATGGCGTAGTCGTTTAACTCAAGTTTGGGGAAATGTTGCACCAAGACATCGCAAGGCAGCAATAGGGCATCGCGTTCGGCTTCATCCAATTCTGTCAAGGCTTCGAGCGTGTGGCTTTGGGCAATGGTAAAGCCTGCGGTTTCGGTACGGCGCAGGGCGGTCAGGTGGGCGAATGTGCCGATGTGTTTGGCGATGTCTTCGCTGAGGGTGCGGATGTAAGTGCCTTTGCTGCAACGTACGTCTATCACGGCTTTGGGTGCATCAAACTCATTGATATTAATGGAGTAAATGGTGATGTCTCGTGCTTTACGTTCGATAACGATGCCTTTGCGCGCGTATTCGTACAGCGGTTTGCCTTCGTGCTTGAGGGCGGAAAACATGGGAGGTACTTGGCGGATATCGCCCGTTAAGGCTTGGCAGGCTGTCTGAAATTCGGACAATGAAATATCGGCGCGTGCGGTGGCAACGATTTCGCCTTCTGCATCACCCGTACTGCTGGCTTCGCCCAGTTTCAGCGTGGCGGTGTAGGCTTTGTCGGCATCAATCAGGTATTGGGCGAACTTGGTCGCTTCACCAAAACAAACAGGCAGAAGCCCTGTGGCCAAAGGATCGAGTACGCCGGTATGCCCGGCTTTTTCAGCACGGAACAACCGTCGCGCTTTTTGCAGGGCGGTATTGCTGGAAAGACCTTCGGGTTTGTCGAGGAGAAGAACGCCGTTGACCGGGCGTTTGGTGGGTTTGGCTGTCATATTAAGTAGGGGGTGTTAATGTTTAGGCCGTCTGAAAGCATTCAGACGGCCTGCGTGTTTTAGTCAATCAGTCTTCAACCGGTTTTTCCGCTGCTACTTGGTCGATCAGGCTGGAAATGCTCATGCCGCGTTCGAGTGATTCGTCGTATTTGAAGTGCAGCTCGGGCGTTTTGAAGAGTTTGATGCGTTTGGCCAATTCGCTGCGCAAATGACCTTTGGCGTGTTCCAAAGCTTCTTCGGTAATGTCGCGTGTGCTGTCGTCGAGGACGGTATAGAACACGGTTGCGTGGCTGTAATCGCGGGTGACTTCGACTTCGTTGATGGTGATGAAGCCTGCGCGCGGGTCTTTCAGGCCGGTGCGGACAAGTTCGGCAAGTTCGCGCATGATTTGTTCTTTGACACGGTCTTGGCGGGCGTAGCCGCGTTGGGGTTTTCTCATGGTTTTCCTTGATGTATGGCAGGCTGTCGTTTTTAGACGGCCTGCGGTTTGAATTTTGAACAGCTGCCTATTATAACGGAGCGCGGTTTATTGTGCTTGAACCGAGAAAGGCATATCGATTTTTTGCCATTGCGCGCTTTCGTAGTCCAGCGCATCGGCGATGAGGGGGTGTTGCTCCAGCCATTGGGCGTTGATGCGCAAGATGAAGCTGTGGTTATTTTCATCGACGCGAAGCTGGGTTTGCGGCGGCAAATCCAGCGGCAGGCGCGAACGGCAGAAGAGGGCTGCCAGGCGCAGGGACAACACGGCACACCACATGATTTCGTTGCTACCAATAATGTCCGCCATTTTCTTAAGGTCGCCGCGATGGCCGATAACCAGTTGTGCCAAAATGGTTTGCTCTTTGCGTGAGAAGCCCGGCATATCGGCGTTTTCGAGAATGTAGGCGGAGTGTTTGTGATAACCGGTATGGGCAATATCCAAGCCGATTTCATGCAGACGGCCTGCGCGGCTGAGGTATTGGTTCCACAGGGCAAGCTCTTGAACGGTTACGTTTTTGGCGTGGCACAGGCTGTTCATGAAGGCTTGCGCGGTATCGGCAACGCGTTTGGCTTGGTTGAGGCTGACGTGGTAGCGTTTTTGGAACTCCGCCGTTGTCTGTTCGCGCATATCGACATTTAGGCTGCGGCCGATTAAGTCGTAGAACACGCCGTCACGGAGTGCGGCTTCGGTAACGGTCATTTTGGTCAGCGAGAGTTCTTCAAAAGCGGCCATCATCACGGCCAACCCGCCCGCAAAAACTTCGACGCGTTCAGGTTTGAGGTTTTCAAATTTGGCTTTTTTAACCGAACCGGCTTCGATAATCCTATCGGCAAGATAACGCATGCCTTGGGCGGTAATGTCGGCTTCCTGCGGCAATTCGGCCGCCAAAACGTCGCGTATGGATTTGGCCGAACCGGACGTGCCGATGGCGAAATCCCAACCGGTGCGCTTCATCAGTTTGCTGATGCGCTGGATTTCGATACGCGCGGCGGAAACGGCGGCTTGGAAATCTTTGGCGGTCACTTTGTTTTGGAAGAAGCGCATGCTGTATGTTACGCAGCCCAAAGGCAGGCTTTCTGTGGTCAGCGGTTGCAAATCCGAGCCGATGACAAATTCGGTCGAACCGCCGCCGATGTCGATAACCAGCATTTTGTCGCCTTTAGGCGGCAGGGTATGCACTACGCCGGTATAAATAAGACGCGCTTCTTCGCGGCCGGCAATGACTTCGATGGGGAAACCCAGCGCCGCTTCGGCACGGGGCAGGAATTGGGCGATGTTTTTGGCGACGCGGAAAGTGTTGGTGGCCACCACGCGCACGTTTTCAGGTTGGAATCCGCGCAGGCGTTCGCCAAATTTTGCCAAACATTCCAAGGCTTGTTCTTGAGAGGCTTCGCTCAGGTTTTTTTGTTCGTCCAAGCCGGCGGCAAAGCGTACCATTTGTTTGAAGGAGTCGATGACTTTCAGCTGGCCGTTGTTGTTTTCACAAATTTGCAGGCGGAAACTGTTGGAACCCAAGTCGACGGAGGCTAAAACGTTGGCGGGAGTGGTGGTCATAAAAAATACCGCTTGATTAGAAAAACCTAAATGTTACTTGAGGCGGTATCACTTGACAATAAAAGGAATACAGCTCTTTGATTCTGCTCATAGATGTATTTTATAATGCTGATTTTAAGCAAATATATCAAAGGCCGTCTGAACTTTTCAGACGGCCTAAAAAGAGAAACACATGAAATCGGAAAACCAAGATTTCTTATTTTTATCGCGCCGCCGCCTGTTGCAAGTCGGCGGAGCCATGCTTTTGACGCCTGCGACCGCATGGGCGGGGGCGCAACGTGAAGAAACGCTGGCCGATGATGTGGCTTCCGTGATGCGCAGTTCGATTAATAGTGCCAGCCCTGCGCGGCTGGTGTTTGCCGATTCGAGGGAAGGGGAACGTTGGTTGGCGGCGATGTCTTCCCGATTGGCACGCTTTATTCCCGATGAGGGCGAGCGCCGCCGTTTGTTGGTCAATATTCAATACGAAAGCAGTCGCGCCGGACTCAACACCCAAGTGATTCTGGGTTTGATTGAAGTGGAAAGCGCGTTTCGCCAATATGCCATCAGCGGAGTGGGCGCGCGCGGTTTGATGCAGGTGATGCCGTTTTGGAAAAACTATATCGGCAATCCGTCGCACAACCTTTTCGATATCCGCACCAATCTGCGCTATGGCTGCACCATTCTGCGCCATTACAACAATATTGAAAAAGGCAATATTGTCCGCGCTTTGGCAAGGTTTAACGGCAGCTTGGGCAGTAACAAATATCCAAATGCCGTGTTAGGCGCGTGGCGAAATAGATGGCAGTGGGGTTGATTCGGGATAAATGGGATAGGGCAGATGTTGCGTGACTTTGGTTTCTGTTGAAACCTTTTTATACCGATGAAGCAGGTTTGCGATAAACGGCTTGCGATTTGACCCCATGCAATTCTTTTGAATCCTGTATAATCAGAAAATCTGTTAATTCACACTTTCAGACGGCCTTTCGCAAACTTAAGGCCGTCTGAAACATTATTTATGGCAAGAGATAACCGCATTCAAATGTTTCCGCACGAGTGGCGTGCCAGTACCACACTTTCCGGCGTTTACGCACTGCGTATGTTGGGGATGTTTTTGGTGTTGCCTGTCTTGGCAATGTATGCCGCTTCGTTGCCCGGCGCAGAAAATAATAAAGCATTGGTCGGTATGGCGATGGGTATTTACGGGCTGACACAGGCTTTGCTGCAGTTGCCTTTGGGCATGGCTTCCGATAAGTTCGGCCGTAAAAAAGTGATTTATGCCGGCCTGATTGTGTTTGCGGCAGGTAGTTTTTTGGCCGCAGTTGCCGACAGCCTGCAGATGTTGGTTGCCGCGCGTGCCATTCAGGGCGCGGGCGCAGTCAGTGCGGCGGTAACGGCTTTGCTGGCAGATTTGACCCGTAACGAAGTGCGGACGCGTGCGATGGCGATGATCGGCCTGAGTATCGGCTTGACCTTTTCCGTCAGCCTAGTGCTGGCCCCGATGATTGCCAGCTTTATCGGCGTATCCGGCCTGTTTGCGCTGACCGGTATTCTGACTGTAATCAGTATCGGCGTGGTTGCCTGGATGACACCTGATCCGGAAGTATCAAAAATGCACGAAGACACGCAGGCGCAGCCTTCGCGTATGGGTGAAGTATTGAAAAACCGCCAACTGCTCAATCTCGACTTCGGTATTTTTGCCTTGCATGCGGCGCAAATGGCTTTATTTACCGCATTGCCGTTTGCCATGACGCAGCTGGGTTTGGAAAAAATCCATCACTGGCAAGTCTATCTGCCGTCAACCATTACCGGCCTGATTATTATGGTGCCGCTGATTATTGTCGGCGAAACGCGCAACAAGCTCAAACAAGTGTTTATCCTTGGTATCGTCTGCATTGCTGCGGCGCAAATCGGCCTGCTGTTTGGAATGCACTCGGTATGGTTGATTACCGCTTATCTGATTGTTTACTTTATTGGTTTCAATGTATTGGAAGCCAGCCTGCCGTCTATGGTATCGAAAATCGCTCCGTCCGATTTGAAAGGCACCGCGATGGGCGTGTATAACACCATGCAGTCGGTCGGCTTATTTGTCGGCGGCGCAACCGGTGGTTTATTGTTCCAAAAATACGGTTTTGTAGGCGTATTTGCCTTTTGTAGCGTATTGATGTTGCTGTGGCTGGTATTGGCAGTCATTTCGCCGGCACCTAAACCTGTCAAAAACCTCAGCTATCCGCTTAACGCCGAATGGCAACAAAATCCGGATTTGCTCTACCAAAAATTGACCGAAATTGAAGGCGTTGAAAGCATCAGCTTTAGCGCAGACAAACAAACCATTTATATCAAGGCCTTGCAAAAAGGATTCGACCAAGAGGCCGCCGAAAAAATTATCACAGGAGTGTAAAATGTCATTGAATAAAGTTATCCTCATCGGCCGTCTCGGCCGCGACCCGGAAGTCCGCTATATGCCCAACGGCGAGGCCGTCTGTAACTTCAGCGTTGCCACCAGCGAAACGTGGAACGACCGTAACGGCCAACGCGTAGAACGTACCGAATGGCACAACATCACCATGTACCGCAAACTCGCCGAAATCGCCGGTCAATACCTGCGTAAAGGCAGCCAAGTGTATCTGGAAGGCCGTATCCAAAGCCGTAAATACCAAGGCAAAGACGGCATCGAGCGCACCGCTTACGACATCATCGCCAACGAAATGAAAATGCTTGGCGGTCGCAACGACAACAGCGGCGGCGCACCATATGATGACGGCTACAACCAAGGCGGTCATTCAAGCCAAAGCAGTTACCAACAAGCATCACAACAGCAATACCAATCCACCCCAGCGCAAGAACCCCCGGCCGCCCCAGCCCGTCGTCCTGCTCCGGCACAACCGACCGCTCCGGTTGATGATATCGACGACGATATTCCGTTCTAATTATTGAGCAAATAAAAAGGCCGTCTGAAAAATATACTTTCAGACGGCCTGAGATCTTTGTAAAATCCCCAAAAATCCCTCAATGTCTTGGGGAGATTTAGGGGATTTTTACAAAGGTTTTTGTCAGGTTTTTATGCTTAATCAATAAATTAGGGAGGCGTTTGTTTTTCAGGCTGTCATGTTACTGCCTTTCAAACGTCAATTTTCCTATATCCATAAGGAATAAGGGGGTTATATATGTTTAGAAACTAAGCTAAACAGATTTAGTCTCAATATATTCTCAGCTTCTGAAATATTCATCCCCCAAATATCTGCTAATATTGCAATGCCAATATTGGCATTCCAGGGTAGTAAAGCTTGTGTTTTAAAACACCCAAAAGGTCCATCGGTTTCAATCAATATTTTTTCTATTGGCATTAGTTTGACCAACTCATAACCCTTTTTACTGCTTAACATTGCAGGTCCTACAGAAAAATAGCAGCCTATTTCAATCGCTCGTTTTAGCTGTTGTTTTGTGCCTGAAAACCAATGAAGGATTGGTAAGTTACCATTTACTTGAATTAATTCATCTAGTACAGCATTTGCACTCATTCTAGAATGTATACTTAATATTTTTCCTCCAGATTTTGCTGAGCTTCTTAAAATATGGCGAAAAACCTTTAATTGGGTTTCCCAATGTGTTTTAAACTCTTTTCCGCCATCCAGCCCAATTTCACCTACATAGCGAGTTTGGTTTAATAATTCATCAAACAAATCCAATTCCTGCCAACGTTCGTGAGCCAGTTGCGGATGCAATCCCAAGGCGGTACGAATACGAGGACAATCTTTTGCTAATGAACTTGTTCCATACCACGCTTTGGGTGTGGTTGTAACAGATAAAACATAAATATTTTCATCTTTACATCGTTTTGCAACGTATTGTGGATTAGTATATAAATCCAAATGGCAATGCATATCCATCATAATATTTGGTTCACTATTAAAAGTTGCTCCACTTCATCCAGTCCGCTCCTAAAAACATTTGCAAACTGATTTAGTTGTTGAGTGGGTAGTGGACCACTTTGTAAAACCCATTGATTGATGTTGCGATGATTTTTTTGACGAATAGCATTTATTAAAGCAAATAAATCATCTCTTCTGTCCTGATTTATTAAAATTTGCCGAATATCATTAAATTCATATTGGGCATCATTGGTAATACCAGCATAATGCAATGACGCTCTACGAATCAGGCATGGAACACAAACCCCGCATTGTTTATTTTTGCGTTTCCAATGGCTACACGAAACAGTATCAGGGATAATTTGCTGTAATAATGGTAAATTTTTACATTCTGCTATCATTTGCCCTTTAGTTTTAAATTGATAAGGATTTCTTAAAGTGAAAGGAATATTGACCGCAGTGAAAAATTTTTGTATTTCTTGGATAAAATAAGGGTGAGTGGTACGGGTACTTAAAGCGCCTACTCTGCGTACTGTTAAAGGTGCATTGATTGAAATTACCCCATTTTCAGGCACTAAAATATCAATCTTTTTTTGCGCGACTTCCTGTAATGTATAAGCTGATACAATAGCAAATGCCAAAAAATTTAAACTTCTGGTTCGCATTGTGATTTCAGCAGTTTTTCCATTATTTAGATGTGGCTGTGCAATCGCATTAAATTGCGAAAATCGATCAGTATAACCATATTGATTAAGTTTCTGGATAATGACATGCTGACGTGATTTATCACCTTTATAAGAATGGCTAACTAAAACCGGTGAATGTCCCTGCTCCAATAAATCAATCGCCCCAATTGCTGAATCTAAACCACCTGAAAACAAACAAACGCTGTCTTTATTTCTTAAATCCACCAATTTGGTTCGGCTACTTAATTTATAGGGCCGTGGCGGTAATTGCCCTCCTGCCTGAAAATTAAACTGCCAAATATCGCCACTTAAAAAGTGTAAGATCTGTTCTAAATGGGTTTTGTTTGTATGCCAAATATCAGGCTGGCACAAAGGTAAAGTAATGGAAAACGAACGACACCAACCATTTGCGGTATCTTTTCGCAAAACAAAAGTGTCTGCTGCCGTTACTGCCAAAGCAATCGTCAAAAAATCCATTACAGTATCACTGGGTGCAACACCCAATTTTTTAACTTGTTTCAAAATCCTATTGCCGATATAAGCAATTTGTAGATTTTTATCTCCCATTCCATACAACCGAACAGGTATTACACCGTTTGGTAGATTTTTTAATTGTTCAATATCGTGATGAAAAACTAATTGAGCCATCAATACTCCTCCCACTCTTCCCAAATTTCCAAAATAGTTTGATTTTGAATTTCTTGCATTTGTTCAATTGTTAACTGGCAAACATCATCCGTAAATTTAGGGGCAAGCTTAATATCTACTACTTCACGAATGAGTTGTCGTAAATCATTTTCTGCTATGGCAATTTGCACAGGATCATCACCTTTCTTCCAAGCCTTGCCGGCATCGTGTGCAATTTGCAGAAAAATACTTTCAGTTAAATAACAAACCATCATTCCACCAATGACTTCAGTAGTAATGCTATTTTCATCAAAAGTTGTCATTCCTTCCAATGCTTCTGATAAAGCAATATTCATCGCAGCACGAATTTTGTCTGAATCACCGTGGTGACCAGCCAAAAGTTCGGTAATTTGGGTGATGACTTGATCACAAGGCTGGCCATTTAAACTATGTAAATTAACCGAATATTGTTGCTGCTGGCTGCCTGAAAAAATGCCAAATAAATCCGAACCTGCTTGGGTAATTTTCCCTAATTTTTGGACGGCTGTATGCTTACCACCACTGGCTTTTCGTGCATAATGACCAAGTGCTTTACGTACATCATCACGTCCACTGCCTCGTACAGCCCTACCGATTGCTTGACGCAATCCCTTTAATCTCTGTGGATCTGGCGTTTGAGTCGTTGCTTGGCTGTCATCAACCCAAGCCGGTAACAGAGGTGAACGACCATTTGGTCCTACGCTAGACTGTGAAGTACCCATTTATTATTCCTTATACCAATTTGCATTTTTTAAAGCCGTATTTAACCAAGGTTTTTTTACACTTTGTTTTAACCCAATAATGAAACGGTTTAAAATTCTTGCCCCATCTTCTGAATTTTCTGCCAACAAACAAGCCCCCACAAAACCATTTGGACTTTTATCCCAATTATCCACTTTTCTTAATTGTTCCACTAACGCGTCCATAACAGAGATTTGTTCATCCATTGTTAGTTGTTGAATGGCATCTTGGGTACCTTGTGAGCCTGTTCTTGATGTGGTTGTAAGTAAAATGTTTAAAGCATCTTGGGCTTTTTGAGAAAGTTGAGCGGTATAAGTATTTAGCGGTATGGTTTCTCTGGATAAATAGATCGCCGCACGCAAATCAACATTGGATAATTTGGGCTCTAACTTTGCCCATTCTTTGATAAATGCTTGAATAGGCTTATTTTCAGAGAGTGTTGATAAATTTTGCTCATTGTTATCTTCCAGCTCTTTTAATAGTTCAGGTTTACCCTCTCTTTCGTAAACAAGCCGATAAAATTTTGTTATCACATCATAATCCACGCATCGCTCAAAAATAACCAGCTTGGTAATAATTGCTTCATCTAACGGCATTTGACGCTTGTTTGCGATTTTGGTACGCATTTTAATGGTATTTAAAATACGTTTTACAATTCTAGGATTACCCTGAATATTAGGTGAATTTGCTAATAAAGGCGCTATTCTGTTTGCGCGTTCAAAATCTGACAATAGAGTTTGATTGTGTTGCTCCTCAATAGTTTCAGCCACTTCTTCTGGATTTAAAGATTGACTTTTCCAAGATTGTTGCAAATGATTTTCTAAAAATTGGCGTAAACTTGCTAATTTTCCGGTTGGTACTTTTTGATGAATGGCGTACAGCATATATAAATACGCACGAATTTCAAGCACACCTGCTTTGGGTACACGAATAGGAATCTGTATGAGCTTATCCAAATAATCAATTTGATGACGATACGACAAATCTTTGTAATGCTCCGCAACTGAATGGCGAATCATTTCCTCGTCAGCCGCGATAATGAATGCCGTCCGATTTAAAAACAAAAATAAACGAATCGCCTCCAATGTCTGAATAGCATTAGCAGGCAGACAACGGTCAAGATTATCAATTACAATAACCAGCTTTTTGCCTAAATCCTGTAAGATTTCGCCATATTCTTTTCTGAACTCATCAATTTGTTTTGGTGGAGTTTGTTGTTCTTTGGATTTGATAAGATTTTTTTCTGAATCAACGATTTCTTTTACTGTTTCTACAACTTGCTTACTTTCCGTTTCATTTTGAATACCATCCAAAGCATTTTGGGCTGTTTCAAATATTTTGGATACTAAACCAAAAGCAGGTAAGCCTGCTGCTAAAGCTGCACCCTCTACAACTAAACCAGCTACACGTAAGCCATTAATTCTTGCAAATAAGTTTTTGGATTTTTGCAAGATGGTTTCTTTATCTTTGGCGGCCTGAATCAAATGGCTTGCAATAGTTTCCAAAAGCGCCGCTCTGGCATCATCAAATCCCTGATAGAGCCAAGCATCAAATTTAATTATAATCCATTCATCAGGTTTGATTTGTTGCTCAATTAAATTTAATAGAGAGGACTTGCCTGCCCCCCAGTTGCCAAAAACACCTATCGAAACGGGAAGCATAGCTTCAGTTTCTAATATTTCAGTAACAATTTGCGACACTTCGCCAAAATTGAGATAGTCTTCTTTAGATTCAGTATCTGACCACATTTAATTAACCTCATTTATAAAATATAATTTTTTACATTTTACATATTTTTAGTAAACATTTTAATGTTTTTATAATGATAAGTATATAGAAAGTAGCAAGGTCGGTGGATGAGTTATCGAAATTAAAAGATATTAGGAAAAGGGATGGAAGTGGAATAAAACAGATAAACAGATTAAACTACTATAATCAATAAGCGTAAAAAACAGTATACTCAAATTTAGCAATGCCTCTTACTAGAGTTAAACGTGATAATTTCTACTATAACCTACCAGCTTTTCCTTCTTTCAATGATTTTATGAATAAACATTGTCAACTTGGTATCTCATAGCAAGCATATTGTGTAAAAATAAAATCTGAAATCTAATCTTTTCATACTTTATTTTTACGCAATCCAGATTGAAAAGTGAATAATAAGAATTTAATTATCTGATTTTAAATATCTTTATAGTTTACATTTTACTATAAAATAGAAACAACCGTTCTAATCATTGAACAATACAAAAGGCCGTCTGAAAAATATACTTTCAGACGGCCTTTTAAATGATTTAAAAGAAAATCCTACATTTGCACCGAACCGCTGACGGTCAGGCTGATTTCTTCTGAGCCTGGGGAGGCTGGTACGCCATCTTCTATTCCTGCAGCTACCTCTGCGACAGGGGCTGCCCGCAGCATTTTGGCGTGTGCAAAGTCGCCGCCGACTTGGCGGTTGCCGATGTGGCCCAAGTTGAGTTTGACGATTTTGTAGCTGGAGAAGCCGAGCGTTTGGGCGAGGTTTTGGGCGCGGTCTTTGAAGCGCAGGATGACGGCTTTGCTCAGTTGGTCGACGGTTTCTTCGCGTTTTTCTTTGGATACGGAAAACGAGGAGCTTTCCAAAACGGCAATATTGATGCTATCGGCAATCAGGCGGTTGAGTGCTTCAAAGTCTTTGCTTTCTACTTTGAAGTAGGCGTGTTCTTCCCAGCCGGTTTGGGTGCGTTTGCCGTTGGTGTATTGATAGCGCGGGGAAGCGTTGCGCTCCATCAGCTCGGCTTTAAATTTGTTGTTTTGGGAGATTTTGTTGAACTGGTTAAATTTTTTCATGAAGGCTTGGTTGACGGCTTGACGGTCTTTGCCTTCTGCGTTGACGCTGAAATGCGCGGTCATGGTATCCCGTGGCACTTCCATGTTGGCGGATTCGGAAAATTCAACGATGTTGTAGTTGAGGCTTTCTGCTGCTACGGGCAGGGAGGCCGCTAGCAGTAGGGCGGTAAGGGCTGGACGGAGCATTTTGTTTTTCCTTGTAATGCGGATTTTAAAAAAGTAATTTAGCATGAAAGATGGAAACGTTGGCTTTGGCAAGCGTAAGGATTTGTATGGGTTGAGGCCGTCTGAAAAGAAGTTACTTTGTGTCCATCAAGCCGACCTCATGGGGATTGAGGCGGGCTTTTTCTTCTTGGCCTAAGCCGACCAATTTCCGTAAGCGAGTCATGTAGGCATTGACGTCAAGGCCTCGTCCGTAGCGTTGCGCCTCCCAGATGGTTTCTGCCAAGGCTTCCATCATATCGTGTTCGGCTTTGACCCAGTCGCCGTTGTAACGGGCGCAAAGTTGTTGGTGGATGGCACGGATGCCCGAGGGTTGGTCGATGGCGCTTTGCTCTTGCAGGGAAAGGTGTAGCGACATATGCAGGAATGGATTGCTTTCGTCGTCTTCGGGCAGCCATTCTTTATCTAAATATTGTTCGATGTCTTCGAGATAGTGTCCGTATTCGGGATGGGCTTCGATAATGCGTAAGGCTTTTTGTTGCAGGCCGTCCAATTGGAGCGGTGCGAGCCTGTGTTGCCAGACGTGGGCAAAGAATCGGCGGACATCGTGGGTGTTTACGTCATACATAATGGGTGTGATTTGATTTTGGGATATGTGATTATATAGCGATTGCGATAAAAAAGGCCGTCTGAAAAATATGTTTTCAGACGGCCTTTGTTTTGCAGGGTTTAGCGGCGGTCGATGATTCGGTAATACACTTCGCCGTCTTGGACATAGCCCAATTCGACACGGGCAATTTCGGCAATGGCCTCTTGTCCGTGTGCCAAATCTTCAACTTCCGCATTGAGGAAATTGTTGCGTAAAGTGAGCGTTTGGTTTTTTTCCTCCTGACGGACGAGCTGCTCCTGCAATTCTTCCGTATGCCCGACGCTGCCTTTACCAAACCAAAGGCTGTACTGACAGCACAAAAGTGCGAAGGTTAAAACAAAAGTTACCCACTTCATACAATCAATATCCTATATTCTGCTTATTTGCCCAGTTGGTAGAATGCGGCTTTGCCAGGGTAGTAGGCGGCTTCGGCCAATTCTTCTTCAATGCGCAACAATTGGTTGTATTTCGCCATGCGGTCGGAGCGGGACAGGGAGCCGGTTTTGATTTGCATACAGTTGGTGGCAACTGCCAAGTCGGCAATGGTGCTGTCTTCGGTTTCACCGGAACGGTGGCTCATTACGCTGGCGTAGCGGTTGCGTTTGGCCAAGTCAACGGCTTGCAGGGTTTCGCTCAATGTACCGATTTGGTTGACTTTGACCAGCAATGCGTTTGCCACGCCTTTTTCGATGCCTTCGGCCAAGATTTTTGGATTGGTTACGAACAAGTCGTCGCCGACCAATTGAACTTTTTTGCCCAATTTTTCGGTCAGCAGTTTCCAGCCTTCCCAGTCGTTTTCGTCCATGCCGTCTTCGATGGAAACGATTGGGAATTCGTTAACCAGACCTTCCAAGTATTCGGCAAATTCTGCGCTGGTGTAAGAGCGGCCTTCGGCTTCCAGATGGTATTGGCCGTCTTTGTAGAACTCGCTGGATGCGCAGTCCAGGGCGAACAATACGTCTTCGCCAGCTTTGTAGCCTGCGGCTTCGGTTGCTTCAACGATCAGCTGCAGGGCTTCTTTGTGGCTGTTCAGGTTAGGTGCGAAACCGCCTTCGTCGCCGACGGTAGTTGGGAAGCCTTTGCCGTCACACAGTTTTTTCAGCGCGTGAAAAATTTCTGCACCGCAACGCAGGGCTTCGCGGAAAGATTTTGCGCCGACAGGCATGATCATGAATTCTTGGATGTTCAGGCTGTTGTTGGCATGTTCGCCGCCGTTGATAACGTTCATCATCGGAACCGGCAGAGCCATTGGGCCTGCGCCGCCCAAGTAACGGTACAGCGGCAGGCCTGCATCTTCAGCGGCTGCGCGTGCTACGGCCATAGAAACGGCCAAAGTGGCGTTGGCACCCAAGTTGCCTTTGTTTTCAGTACCGTCCAATTCGATCATGATTTGGTCGATATAAGATTGTTCGTTAGCATCGATACCGATGAGGGCTTGCGCGATTTGGTTGTTGACGTGGTCAACGGCTTTCAATACGCCTTTGCCCAAGTAACGGGATTTGTCGCCGTCACGCAGTTCCAAAGCTTCTTTTTGACCGGTTGATGCGCCGCTTGGTACGGCTGCACGGCCCATGACGCCGGATTCCAACAATACGTCACACTCTACAGTAGGGTTGCCGCGAGAGTCTAAGATTTCGCGTGCAAAAATATCAACGATTGCGCTCATGAATATCTCCAAATAGGATGGTAAAAGAAAAGTAGCTTTGTTACGCTTCAGACGGCCTTGAGGATGATTGCCGAAGTCTGATGAATGCAGCCATTATACCGTCTTTGCCGGGCATGGCATCGGTGTCGGTATGAAACCGACTGTAAGTTTGTTTCACGTCAATATCGTTCAAACAAACATAAGCCGTATAGTGTAACATTTTTTACCCTTTTTAGGGTGAAAAGCTGATTAAATCAGGCATAAGGCCGTCTGAAAAACGGATTAGTCTTCGCCCAAAATCATTGAGCCTACGCCGTCATCGGTCAGTACTTCCAAGAGCAGGGCGTTTGGAACGCGACCGTCTATGATATGCGTGGCTTTGACGCCGCTTTTGGCGGCTTCAACGGCGGAGGCAATTTTAGGCAGCATTCCGCCGTACAGCGTACCGTCTTCAATCAGTTCGTCAATGCGGCTTGGCGTCAGGGTGGTCAATAATTTGCCTTCTTTATCCAGTACGCCGGGGATATTGGTCATCATCAGTAGTTTTTCGGCTTGAAGTTTTTCCGCCAGTTTGCCGGCAACCAAGTCGGCATTGATGTTGAACGCTTCTCCGTTTTGACCTACGCCGATGGGTGCGATGACAGGAATGCAGCCGCGCTCGACCAAGCCTTCTACCAAACGGGTATCGATGTCGGCTACTGTGCCGACTTGGCCGATGTCCACGCCTTTTTGTTCGGGCGTGTCGATCAGGAGTTTTTCCGCTTTGATGAAGTGGTTGTCCCGGCCAGTAATGCCGACGGCGCGACCGCCGAAGGTGGTAATCATGGAAACGATTTCTTTATTGACGTGTCCGCCCAAAACCATTTCTACAATGTCCATGGTTTCGCTGTCGGTCACGCGCATGCCTTGAATAAATTCTCCTTTTTTGCCGACTTTTTCCAACATTTCATTGATTTGTGGACCGCCGCCGTGAACGATAACGGGATGCAGGCCGATCAGTTTGAGCAGGACGACATCGCGTGCGAAACCCTCTTTTAAGGCAGGTTCGGTCATGGCGTTGCCACCGTATTTGATGACGATGATGGAGCCGGAAAAACGGCGGATATAAGGTAAAGATTCGGCAAGGACGCGCGCCTTGATGGAAGGGGAGACAGATTGTTGCTGGGTCATGGTTTCAACCTTGTTTCATGATTTCGGCTTTATCTTAATCCCAAAGGCCGTCTGAAACAATATTTCCAAACGCTTGAAATCCTGTTAAATCAGTTAAATGGTTGAAACCAGCCTCATGCAAACGGTAAAATGACGGTTTGCTTCGGCCTCTTCGCCGATTACTAAGGATACCCATGATGAAAATCAGCACCCAATTCGATGCCGGTTCGGTCGTTGTCAAAGACTTGAGCAACCCTGCCGATATCCGCCTCGCCCTGCGTCCCGACAATGCTTCGGAGTTTGCCCAATGGTTTTACTTCCGTTTGCAGGGTGCGGCCTATCAAAATTGCGTGATGCATTTTGAAAATGCGGCGGACGCTGCGTATCCTTTGGGCTGGGAGGACTATCAGGCTTGCGCTTCTTACGACCGCCAAAATTGGTTCCGCGTGCCGACCAGCTACGAAAACGGCGTGTTGACCATCAACCATACGCCTTTGTCCAACAGCGTTTACTACGCTTATTTCGAGCCTTATTCCAACGAGCAGCATTTGAACCTTTTGGGCGATGCGCAGGGAAGCGGTTTGTGCCGTATCGACGATTTGGGCAGTACTGTTCAAGGCCGCGACATCAATCTTTTGACCATCGGCAACCAAGTCGAAAGTGACATGAAAGTCTGGATTATCGCCCGTCAGCATCCGGGCGAAACCATGGCGGAATGGTTTGTCGAAGGTTTGCTGGGTCGTCTGCTTGATCCGCAAGATCCGACCGCGCGCATGCTGCTTGACCGTGCGACTTTCTATATTGTGCCGAATATGAATCCGGACGGCTCGGTTTTGGGTAATTTGCGTACCAATGCCGCCGGCGCCAACCTCAACCGCGAATGGGAAAACCCGACTTTGGAGCGAAGCCCTGAAGTCTTTACCGTCCGCGAAAAAATGATGGAAACCGGCGTGGATTTGTTCTTGGATATTCACGGCGATGAAGGTCTGCCGTTTGTCTTTGTGGCCGGTACCGAAGGCGTGCCGAACTACAACGAGCGCATCGAAGCCTTGGAAGACCAATTCAAACTTGCGCTGCTCAATGCCAGCCCCGATTTCCAAGACGATTACGGCTATGACAAAGACGCGCCGGGTCAGGCAAACATGACTTTGGCGACCAACTGGGTCGGCAATCATTTCAACTGCCTTGCCTATACTTTGGAAATGCCGTTTAAAGACAATGCCAATCTGCCGGACGACGATTTCGGCTGGAACGGCCAACGCTCGCTGCGCTTGGGCGAGGCAATGTTGTCTGCTATTTTGAATGTGGTTGGCGATTTGCGTTAAACCATCCGATACTGCATACAGGCCGTCTGAAAGTTCAGGCTTTCAGACGGCCTTTGAGATAAGGAACACACATTATGATGATACATCCCCAGTTTGATCCGGTGCTGATCAGCATCGGCCCGCTTGCCATCCGCTGGTATGCCTTGAGCTATATCGTCGGCTTTATCCTGTTTACGATTTTGGGCCGCCGCCGTATCGCGCAGGGCAATTCTGTGTTTACCAAAGAAACACTCGACGATTTCCTGACTTGGGGTATCTTGGGCGTCATCTTGGGCGGCCGTATCGGCTACGTTTTGTTTTATAAATTTTCCGACTATCTTGCCAACCCGTTGGATATTTTCAAAGTTTGGGAAGGCGGCATGTCGTTTCACGGCGGCTTCTTGGGCGTGGTCGTTGCCATGTGGCTGTTTGGCCGCAAGCACAACATCAGTGTCTTGAAATTGATGGATACCGTTGCGCCGCTCGTACCGCTGGGCTTGGCTTCCGGCCGTATCGGCAACTTTATCAACGGCGAACTTTGGGGACGCGTGACCGAACTCAATGCTTTCTGGGCGATGGGTTTCCCTCAAGCGCGTTACGAAGATGCAGAAGCTGCGGCGCACAATCCTTTGTGGGCCGAATGGCTGCAACAATATGGTATGCTGCCGCGCCATCCGTCTCAGCTTTATCAGTTTGCCCTTGAAGGTATTTGCCTGTTTGTTATCGTTTGGATTTTCTCGAAAAAACCGCGTCCGGCCGGTCAAACGGCGGCATTGTTCTTGGGCGGTTACGGTTTGTTCCGCTTTATTGCCGAATTTGCCCGTCAGCCTGACGACTATCTCGGCCTGCTGACTTTGGGCTTGTCCATGGGTCAATGGTTGAGCGTGCCGATGATTGTATTGGGTGCGATTGGTTTTGTTTGGTTTGGCCGTAAAAACAGCGTTGCCAAAGCATAAATAAAACAATAAATAAAGGCCGTCTGAAAAGGTTTTCAGACGGCCTTTTTATCGCTTCAGGCAAACAGATTTCGGGTTTAACCGAAAAAGCCCATTTTGACTTGAATGAGTTTTTCCAACTCCGGCAGGACGCGGCGGCGTGAGACGAAGAAGATAATGTGGTCGCCGTCTTGGAGGATGGTTTCGGTGTGGTGTCCCATGATGACCTCGCCGGTTGCGCCGCGGACGATGGCAGCGATGTAGCAGTCGCTTGGCCATTTGATACCGCTGATACGGCGGCCGACGATGGCGGAAGTGTTTTTATCGCCGTGTACCACCACTTCGATGGCTTCGGCCGTGCCGCGGCGCAGGGGGTGGACGGCAACGATGTCGCCGCGGCGGATGTGGGCGAGGATGGAGCCGATGGTAATCAGATGGGGAGAAACGACGATATCGATTTTGTTGCCTTCGAGCAAATCGACGTAGCTTGAGCGGTTGACGATGGTAATTACGCGTTTGGCACCAAGGTTTTTCGCCAACAGGCTGGACATGATGTTGTTTTCGTCATCGTTGGTCAGCGCGCAGAAGACGTCGATTTCGTCGATGTATTCTTCGTCCAGCAGGGTTTCATCGGTGGCGGAACCTTGCAGGACGAGGGTGTTGTCCAGATTCTCGGCCAGCCATTCGGCGCGGTGGGGTTTGTATTCGATGATTTTGATGTCGTATTTGGACTCGAGCTGTTTGGCGAGGCGGTAGCCGATGTTGCCGCCGCCGGCAATCATGATGCGGCGGGTACGCGCTTCTTTCGGACGCAATTCGCGCATGATGGCCTCAACGCTGTTGATGTCGGCGGCAAACAGGACTTCATCGCCTTCGATAATGACAGTTTGCGGCGTTGGGACGATCAGGCGGTTGTTGCGGTAGATGGCGCAAATTTGGCAGTCTACGCCTTCGAGCAGGTGCTGGTTGATGTCGGCAATTTCACGACCGATCAGCAAACCGCCTTTGCGAGCTTGAACAATCACCATGCGAACTTGGTCGTTGGCAAAGCTGAGTACCTGCAATGAGCTGGTGTAGTTGAGCAGGCCGACAAGTTGTTCGGTAACCAGTTGTTCGGGGCTGATGGTTTCGGTAATGCCGAAGATGTTGAGGCTGCCTTCTTCGGGGTTGTCGCTGCCGTCAACCGGATATTCGAGGTATTCGCTTGAGCGCACGCGTGCGATGCGGCTGGGGATGTTGAACAGGTCGGCGGCGATTTTGGAGGCAACAATGTTGGTTTCGTCACTGCGGGTCAGGGCAAGCAGGAGGTCGGAGTCCGCCGCGCCTGCCTGTTCAAGGGTAAAGGGCGATGCGCCGTTGCCGACGATGGTTTGGACATCGAGGCGGCTGCTGATACGGTTGAGCGCTTTTTCGTCGATGTCGATGATGGTAACGTCGTTGCTGGGAACGGAGGCGAGGTTTTGGGCGACGGTCGAACCGACTTGGCCGCTGCCGAGGATGAGTATTTTCACGGTAATTGAGTGTGTTCGGTAAAAATGAAATTGTAACAAAAGGCCGTCTGAAATTGGAGTTTTCAGACGGCCTGAGTTTTAAATAAGCCAGAGGGTTACCAGTAGCCCAAAACTTTCCACCACAAGATACCGACAGTGCAGAATATCAGGATTTCGAGCACGCTCATGATGAAGCCGGCTTTCCACCATTCGGTCATGTTGACGTAGTTTGAGCCGTAAATGACAGGTGCAGAACCAGTGGCGTAGTGGGTCAGTGACATCATGATGCCGGTAGCGGCTGCCATAACCAGGGCAAATAGCATCGGTGGTGCGCCCAAGGCCAAGCCTGCGCCGTAGAATGCGCCGAACATGGCGGTAACGTGTGCCGTACCGCTGGCGAAAACGTAGTGGGCGTAGAGGTAGGCCAGCATCAACAGGGCGCAGCCTGCTTCCCAACCCAAGCCCATGTGGGCGATACCGCTTTGCATGGAGTCGGACAACCAGCTGATGAGGCCCAGTTTGTTGAGGAAGTTTGCCATCATCACCAAGGCAGCAAACCAAACAATGGTATCCCACGCGCTTTTTTCTTTCAGCGCGTCGTCCCAAGTCAGTACGCCGGTCAACAGGCACAGGCTCAAGCCGAGGAAGGTGGTGGCGGTAGCGTCAACTTTCACGCCGAACAGCATTTCAGGAATACCCGCCCACAACAGCAGCAGAACCAGGAAAATGCCCAGCATGATTTTTTCTTCACGCTTCATCGGCCCCATGGCAGCCAAATGCTCTTTTGCCAATGCAGTGGCGTTAGGGGTTTGTTTGATTTCAGGCGGATACAGGAAATACAGCACCAGTGGCATCAGCAGCATAGCAAGCAGGCCGGGTACGACCATCGCCAAGAACCATGTGCCCCAAGAGAGTTGGATTTGCGAATTGGTGGCTTTGGCAACCAATTCGACTACCAGCGGATTAGGTGCGGTGGCAGTGATAAAAATCAGACAGGTAATCACGTTGGAGTGGAAGTTGACCAGTGAAAGGTATTTACCGATTTTGCCTTCCGTACCTTTTTCAGGGTCGGAGTCAAAGCTAAGTGCGATGGATTTCATAATCGGATGCACAATCGCACCGCCGCGCGCGGTATTACTCGGCGTTACTGGACCGATGACTAAGTCGGCAAGCGCCAAGCTGTAACCTACGCCCAACGTGCGTTTGCCGAAGAGGGAAATCAAGAGGTAGCCGATGCGCATACCCAAGCCGGTTTTCAACAGGCCGCGCGAGATGATGATGGCGATACCGATCATCCAGATGAGTGAGTTGTTGAGGCTGCTCAAAGCGTCTTTGGTTGCGTCTGCAGCTTTTTCGTTAGTCACGCCGGTCAGTGCAACCAAGGTAATGCCCAAAATCGCCATTGCGCCGATAGGCATGGCTTTGCCGATGATGCCGGCAATGATGCCGACGAACAATGCTAAAAGATGCCATGCGTCAGGCGATACGCCTTGAGGAACGGGGATAACGAACCAGATAAGCAGCGTCAGCACAAGTGCGACCGCGGCAGGAATTGGCTTGAAGCCCATGTTGAATCTCCTAATTTGAGGATTGAAGTATTGGGAAATCGGTTTTCAGACGGCCTGAGTGTTGCTGAAGCCTGTCTGAACGTATTTTGGTAGGTTCGGAAGGTATTTTCTTATTGGGGTTTCTCTTCCATCTTGGAAAGAAGAGAAAGGGAGTCGGGTATCGTTTTTCAGACGGCCTTTATGGCAACAGGCCGTCTGAAAACAACGCCGTTTTACTCCTGTTCTTGCGGCAGGCCGTATTCTTCGGGGAAGGTACGCAGCGAGCTTTGCAACACGGTAACTGCGCCGTCAATCAAACCGCAACGGCCGCTTCGTGGCAACAGTTGGCACAGGCTTTGCAGGGCGCGCAGGTCGTCGGGAGTGCCGATGCCGGTGTCCACACGGTTGAGCAGGCGGGAAAGCTGGAATGTACCGCCTTTGCAAGGTGGGCATTGACCGCATGAGTTAGAAGCGAAAAATTCCACATATTCGGCCACTTTGCGCACCACGCTGGTGCCTTCGGAAATCACAATCATCGCGCCGGTACCGAGGCTGGATTTGCGTTCGCGCACGGAAACGAAGTCCAAAGGCACGTCCAAATCTTTGACGGTCAAAAGCGTGTTTGACGGGCCGCCGGTAAATACGGCTTTAAACGTACGGCCTTCGAGCATACCGCCGCCGTGATCGTAAATCAGTGATTGCAGGGTTGTGCCCATCGGTAGTTCGTACAGCCCCGGATTCAATACGTCGCCAGAGAGCGAGTAGAGTTTTGTACCGGCCGCATCGCCCAAACCCAGCGATTTGTACCATTCCGCACCTTTGGCAAGGATTTGCGGAATATTGGCGAAGGTTTCGGTATTGTTGATAAGGGTCGGCTCACCGTTGACACCGCTTTCGGCTGGGAAAGGCGGCTTGCGGCGAGGGAAAGGGAAACCGCCTTCCAGCCATGAAATCACGGCAGTTTCTTCGCCGCCGATATAACGGCCTGAAGTTTCAACCAGTTGCAAGTCCAAAGGTTTACCCAAGTAGTTTTCGATGCGGATAAACAAATCGCTGTTTTTCCATTGCTCGATGGCCGGTGTGATGGAAGCGATGGATTCGGTTTGATGAGGGTTAACGTACAAAATCGCTTTGTTGGCACGGCAGGCAACGGCGGCAATCAGGACGCCTTCGATGACTTGGTGCGGTGTATTTGCCAGCAGTACACGGTCTTTAAATGTACCCGGTTCGTCTTCGTTGGCATTGCAGACAACGTATTTGTCGCCATTTTTGCTTTGGGCGGCAACGGCAGCCTCCCATTTGCGCCAAGTCGGGAAACCTGCGCCGCCCATACCGCAAAGATTGGCTTCTTGCAGTTTGGAAACAATGCTTTGAGGATCGGCAAGCGCCGCCAACAGGCCTTCGCCGCCGCCAACTTTACGCCATGCGGCTAAATCTGCGCCGACTTGGCGGGAAGGATGCAGTAAGTTTTGATTGGCTTGATTCATGATTGTTGCTCCTGCAAACCGGCGTGTTCGCGCAAATCGAATTTGCCGTAGTCGGGATATAAAACGGGGGCTTTGATGTCGCTGGTCAGACCGGCACGGGTCATTTCGCGTTGCAGATCGTGGACGTGACCGACACCGCCGCGTACTTTTTTCAGCGGCAGCCCGCAATTTGCCGCGGCTTTACCGGCACGGCGGCCGAAGCTGATGATGTCCAAAAGCGCATTGCCCATCAGGCGGTTGCGGCCGTGAATACCGCCGGTTACTTCGCCGGCGCAATAGAGGCCTTCGACGCAGGTTGCGCCGTCACCGTTGATTTCGATACCGCCGTTTTGATAGTGCAGGGTCGGATGAATCATGACCGGCTCAACGGCAGGGTCGATGCCGCATTTATGGGCAACGTGGCCGAGTGTTACCAAACGGTTCAATACGTCAGGGTCGTTAGCAATCAGGCGCGGGGTGTCGAGGAACACGCCGACTTGACCATCGCGTACCACGCCGCGGCCTTCGCGGCATTCGCGCAGAATCGCAGCGGCAACAACGTCGCGCGGTTGTAATTCGTCAACGAAACGTTCGCCCAAACCGTTGACCAGCTTGGTGCCTGCAGAGCGCACTGCTTCGGAAATCAGCGCGCCTGCCAAGTGTGGCGGATGGGCAACGCCGGTCGGGTGGTATTGGAAAGAATCGACATCGCGCAGTTTGGCGCCGATACGGTAGGCCATGACCAGGCCGTCTGCAGTCGCTCCATAGTGGTTGGAAGTGGCGAAACCTTGCAAATGCAGGCGTCCGCTGCCGCCGGTTGCCAATACCACGGCTTTAGCGTGAACCAACACCAAAGAACGTTTTTCCAAATCGTACAAAATCGCGCCGACGCAGCGGCCGTGTTCGTCAGACAATAATTCGATGGCGGGGTGGCGGTTAAGCTGTGTGATGTTTTCGTCGAGCTCGACTGCCTCGCGCAGTACGCGCATCATTTCGAGGCCGGTAAAGTCGCGGTAGCTCAGAATGCGCGGCACGGTCGTACCGCCTGCACGCTTGCGGCTCAACATGCCGTTGCTGTCCGTGCCTTTGGCAAGATCGAAAGTCATGCCCAAGCCGATCAGCCAGCGGATGGCGGACGGCGCATCGGTAACCATTTGCGCCACCAATTCTTTTTTGCCTGCGTTGTGGCCGCCTTTGATGGTATCGTCAAAGTGTTGTTGCAGGCTGTCTTCCGCGCCGATCGCAGCTTGAATGCCGCCTTCGGCCATCACGGTATTACTGTCGCCGATACGCAGTTTGTTCGCCATGATGACGCGTGCTCCGGCTTCAGTGGCAGACAATGCCGCTGCCGCGCCCGCTCCGCCGCCACCAATTACCAATACGTCGGTGTTCAAGTGTTCTGCACCCGACAAATTATAGTCGTCAATCAGAGGCTGACTGATTAAGAGTTTGGCCAAATCAGGATGGCAGTAATCGCCTTGGTTTGGACCGATAGGCAGTTTCACACGGGCATTTGCCTGATAGTCAGGGTGAAATTGGCTCAGTAATTCGTTTTTTTCAGGTAAATCGCCGCGTAATTCCAATGAGGACGCACGCAGGTTGGCAAGGGCGGTTTCGTAGTCTATGCCTTGGGTTTTGTTAACCATTACACTGACTCCTCTTCAAATTCGACTTTCATTTTGCCGCTGTCGATTTCGCGTAGGCGGCGCATCAAATCCACAGGACGCAATGTACGCGCCGCTTTCATACGGCGGGCGAACAGGCCCAAGTGGTTCGGACGGATGTGTTCGGGGCAGGAGAGGGTGCAGAGGTTGCACATCACGCATTGGTCAAAGGTCAGCGCAGCCGCACTGAAATCGCCGGAAACTACCTGCGCTACGCCGTTTTCCACTTGCAAACCTTTAGGACAGGCTCGATTACAGCCGCCGCAATGACGGCAATTTTGCGCTTCTGGGAAGGCTTTGGCGGTATCGTCCAACCAGTTCCAGCCATCACCAATTTCGCTGACGTCGTAATATTGGATATGCTCGGGAATGAAGTAGTCCAAGAAGCTGACCTGCATGCCTTCTTCAACTTTGGTCTCGCATGCCAGTGCAGTGGTTACTTCACGTTCGCCTTCTTTACGAATCATGCAGCGGCAGGAACCGCATACGCCTTGACCCATACAGCCGACATTGGCAGTAATCGCATTGCCTGAACGGGCATAGGCTTGGATAATTGACGAATCGGCGGAGGCTTTGACTTCGTGGCCGTCTATGGTCAGGGTTAACAAATTTTCACTCATGGTTTGTTCCTGTGAAATTGGAAGTTGGAATAGTGGATAATTTGGTTAATTGTATTTTTATTACATTTATTGCGTATGAGGAAAATATCCAAGTGATTTACTCGGAAATTCTTTTAAAATCAATGTTTATCTATATAAGGTGAAGTGTATCAGAATTTGTTGGATTTGATGATAGGGGTAACCTAAGGTTTTATAGAAGGAGGATTGCAAATAAAATATGCCTATTATTTAGACAAATTTATTACAAAAATTTGATTTTAAAAGTAAAATAAAATTACTTTTTTATTATAAATTTTAAAATATTCGTATATTTACTAGTAAAAATCATTATTATATGTTAGACAATTTTGCATAGATTATTGTATATATTGAATAATATTTTGGTATGTGAGCAAGTGAAAAAACTGTTATAAAATTTCAGAAAATCAAACAAGTTTGATATCAGTCAAGAAGATTGAGGGAGAAAATAACACGGATTTTACAATTGTGTATTGTATTGGAGAATAAGAAAGGCCGTCTGAAATTTAGGTAGTTTCCTTTTAAATACAGGCTACTAAATTTCTTTTTTAGATGCTTAAGGCAAATATTTTCAGACGGCCTTGAAATAAGATTATCATTTAAAAACAATGTAATTTTATTTCTATGTAAGCGAATAGCCAGTAGATATAGGTTATCAATAACCAAGTGATTTAATATGTTATTAAATTCTATTTAAATCAATAAGGTATGAAAATGATATTGTCTGGATTATTCATTTGAAAGCACTATTACACTATTGAAGGCCGTCTGAAAAATCGGTCTCTTAAAAAATAAACAAACCCTTCCTACCATGACTCCCGAAAAGGAACACAATCATGACCGTCATCAAGCAAGAAGACTTTATCCAAAGTATTTTCGATGCTTTCCAATTCATCAGCTACTACCATCCTAAAGATTACATTCAGGCTTTATACAAGGCTTATCAAAAAGAAGAAAACCCTGCCGCCAAAGATGCGATGGCGCAGATTTTGGTCAATAGCCGTATGTGTGCCGAAGGCCATCGCCCGATTTGTCAGGATACCGGTATTGCGACCGTATTCTTGAAAGTGGGCATGGATGTACAGTGGGATGCCGAGATGAGTGTACAGGAAATGGTTAATGAAGGTGTACGCCGTGCATACACCTATCCTGACAACAAACTGCGCGCCTCTGTATTGGCCGACCCGGCTGGAAAACGTCAAAATACCAAAGACAATACCCCTGCCGTTGTACATATGGAAATCGTAAAAGGCGACAAAGTCGAAGTCACTTGCGCAGCCAAAGGCGGCGGTTCTGAAAACAAAACCAAAGTTGCCATGCTCAACCCTTCAGACAATATCGTTGATTGGGTATTGAAAACCGTTCCTCAAATGGGTGCCGGCTGGTGTCCTCCGGGCATCTTGGGTATCGGTATCGGCGGTACGCCTGAAAAAGCAGTGCTGATGGCCAAAGAAAGCCTGATGAGCCATATCGATATTCAGGAACTCAAAGAAAAAGCCGATTCAGGTGCGGAATTGTCTACAACCGAAGCCCTGCGTTTGGAACTCTACAAAAAAGTAAATGCCTTGGGTATCGGCGCACAAGGTTTGGGCGGTTTGAGCACCGTGCTGGATGTCAAAATCCTTGACTACCCAACCCACGCGGCTTCCAAACCGATTGCCATGATTCCAAACTGCGCGGCAACCCGCCACATCGAATTTGAATTGGATGGCTCAGGCCCGGCCAAACTGGAAGCCCCATCTTTGGAAGACTGGCCGGATCTGACTTACAGCCCTGACAACGGCAAACGTGTCGATGTCAACAATCTGACCAAAGAAGAAGTGGCTACATGGAAAACCGGTGACGTATTGTTGCTGAACGGTAAAATCCTGACCGGCCGCGATGCCGCGCACAAACGTTTGGTTGACATGCTCAACAAAGGCGAAGAGTTGCCGGTGGATTTCACCAACAAACTGATTTACTACGTCGGTCCGGTTGATCCAGTCCGCGACGAAGTTGTTGGCCCGGCAGGTCCGACCACCTCCACCCGTATGGATAAATTTACCCGCCAAATGCTGGAACAAACCGGCCTTTTGGGTATGATCGGTAAATCCGAACGCGGCGCAGCAACTTGCCAAGCCATTGCCGATAACAAAGCTGTTTACCTGATGGCTGTCGGCGGCGCGGCATATCTGGTTGCCAAAGCCATTAAAGCATCTAAAGTCTTGGCGTTCCCAGAATTGGGTATGGAAGCGATTTACGAATTTGAAGTCAAAGACATGCCTGTGACCGTTGCGGTGGATAGCAACGGCGAATCGGTTCACGCTATTGCGCCAAAACAATGGCAGGCCAAAATCGGTATTATCCCGGTTGAAGCTTGATATTTGACTGAATAATCAAAGGCCGTCTGAACGATTTCAGACGGCCTTTTTTGTGTATAAATAATTCAAATATTTTCAAACGAGTAAATTTCCCTTCCTAAAAAACACTTGTCAAAATCAGTATTTGAAACTAGAATTCATGGCTTATCGAGTCGGAGTGTGGCGCAGTCTGGTAGCGCACTTGCATGGGGTGCAAGGGGTCGAAGGTTCGAATCCTTTCACTCCGACCAAAAGATTTTAAGGACTTAACCTGTTTTTCCGGTTAAGTCCTTTTTGTTTTTACTCTTTAAGTTTCAATATAGATTGCTCACTTCGGTATAGGCTATTAGGCTGAAAAAAATCTTGCAACCTTGTGGAGCAGTATGATGATTTTGTGTAGCAAAGGCCGTCTGAAAAATAACGAAAAACCTGCTTAAAAAAGCAGGTTTTGTTGTTTCTAAAGCAGGTCTATTCGGCACTATTTTTTAGCGTGTCTTTATAAGTATAAAGATACGATGCGCCGACAAATGATGCGCCACCGACGACATTACCCAGAAATACGGGAATCATGTTGAAGTAAAACTGCCCCCAAGTGATGTTTGCACCTGCCAAAATGCCGGCTGGGATAACGAACATATTGGCGACAAGGTGTTGGAAGCCGTTTAATACGAAAATCATGACGGGGAACCAAATGGCCAGCATTCGTCCGGTTGTGTTTTTAGCGGCAAAGTGCAGCCACGCGCCCATGCAGACCATCCAGTTACATGCGACTGCCGATACGAAAGCACGGCCGAAATCCATATGGACTTTTGCTTCCGCCACAGCAATAGTTTTTTCTACCACGCTGCCTTCGGTCATGCCGACATAGTGTCCGAGAAAAAACGCCATCGCCAGCGTGCCTACCAAATTGCCCATGCAGACGATAACCCAGTTTCGCAGCAGCATTTTAGAGGAAATCCGTCCGGCCAATCTGCCTAAAGACATAATCATCATGTTGCTGGTTACCAGCTCGCCGCCGCCAAGCAGGATACAAATCAAGGCGATTGGGAACACGGCGGCACCGAGTAAAGTCGCAACGCCGCCCCATTCATGCGGAATGCCGCTGACTACTTTTAAATAGGCAAGATATCCGAAGCCGATGTATCCACCGGCCAAAATGCTCAAGATTGCCAGTGTGGGGATGCTGGATTGTGCTTTGGCGCAGCTTTTGTCGAGAACAACCTGTAAAATTTCCTGTGGGTATAAATCGCGCGAAGCCATGATGTTCCTTAAAGTGGGTTGAGGAGGAAACGTTGTTTTAAAGGTGATACAAACTGTCGCGGTAGAGTGGTGTTATAGGGAGCCGGTGTACGGTCTTTGTCTTATCAATCAGCCTGAATTAAACCTAAAAAACAGATACTTCGCCTTGCTTTAGCTCAAAAGAAATATTATTACATTTTGTCTCCATATTCAAAAAGGCCGTCTGAACATTGAAATTTCAGACGGCCTGGTTTTGATTTCTTAAACTGACAAATGAGCCAGCTTTGCATTGCCTTCGCGAGGAATAGGGCGCGGATTGCCTTGTGAATCGATGGCGACGTAAGTGAACACGGCTTCGGTGACCAGTTGGCGGTCTTCCGTTACCATATCGTTCATCAAAGTCTTCACCCACACTTCGATTTTCAGTTGCAAAGAAGTATTGCCGACGCGGACGCAATGACCATAGCAGCATACAACGTTGCCGACCTTTACCGGTCTGATGAAATTCATTTCTTGAACGGCCACGGTTACAATGCGTCCCTGTGTGATTTCTGCCGCCAAAATACCGCCGCCCAAATCCATTTGCGACATAATCCAGCCGCCGAAGATATCCTGATTAGGATTGGTATCGCGCGGCATGGCTACCGTACGCAATAAAAGTTGTCCTTCGGGTGCCGCATGTGTTTGTTTGTTGTCAGCCATAAAAAGTCCTGTCAAAAAAGTGCTATTTTACGCCATTTGTGGCGATAAACCTATGTAGGCCGTCTGAAAAATCAGAAGGCAAAGTGTTACAATCAACATATTCATCAGACAAAGGAGAAAGCTTATGCATCCGATTCAAGAACCACGAAATAGCGGCCTTTTGCGCGTATCCGACATTCACGAAATCTACTGGGAAGAATCAGGCAATCCTGATGGCCACCCCGTGATTTTCCTGCATGGCGGCCCCGGAGCAGGGGCATCACCTGCCTGTCGCGGCTTTTTCAATCCAGAACATTTCCGCATCGTTATTATCGACCAACGCGGTTGCGGACGCTCCAAACCCTATGCCTGTATTGAAGACAACACCACATGGGATTTGGTTGCCGATATTGAAAAAGTACGTGAAATGCTCGGCATTCAAAAATGGCTGGTTTTCGGCGGCTCATGGGGCAGCACCTTGTCGCTGACTTATGCCGAAACCCATCCCGAGCGCGTCAGCGGCTTAGTTTTGCGCGGTATTTTCCTGTGCAGGCCGTCTGAAATGGCATGGTTGAACGAAGCAGGCGGCGTCAGCCAAATTTATCCGGCTCAATGGCAAAAATTCATTGCTCCCGTAGCCGAAAACAAACGCCAAGCCCTAATCCAAGCCTACCATGAAATGCTGTTCAGCGAAGATGAAGCCACGCGCCTCAAAGCGGCTAAATCATGGGCAGACTGGGAAAGCTACCTTATTCAGTTTGAACCTAAAGATGTAGATGAAGACCCGCAAGCCTCTCTTGCCATCGCAAGAATGGAAAACCATTACTTCGTGAACGAAGGCTGGTTACGGGGCGATAAAGCCATCTTGGCAAACATCGACAAAATCCGCCATATCCCAACCATCATCGTCCAAGGCCGCTACGACCTATGCACCCCAATGCAAAGCGCGTGGGAACTCTCGCAAGCCTTTCCAGAAGCAGAATTGAGAATCGCCCAAGCAGGCCATTCTTCTTTTGATCCTTCGCTTTCCGAAGCTTTAGTGAAAGCTGTGAAGGATATTAGAAGCAAGTTATAAAGGGTAATCAATAACAATGCCGTCTGAAAAAGTTTCAGACGGCATTTTTTAATCAAAGCTTGCTAGATATTAAGCGGTAAATGTTTATATGTAATATTATTGAGTGTAAATACTATCTGGTATATGATTTATAAATTAACTAATTAATGATAGTAAGTTTTACCATTGCTTGCATCTGTAAGGTAGATGGACAATATTAGTTTTCACAATCCCATCTAATGGAAACTTGCATGATTGCGAAATCATGGGTAACCAAGTTGCTGTTGAAACATATAGAAAAATTGTTTGGGTACATGTGTTTCTTAAAAATCTATAATTAATTTCATTTTAGGAAGTTGGATGACTGACAAAATTGCCCACGCCCGCCAAGACGCATCAGGAAATTGGCATTCCCACCCTCTGCAAGACCACCTGCAAAAAGTCGCACAACTTGCTAAGCGTTTTGCAGGGCGTTATGGGTCGTTGTTTGCCGAATATGCGGGGCTTTTGCACGATTTGGGGAAATTTCAGGAAGCTTTTCAGAAATATATCCGTAATGCATCCGGATTTGAAAAAGAAAATGCCCATTTGGAAGATGTCGAATCTACCAAGTTGCGCAAAATTCCGCATTCCACTGCCGGTGCCAAATATGCAGTAGAGCACCTTAATTCGTTTTTTGGGCATTTGTTGGCGTATTTGATTGCCGGGCATCATGCTGGGCTGGCAGATTGGTATGACAAAGGCAGTCTGAAAAGCCGTCTGCAACAGGCGGATGACGAGTTGGCGGCGTCTTTGTCGGGCTTGGTGGAAAGTGGTTTGTCTGAAGACTCTTTTCTTTTATCCAATAATGATTTAACACAAAATTTTCTTGCTTTTTGGGAAAAACCAGAACAGGCAAAACTGTTCAAGGAGCTACATATTTGGATACGTTTTTTCTTTTCCTGCTTGGTGGATGCCGATTTTTTGGATACCGAAGCCTTTATGAACGGCTACGCCGATGCCGATGCCGCGCAGGCTGCCGAATTGCGCCCGAAATTTTCCGGTTTGGATGAGTTGCACCGGCGATATGAGCAGTATATGGCGCAGCTTTATGAAAAATCGGACAAAAACTCATCTTTAAACCAAGAACGCCATGCCATTTTGCAGCAATGTTTTTCTGCCGCAGAAACCGACCGCACTTTGTTTTCTTTAACCGTGCCGACCGGTGGCGGTAAAACTTTAGCGAGCTTGGGGTTCGCTTTGAAACACGCACTGAAATTTGGCAAAAAACGTATTATCTATGCTATTCCTTTCACCAGTATTATCGAGCAGAACGCCAATGTTTTCCGCAAAGCATTAGGCGATGATGTGGTTTTAGAACACCACAGCAATTTAGAAGTGAAAGAAGATAAGGAAACAGCGAAAACTCGTCTTGCTACGGAAAATTGGGACGCGCCGCTGATTGTTACCACTAACGTGCAACTGTTTGAAAGCCTGTTTGCGGCGAAAACCAGCCGTTGCCGCAAGATTCACAATATTGCCGATAGCGTGGTGATTTTGGATGAAGCCCAGCAGCTTCCGCGCGATTTCCAAAAGCCGATTACTGACATGATGCGGGTGTTGGCTCGCGATTACGGCGTTACCTTTGTGCTGTGCACGGCAACTCAGCCTGAACTTGGCAAAAATATCGACGCATTCGGCCGCACCATTTTGGAAGGCCTGCCGGACGTGCGCGAGATTGTGGCAGACAAAATTGCCTTATCGGAAAAACTGCGCCGCGTCTGCATCAAAATGCCGCTGCCAAACGACGAAGCGCAAAGCTGGCAGGAAATTGCCGATGAAATCGCCGCGCGTCCGTGTGTTTTGGTGGTAGTCAATACGCGAAAACACGCCCAAAAACTCTTTGCCGCCCTGCCTTCTAACGGAATCAAGCTACATTTGTCTGCCAATATGTGCGCCACACACCGCAGCGAAGTCATTGCGTTGGTTCGCCGATATTTGGCACTGTATAGCGCAGGCAGCCTGCACAAGCCTTTATGGCTGGTCAGCACGCAGTTGATTGAAGCCGGCGTGGATTTGGATTTCCCTTGCGTTTATCGGGCGATGGCAGGACTGGACAGCATTGCCCAAGCGGCGGGGCGGTGCAACCGTGAAGGCAAACTGCCACAGTTGGGTGAAGTGGTCGTGTTCCGTGCCGAGGAAGGCGCGCCTAGCGGCAGCCTGAAACAGGGGCAGGACATTACCGAAGAAATGCTGAAAGCAGGGCTGCTCGGCGACCCGCTTTCCCCGTCGGCATTTGCCGAATATTTCCGCCGGTTCAACGGTAAAGGCGATGTGGATAAACACGACATTACAAGACTCTTGACGGCAGAATCATCCAATGAAAATCCGCTGGCAATCAAATTCCGCACTGCTGCCGAACGCTTCCGCCTGATTGATAACCAAGGCGTGGCACTCATTGTGCCGTTTATCCCGTTGGCTCATTGGGAAAAAGACGGCAGTCCGCAAATTATCAAAGCAAACGAGTTGGACGATTTTTTCAGACGACACTTGGACGGCGTGGAAGTTTCAGAATGGCAGGATGTTTTGGACAAACAACGCTTTCCTCAGCCAACCGACAACTCCTTCGGGCAAACTGACAGTCCACCGCTGCCCGAGCCGTTTGAAAGTTGGTTCAAATTTTTAGAAAGCGATCCACTCAAACACAAATGGGTTTACCGCAAGCTGCAACGCTACACGATAACGGTGTACGAACACGAACTGAAAAAGCTGCCTGCACATGCGGTTTTTTCTAGGGCGGGATTGCTGGTGTTGGATAAGGGCTATTACAAAGCCGTGCTTGGCGCGGATTTTGACGATGCAGCTTGGCTACCTGAAAATTCGGTTTTATGAAATGAAAGCAATAAGGAGATGATATGAGTTTTATCTTAGAAATCAGCGGTGATTTGGCTTGCTTCACTAGGCCTGAGCTAAAAGTAGAAAGGGTAAGTTACTCCGTTATCACGCCGTCTGCCGCCAGAAACATTTTAATGGCGATATTGTGGAAGCCGGCAATCCGCTGGCGAGTCTTGAAGATAGAAATCCTAAAACCGATTCAGTGGACGAATATCCGCCGTAACGAAGTGGGAACCAAAATGAGTGAACGTAGCGGCTCGCTCTATATTGAAGACAACCGCCAGCAGCGCGCATCCATGCTACTGAAAGACGTTGCCTACCGCATTCACGCCAATTTTGACATGACAAGCGAAGCAGGCGAGGGCGACAACTACGTCAAATTTGCCGAAATGTTCAAACGGCGCGCGAAAAAAGGGCAGTATTTCCACCAGCCTTATTTGGGTTGCCGTGAGTTTCCCTGCCATTTCAGGCTACTTGAAAAGGCTGAAGACGGTTTGCCACGCGAAGATATTACCCAAGATTTCGGTTTTATGTTGTACGACATGGATTTCAGCAAATCCGATCCGCGCGATTCCAATAACGCCGAACCTATGTTTTACCAATGCAAAGCGATAAACGGCGTAATTACCGTGCCCCCAGCCAATAGCGAGGAGGTGAAACGATGATTCTGCACGCGCTCACCCAATACTACCAACGCAAAGCCGAAAGCGATGGCGGTGTTGCCCCGGAAGGGTTTGAAAACAAAGAAATCCCGTTCATTATTGTTATAGACAAACAGGGCAAATTTATTCAGCTGGAAGATACCCGTGAGCTGAAAGGCAAGAAGAAAGTTGGCCGCATTTTTTTAGTGCCGAAAGGCTTGGGCAGGAGCGGTTCAAAATCCTACGAAGTAAGCAATTTATTGTGGGATCACTACGGTTATGTGCTTGCCTATGCCGGAGAAAAAGGGCAGGAGCAGGCGGATAAACAGCATGCTAGCTTTACCGCCAATGTAAACGAATTGAAACAGGCGTTGCCCGATAATGCAGGTGTTGCCGCCATTGCCGCCTTTCTGGCTTCTGCGGAAGAAAAAAGCAAAGTCATGCAGGCCGAAAATTGGGCGGAATGTGCCAAAGTCAAAGGCTGTAATCTCAGCTTCCGCTTGGTGGACGAGGCAGTAGATTTGGTTTGTCAATCAAAGGCGGTTCAGGCATATGTGAGTCAAGCTAATCAGGCACAATCCGATAACATCCCCAAAGGCATTTGCCTGGTAACGGGCAAACCTGCGCCGATTGCGCGGCTGCATAACGCCGTGAAAGGTGTGAACGCCAAGCCCGCCCCGTTTACATCGGTAAATCTGTCAGCTTTTGAATCATACGGCAAAGAGCAGGGCTTTATCTTTCCTGTGGGCGAACAAGCCATGTTCGAGTACACCACTGCCTTAAATACCCTGCTTGCTAGCGAAAACCGCTTCCGTATCGGCGATGTAACAGCCATCTGTTGGAGTGCGAAACCAACTCCGTTGGAAGAGAGTCTTGCTTCTTTGATTAACGGCGGCGGCAAGGACAATCCCGATGCCCATATTGATGCGGTCAAATCGCTTTATAAAAGCTTGTACAACGGCAAATACACAGAACCCGACGGTAAAGAAAAATTCTACCTTTTAGGTCTATCACCCAATTCTGCGCGCATTGTCGTCCGCTTTTGGCATGAAACCACTGTTGCCGCCTTATCCGAAAGCATTGCGGCGTGGTATGACGATTTGCAGATGGTGCGTGGCGAAAACTCGCCATACCCCGAATATATGCCGTTGCCGCACCTGCTGGGTAATTTAGTGTTGGACGGCAAAATGGAAAACCTGCCATCTGACCTGATTGCCCAAATAACCGATGCCGCACTCAACAACCGCGTTTTACCCGTCAGCCTGTTGCAGGCTGCTTTGCGGCGCAACAAGGCGGAACAGAAAATTACCTATGGCAGGGCAAGTCTGCTTAAAGCCTATATCAATCGCGCAATTCGCGCAGGTCGTCTGAAAAACATGAAGGAGTTAACTATGAGTTTGGATAGAAACCGTCAAGACATTGGCTATGTGCTGGGGCGGCTGTTTGCCGTGCTGGAAAAAACACAGGCCGAAGCCAATCCCGGCTTGAACGCCACCATTGCCGACCGCTATTTCGGTTCGGCAAGCAGTACGCCGATTGCCGTATTCGGCACACTGATGCGCCTGCTGCCGCACCATTTGAATAAGCTGGAATTTGAAGGACGTGCCGTACAACTGCAATGGGAAATCCGCCAGATTTTGGAACATTGTAAGAGATTTCCCAACCATTTGAATTTGGAACAGCAAGGCCTATTCGCCATCGGTTATTACCACGAAACCCAATTTCTGTTTACCAAAGACGCATTGAAAAACCTGTTCAACGAAGCGAAAACCGCATAAGGAGCAAATGCTATGACTATTGAAAAACGCTACGACTTTGTCTTTTTATTTGACGTGCAAGACGGCAACCCCAACGGCGATCCCGACGCAGGCAACCTGCCGCGTATCGACCCGCAAACCGGTGAAGGTTTGGTAACCGATGTTTGCCTGAAACGCAAAGTCCGCAATTTTATCCAAATGACCCAAAATGGTGAACATCACGATATCTTTATTCGTGAAAAAATCATTCTTAATGATTTAATTGCTGAAGCCCATCAGCAAGATGAAGTAAAAGACAAACCAAATGGGAGAGAAAAAACCGAAAGTGCGCGTCAATATATGTGCAAACGCTATTACGATATTCGTACTTTTGGTGCGGTTTTAACGACAGGTGAGAATGCGGGACAAGTTAGAGGTCCTGTGCAATTGACTTTTTCCCGCTCTATTGATCCGATAGTAACACTTGAACATACGATTACTCGTTGTGCGCCGGCTAAAGAGGTTGAAAATCCGAAACCTGAGGATAGTGAAGAAGAAAAAGCAAAGAAAGAACGTGGAAGAATGGGGCGCAAATTTACAGTCCCTTACGGCCTATACCGCTGCCATGGCTTTATTTCCGCCCACTTCGCCAAGCAAACCGGTTTTTCCGAAAGTGATTTAGAACTGTTTTGGCAGGCACTCGTCAATATGTTCGACCACGACCATTCCGCCGCACGCGGGCAAATGAATGCTCGCGGGCTCTATGTGTTTGAACACAGCAGTAGTCTGGGTGACGCACCTGCTGATAGCCTCTTCAAACGCATTCAGGTTGCTAAAAAAGACGGAGTGGAAGTGGCAAGGAATTTTGACGATTACCTTGTCAGCGTGGACGATCAAAATCTTGGCGAAACCAAGCTGCTGCGTAAATTAGGCTAAAAATGACCGCACTTTTAACCGAAACCCAAAGGGAAAATCAGGACACACGCCTGATTTCTCTTTCTGCCCTGCAACACTACGCTTTCTGCCCGCGCCAATGCGCACTGATTCACAACGAGCAGGCGTGGATGGAGAACTATTTGACCGCACAGGGCAAGGCGCTGCATGAGCGAGTGGATTCGGGCGAGCCGGAAACGCGCAAGGGCGTGCGCTTCGAGCGGACGGTGCATGTGTCGGCGGAGAAATTGGGCATCAACGGGGTGTTGGATTTGGTGGAAGTGGACACGAAAACAGGCCGTTTGAAACCTGTGGAATACAAACGCGGCAAGCCTAAACCCGACCCAATGGACGAAATCCAGCTTTGCGCCCAAGGTTTGTGCTTGGAAGAAATGACAGGGCAAACCGTTTCTGAGGGCGCGCTGTGGTATATGCAAACCCGCCATCGCGTCCCCGTCGTGTTTTCAGACGGCCTGCGCGCCCAAACACTCGCCACCATCGCCGCCGTGCGCGAGCTGCTAAACAGCGGTCAAACCCCGCCACCCGACTACGGCAAACGCTGCAAAGCCTGCTCGCTGGTGGAGATTTGCCAGCCAGAGTTGCTGGGGAAACAGGATAGGAGTGTGGGGTATGTGATGAGGTTGTTTGGGGATTGAGAAAATTGATGAACGTATAATATGTTATGTTGTGAATCTATCTAAATTTAAATAAGGAAATTTTTTCATGGAAATGCCTAAAACACATTTTGATTGTATCCAATATCTTAGGCCAGAGTTATTAATTGAAGCAAAGAAAGATGTCAAAGAATTATTAAATATAGATAGGAAGTCCCCTATATTAAGTATTGATGAGTATGAAAATAGATTAAATTCATATTTGGAAAAAGTAATCAATGATACTCTACAAGTTGCCGCAGATAATATTGGGGTTTCTCTAAATTTTATTAAAAATAATATAGATGATTTACCAGAGTTCTTTAAAAATCATCTATTTGCTCTAGGTAGTACTATTAATTATGAATATCATTTCATAGTTAATTTTCTATTAGCTGGTAGAAAAACATTTTTCTTTTCTGATGCTATCAGTCAAAAGCTCTTACATACAGAAATTAATGTGCCAGCTAAAGAGATACAGCTACCTTTTTTTAGTTGCCAATTAGTATTCACGGAAAGAGAAATTATAGATGCATTCTATACAAAAGCTCTTAAGGATAATCCTGACTTAACTGTTGATTATTCTTGCCCTATAAGTGTTTTTGTTACCTTATTTGATGATTGTGATGAATTGGATGGCAGAAGAATTATTTTTAACTCATACCATAGTAAATATCCAGATACAATTTTTCTAATGCAGAAAAGGGAATTGTTTCTTGGTAATGATTGGAACTTAGAGCAAAGCTTAAGAACAGATTGGGAGAATCTTACCCCTAATAATTTGGGATATGGCTCATTTTACAATGATGGAAATATCAGTAAATTAGAAGATGATCTTTTTTATACAGATGGATTACTTTTTTATCGGATTATATTGAATGCTATTTTATATGTAATTTCAAGTAAGGCTGATTTCCCTAAAAAAGAAAGTCAAATTAGAAAAATAGAAAAAAAGATAGCAAATGCAAAATCATTTCTTAAAAAAGAGAGATTAAATCAAGAGACAAAAGCAATATCTAGTCTTGATTATTTTGAGGTTGGATTAAGTGAGCAACAAATAATTTTAAAAAATCAGCATGATAATGAAAATTCTGAATCTGTTGATTATTCAAGATTAGACCGAAAAATTTTACGTAGATTTATGGTTAGAGGGCATTGGAGAAATCAACGTTATGGTTCGGGTTTGACAGAAACTAAGTTAATTTGGATTAAACCATATATCAAAGGAGATGAATTAGCAGAGGTTATAAATAAACCTTATGTAATTAAAGAATAAAAATACCGAAAAATCCAAACTGAGGTCGTCTGAAAAACAATATTTGGGAAGCCAAGCTATTTCGTTGGGTTACGGAGCTCTATCTACCCCAACCTACCGATAATTTTCAGGCAGCCCAACTATCGCCCCCAAAAGTACGGTCAAAATCCAAGGAATCTACTCATGCGCAAACTGCAAAATACGCTCTACATCACCACCCAAGGCAGCTACCTGCATAAGGAGCGGGAGACGCTGGTGGTGGAGCAGGAGCGCAAGAAGGTGGCACAATTGCCGGTGCATTCTATCGGGCATATTTTCTGTTTTGGGAATGTGCTGGTGTCGCCGTTTTTGCTGGGGTTTTGCGGCGAAAATAATGTAAATTTGGCGTTTTTTACCGAAAACGGGCGTTATTTGGGGCGGCTTCAGGGGCGGCAGAGCGGCAATGTGCTGTTGCGTCGAGCGCAGTATCGGGTGTCGGAGCAAAATCCCGTGCCGATTGCGCGTAATATCATTGCGGCAAAGATTCAGGCGAGTAAACGGGTGCTTCAGCGGCAGATTCGCAATTACGGCGAGAATGCGGCGATTCAAAGTGCGGTCGATGCTTTGAACATTTCGCTGCGGCAGTTGAAGGGCGCGGACGGGCTGGACGTGGTGCGCGGCATTGAGGGCGATGCGGCGGCGCGTTATTTCGGCGTATTCGGGCAGCTTTTGAGCGAAAAAAGCGGCTTTACTTTTGACGGGCGCAACCGCCGTCCGCCCAGAGACGGGGTGAATGCGCTGTTGTCGTTTGTGTACAGTCTGTTGGGCAAGGACATCAGCGGCGCGCTGCAAGGCGTGGGGCTAGACTCGCAGGTGGGCTTTCTACACGCCGACCGACCGGGGCGCGACAGTTTGGCGCAGGATATTTTGGAAGAATTCCGCGCGTGGTGGGCAGACAGGCTGGTGCTTTCCTTGATTAACCGAGGGCAAATCAAACCGCAGGATTTTGTTACCGAGGCAAGCGGTACGGTAAGCTTGAAAGCCGATGCGCGTAAGCTCTTGTTCCAAGCCTTGCAGGCGAAAAAGCAGGAGAAAATCGTGCATCCGTTTTTGGGCGAAGAAGTGGAAATCGGGCTGTTGCCGTATATTCAGGCCATGCTGTTGGCGCGACACTTGCGCGGGGATTTGGCGGAATATCCGCCGTTTTTGATGAGATAGGTTTGCAGGTCGTCTGAAAACGGGTTGGATGTTTTCAGACGGTCTCTAAAGCAGCCTTGCACATGGGAATACAAAATGCTGATGCTGATTACTTACGATATTTCGCTGGAAGACGCGGAAGGACAGGCAAGGCTGCGGCGCGTAGCGAAATTGTGTCTGGACTACGGCGTGCGCGTGCAATATTCGGTGTTCGAATGCGACATCGCGCCCGATCAGTGGGTCGTTTTAAAAGACAAACTCTTAAAAACCTACAACCCCGAAACCGACAGCCTGCGCTTTTACCATCTGGGCAGCAAATGGCGGCGGAAAGTGGAACACCACGGCGCAAAACCGACGGTGGATGTGTTTAAGGATACGTTGATTGTGTGAATCGCCAACCTGTTGTTCTCATGAAAATGTGGCAGGATTAGCGAATTAGGATTGTTCTTTAACAATCAGGATATTGCAAATGTGGGTATAACAGAAAAGGCTGTGTTATACTCGCATTTCTGCTTTTCTTGAGAGTTTAGCGAGATTAGGCTTGCGAAACCTGATGTAGCAAGGCTTTTGAGAGAGGCACCAGCCGCCTTCGGGCGGCTGTGTGTTGAAACGTTGGGATGTCATAGGATTTCTCCTGTCATTGGGCCAGCCGCCTTCGGGCGGCTGTGTGTTGAA
>NZ_KV835853.1:59151-59441 GCF_001838135.1 Neisseria sp. HMSC078H04
CCGCCTTCGGGCGGCTGTGTGTTGAAACTGTCCGGTGTTCTGATAGCTGCGGAGGTTATCCCCAGCCGCCTTCGGGCGGCTGTGTGTTGAAACTTTCGATAACAGACGGCTTATACATATTTGTTAAGCCAGCCGCCTTCGGGCGGCTGTGTGTTGAAACGGTCATGTGGCAGGCTGAGATAATGAGGTATGCGCCAGCCGCCTTCGGGCGGCTGTGTGTTGAAACTAGCGGTAGCAAGCGGTTAGGAGCGAGCCATGCCGCCAGCCGCCTTCGGGCGGCTGTGTGTTGA